>NZ_JBLVKW010000004.1:214816-298511 GCF_048270745.1 Streptomyces sp. NPDC056231 | reverse complement strand
ACCCGGAAGCTAAGCCTTTCAGCGCCGATGGTACTGCAGGGGGGACCCTGTGGGAGAGTAGGACGCCGCCGAACAATTATTCCGGGAAAGCCCCGCACCTTTGGTGCGGGGCTTTTCTGCGTTCACGGGGCCAGGCCGTCGTGGTGTCCCTGTAGTGCCCGCTGCCCCGCGTGGCTGGTGTTGTGGCTGGTGTTTCGGACGTTGCCGCGCGTGGTTATGCATTTCCCGGAGTTCGGGGTATGCTCTATCTCGTTGCCGCAGGGCAGCAGGCCCCAATAGCTCAGTCGGTAGAGCGTCTCCATGGTAAGGAGAAGGTCTACGGTTCGATTCCGTATTGGGGCTCAGTCAAAGCGAAAGGCCCCCATCACTGGTGGGGGCCTTTCGCTTTACCCATGGAGCGAATCGAGGCGAGCCAGTTCGTCTGCTGAAAGGCGCAGTGCTGCCGCGGCCACGTTCTCCACGAGATGGTCCGGATTGCCGGTCCCAGGTATGGCCAGTACGTGCGGGCCCTGTTGCAGGGTCCAGGCCAGGCGGACCTGAGCGACCGTCGCGCTGTGCGCGCGGGCAATGGTTCGCAACACCTCGTCGCCGCTCGAGTCGGCGGCACTGACCCCCTGCTCGCGGCCTTCGCCTGCGATGGCGAAGAAGGGCACGAACGCGATGCCCTGCTCTCCGCACAGCCGCAGGATGGCGTCGGCGTCCGTGGACCTGGACTGGACGCCGTAGCGGTTCTGCACGCAGACCACCGGGGCCACGGACTGTGCCTCGGCGAGGTGTTCGCTGTTGATGTTGGAGATACCGAGGTGGCGGATGAGGCCGGCCTCGCGGAGCTCGGCCAGGGCGCCGAAGTGCTCGGAGACCGAATCCTGGCCCATGAGGCGGAGGTTGACCACATCGAGGTGGTCGCGGCCCAGTTGACGCAGGTTCTCCTCCACCTGACCGCGCAACTCCTCCGGCCGGGCGTGGGGCTGCCATGCGCCCGACGGGTCCCGGACCGGGCCGACCTTGGTGGTGATGACCAGGTCCTTGGGATACGGCGCAAGTGCCCGGTTGATCAGCTCGTTGGCTGAGCGCAGCGACGAGAAATAGAACGCCGCGGTGTCGATGTGGTTCACACCGAGCTCCATCGCGCGCCGGAGCACCCCGAGCGACTGCTCACGGTTGCTCGGCGTACCGAGGTCGAAGGCGGCGCTGCCGGTCAGGCGCATTGCGCCGAAACCGAGACGGTTGACGGTCAGGTCGCCGAGCTGCCACGTGCCTGCGGTGTCCGCAGTGATTGTCTCTGAGGTCATGATTTGGAGTCTGTCAGAGGCCACTCACCGATGAGGCGCAGTCAGACGGCGGGCGGTTCAGGGACACGCATGGCCAGGATCGCCATGTCGTCGGAGGCGGGGTCGGCGGCGAAGCGCTCCACCGCCCGCAGGACACGGCCCGCCACCGCGCCGGCCGTCAGGCCCGTACATCCTGTGAGCACATCGGCCAGACCGTCGTCGCCGAGCATACGAGTGCCTTCACGGCGTTCCGTGACGCCGTCCGTCACACACAGCAGGACGTCGCCCGGGTCGAGGGTGACGGTCTGTTCGTACAGTTCGAGGTCCTCGATGACGCCCAGCAGTGGCTGCGGTTCGGCCGGGGTCTCGACCGTGCCGTCCTGCCGCAGGCGCAGCGGAAGGGGGTGCCCGGCGCACACCACCTTCAGCAGGGCGCTGCCGTCCTCCTGGGGCCACAGCTCCCCGTAGAGCAGGGTGAGGAAACGACTGCGGGAGCCCTCGTCGAGGATCGCGGCGTTGAGGCGTTCCAGGACGGCGGGACCGCCGAAGCCCTCGCGGGCGAGGAGGCGCAGGGCGTGGCGCGCCAGCCCTGTGACGGCCGCGGCCTCCGGGCCCGTACCGCAGACGTCACCGATGGCGAAACCGTAGGCGCCGTCGCGGATCGGGAAGACGTCGTAGAAGTCGCCACCGACCTCGTTGCCCTCGCCCGCCGCCCGGTAGATGACCTCGATCTCGACATTGGGGACGTCGGGCAGGCCCGGGGGCAGCAGGCTGCGCTGGAGGGACTGGCTGATCGCCACGCGTTCCGAGTAGAGGCGGGCGTTGTCCAGGGCGAGCGCGGCGCGGCGGGAGAGGTCCTCGGCGAGCTCGAGGATCTCTTGACGGAAGTGGTCGTCGGACGGCTTGCCGAGCGTGAGCATGCCGATGACGCGGTTGCGGGCGACGAGAGGGAGGACCACTGTCTCGCCCCCCACCGCGGCCGCGGTGGCCAGGGTTGTACGGATGCCGGAGCCGGGGCCGTCCGACTGGTCGCGGACGAGACTGCGCATGGAGGCGCGCAGGGCGGCCTCGTGGGCCGCCTCGGAGGGGACGGCCCAGACGCGGGCGCCAGGGGACGGCACGGGGTCCGGCGGGGAGATCTTGGAGAGCAGGTCCTTGAGGCCGTCGATGAGTTCTTCGTCCTCGTGGAGGACGTAAGAGAGGTACGGCTCCGAGGACTGGTCGGCGATCGTGTAAACGGCGCACCAGGTGGCCAGGGTGGGGACCGTCATCTGGGCCATCAGGGCAAGTGTCTGGTCCCGGTCGAGGGTGCCGGCGAGGAGGTCGGACGCCTCGACGAGGAAGGACAGCGAACCGCGGCGGAGCCTTTCCAGTTCGCCGAGGCGGGCCGATTCGACGGCGAGCGCGATACGGTCCGCGGCGAACTGGAGACGCAGTGCCTCCTCGTTGGTGTACCGGCCGGGCGATTCCGTCGCGACGCCCAGGGACCCCGTGAGGCGTCCTTCGACCTTCAGCGGGACGGTCACGACGGAGCGCATGCCGGTATCGCTGAGCAGCGGCACGGCGCCGGGGACGACTGTGAGGTCTTCGTGCACAGCCGGCATCCGGGCGGAGCCGTACCGACCCGTGCCTGCTTCCACGGGGACGCGGGCGAAGCGCTGGCGGGCGGACGGGAGGCCCGTCGTGGCCCGGACCTCCAGCTCGGTCTCGTCATCGGTGGCCAACAGCAGGAAGGCAGAATCCGCGTCGAGCATGTCGCGGGCCCGTTCGACGGTGCGCTGGAGCAGCCCGTCGAGGTCGTCGGGGGCGGGGGAGCCGATGAACACCTCGAAGGGGTCCGTCGTGCGGCTCTCGGAGCCCGCGTCGGAGACCGGGGTGCGCACCGGTGACTGGAGTACGGCACGTTCGTGGTCCCGGACCAGAAGACAGACCGTGGACGGTTCGCCCTGGGTGTCGCGGACTCTGAGGTGGGAGGCGTACACGGGGATGGTGCGGCCGTCGGCGCCCCGGATGCCGTAACTGCCTTCCCAGCGGGAGAGCTGGAGCGCGTCGGCGATTCCGGTGCTGGTGCCGGGGGTGTGCGGCCAGGCGGTGAAGTCGGTGAGCTGTTTGCCGGTGACCTGTTCCGCGGTGTGGCCGAAGAGGAACGCGGCGTCGTCGTTCCACCCGGCGATGGAACCGGAGTGGTCGATCTGTACGACGGCGACCCGGACGCGCTCGTCCGCGACCGGGAGGAGGTCGATGGGGAGCAGCGGGCCCGCGGAACGGATGCCCACCGGGCGCTCGGGGAGATCGAGCTGGAACCAGACCTTTTTGTGCTCCGGGGTGTACTCGACGCCCCACCGGGAAGCGAGTGCCGCGCAGAGGAGCAGACCGCGGCCGCCCTCGCGATCGGGGCTGCCGAAGTCGAGTCCGGTGCTCTGGAGCGGGATCTCCCGCTCCGGGTAGTGGTCGGAGACCTCGACCCGGACGCCGTCCTCCGTACGCAGGCACAGCACATCGGCGGCGGTGCCCGCATGCACCACAGCATTGGTCACGAGCTCGCTGGTGAGTACGACCGCGTCGTCGACGATGTCGGCGTACCCCCACCCCTGCAGGGTGTCACGGACAAAGGCGCGGGCGGTCGCGACGGAGCGCCCGGCCGGGTCGAAGGTGGCAGCCGCGCGCGCGGTGATCACAGCACTCCCCATATGGTGTCTCGCCGCTTCCCCGAGTCCTGTGCCCGTTTCTCGCCGCTTCGATTCGCCTGCCAGGCTAGACGCTCGTTCCCTGTATCGGGTACACGAGGGCCGACTTCGGGCAAGCGCGACCAGGAAACGGTGTCCGGTCGGACAAGTGTGGTCTTCCCAACGGAGGGATGCGGGACAACCGTTGGAGGTTCCACCTCGATCAGTTCCGGCCTGGTAGCTTTCAACGATTTGACGGCCGCATGGTCACCCGTCGACGGTGGAGTGTGGCGGTGAGCCAATGTGGAACTGGGCAAGATCCCAGGCAAGGCCCGAGCGATACGGTCAACCCCTGCGGGAGGGACACGGTGGAGTCTGGCGTGGCGGCGCGGGGATCAGCAACGCGCACAAAAGGCGGACAGTCCGTGAAGAAGCAGCGCAATGGAACCATCGAAGTGGACGCCGCGGCGCTCAACAGACTGCTGGCCGGCCTGGTGGCGATGCGCGACGGGAATTTCCGCAGGCGTCTGACCGTCTCCGGCGAGGGGCCGCTGGCAGAGATCTCGGCGGTCTTCAACGAGGTCGCCGACCGCAATCTCCACCTGACCGGCGAGCTGGCCCGGGTACGTCGCGTGGTCGGGCGTGAGGGGAAGCTCACCGAGCGCCTGGAGACAGGGGCCTGCGAGGGCTCCTGGGCCGCGGCCATCGATGCCTCGAACGAGCTGGTCGACGACCTGGCGCGGCCGGTCTCGGAGGTCGGGCGGGTGCTGTCGGCAGTGGCCGACGGTGACCTGGAACAGCGGATGGAACTCCGGTCGCACACGGCCGACGAGACCGTGCGCCCGCTGCGCGGCGAGTTCCTGAAGGTGGCCCGTACGGTCAACAATCTGGTCGACCAGCTGTCGGCATTCACCGAGCAGGTGACGCGGGTCGCGGTCGAGGTGGGTACCGAGGGCAAGCTGGGCGGACAGGCCCAGGTACGCGGAATGTCCGGCTCCTGGAAGGACCTCACGGACTCCGTCAACACCATGGCGTACCGGCTGACCGCGCAGGTGCGGGATATCGCCCTGGTGACGACCGCGGTCGCCAAGGGCGATCTGTCGCGGAAGGTCACCGTCCACGTGGCCGGCGAGATGCTGCAGCTGAAGAACACCGTCAACACGATGGTCGACCAGCTGTCGTCGTTCTCCTCCGAGGTGACCCGGGTCGCCCGTGAGGTGGGCACGGAGGGTGAGCTCGGCGGGCAGGCGACGGTGCCCGGTGTGGCCGGGGTGTGGAAGGACCTCACCGACTCCGTCAACACGATGGCCGGGAACCTCACCTCACAGGTGCGCGGGATCGCGGAGGTGACGACGGCGGTCGCCAGTGGCGACCTGTCGCAGAAGGTCACCGTGAGCGCCCGTGGCGAGGTGGCGCAGCTCGCCGAGACGATCAACCAGATGACCGAGACGCTGCGGACCTTCGCGGACGAAGTGACGCGGGTGGCCAGCGAGGTCGGTGGCGAGGGGCTGCTCGGCGGGCAGGCGCAGGTGCCCGGTGCGGCGGGTACCTGGAAGGACCTCACCGACTCGGTGAACACGGTCTTCCGGAACCTGACGACGCAGGTGCGGGACATCGCGCAGGTGACCACGGCGGTGGCCAGCGGTGACATGACGCAGAAGGTCACTGTGGATGTGGCCGGCGAGATGCTGGAGCTGAAGAACACCGTCAACACGATGGTGGACCAGCTCCAGTCCTTCGGCTCGGAAGTGACCCGGGTCGCCCGGGAGGTCGGTGTCGAGGGCCGGCTGGGCGGTCAGGCAGAGGTGCCGGGTGCGGCGGGAACGTGGAAGGACCTCACGGACTCGGTGAACACGGCGTTCCGGAACCTGACGGGTCAGGTGCGGGACATCGCGCAGGTGACGACCGCGGTCGCGAACGGTGATCTGTCGCAGAAGGTCACTGTGGATGTGGCCGGCGAGATGCTGGAGCTGAAGAACACCGTCAACACGATGGTGGCGCAGCTGTCGTCCTTCGCCGACCAGGTGACCCGGATGGCGCGGGACGTGGGCACGGAGGGCCGCCTCGGCGGTCAGGCGCGGGTCGACGGCGTCTCCGGTACCTGGAAGGAGCTCACCGACTCCGTCAACTTCATGGCCGGGAACCTGACCTCCCAGGTGCGTCAGATCGCGCAGGTGACCACGGCGGTCGCGCGGGGCGACCTGTCGCAGAAGATCGACGTGGACGCCCGCGGCGAGATCCTCGAGTTGAAGAACACCATCAACACGATGGTCGACCAGCTCTCCGCCTTCGCCGACCAGGTGACCAGGGTGGCCCGCGAGGTGGGCACCGACGGCCGGCTCGGCGGCCAGGCGCAGGTTCCCGGCGTGGCCGGGGTGTGGCGCGATCTGACCGACTCGGTGAACGGCATGGCGGGGAACCTCACCGCTCAGGTCCGTAACATCGCGCAGGTCGCCACCGCGGTGGCGCGCGGTGACCTGTCGCAGAAGATCGACGTGGACGCCCGCGGCGAGATCCTGGAGCTGAAGAACACCCTCAACACGATGGTGGACCAGCTCTCGAACTTCGCCGAGCAGGTGACGCGGGTCGCCCGTGAGGTGGGTACGGAAGGCATCCTGGGCGGCCAGGCCGAGGTGCAGGGTGTGTCCGGTACGTGGAAGGACCTCACCCAGTCCGTCAACGGCATGGCGAACAACCTGACCTTGCAGGTCCGCAACATCGCCGAGGTCACCACCGCGGTCGCCAAGGGCGATCTCTCCAAGAAGATCACCGTCGACGCCAAGGGCGAGATCCTCGAACTGGTGACGACCGTCAACACGATGGTCGACCAGCTGCTCAACTTCGCCGATGAGGTGACGCGGGTCGCCCGTGAGGTGGGCACCGAGGGCATCCTGGGCGGTCAGGCGCGGGTACGCGGTGCCACCGGCATCTGGAAGGACCTCAGCGACAACGTCAATCTGATGGCCAACAACCTGACCAGCCAGGTGCGGAACATCTCCCGGGTCTCGTCCGCGGTCGCCAACGGCGATCTGACCAAGAAGGTCACCGTCGAGGCGCGCGGCGAGGTCGCCGAGCTCGCCGACACCGTCAACACGATGGTGACGACGCTGTCCTCGTTCGCCGACGAGGTGACGCGAGTCGCCCGTGAGGTGGGTACCGAGGGCGAGCTGGGCGGTCAGGCACGGGTGCCGGGCGTCTCCGGTACGTGGAAGGACCTCACCGAGTCGGTGAACTCGATGGCGTCCAACCTGACCGGCCAGGTGCGTCAGATCGCCACGGTCACCACCGCCATCGCCAAGGGCGATCTCACCAAGAAGATCGACATCGACGCGCGCGGTGAGATCCAGGAGCTGAAGAACACCATCAACACGATGGTCGACCAGCTGTCGTCCTTCGCCGAGCAGGTGACCCGGGTGGCCCGTGAGGTGGGCACGGAGGGTCAGCTGGGCGGTCAGGCACGGGTCCGGGACGTCGACGGAACCTGGCGCGATCTCACCGAGTCCGTGAACGAGATGGCCGGGAACCTGACCCGTCAGGTGCGGGCCATCGCGGCCGTCGCCACCGCAGTGACCCGCGGAGATCTCAACCTCAAGATCGATGTGGACGCGGCCGGCGAGATCCAGGCCCTGCAGGACAACATCAACACGATGATCGCCAACCTGCGCGACACCACGGCCACCAACAAGGAGCAGGACTGGCTCAAGGGCAACCTCGCCCGGATCTCCGGTCTGATGCAGGGACGCCGGGATCTCGACGACGTCGCCTCGCTGATCATGAGCGAGCTGACCCCGGTCGTCTCGGCGCAGCACGGCGCGTTCTTCCTGGCGATGCCGACCGGTGACACCGACGCGGTGGTGGCGGACGCGGACCAGGAGGGTGCGTACGTACTCCGCATGCGGGGCAGCTACGGCTACTCCGCAGGCTCGATGCCGACGTCCTTCCGGCCCGGCGAAACGCTCATCGGTACGGCGGCGGAGGAGAAGCGGACGATCCAGGTGGACAACGTGCCGCCGGGCTATCTGAAGATCTCCTCGGGCCTCGGCGAGGCACCGCCGGCGCATGTGATCGTGCTGCCGGTGCTCTTCGAGGGGCAGGTCCTCGGCGTGATCGAGCTGGCCTCGTTCCAGCCGTTCACCCACATCCAGCGGGACTTTCTCAACCAGCTCGCCGAGATGATCGCGACCAGCGTCAACACGATCAGCGTCAACACCAAGACGGAGAAGCTTCTGGAGCAGTCGCAGGAGCTGACCGAGCAGCTGCGCGACCGCTCGGAGGAACTGGAGAACCGGCAGAAGGCGCTCCAGGCGTCCAACGCCGAACTGGAGGAGAAGGCCGAACTGCTGGCCCAGCAGAACCGTGACATCGAGGTGAAGAACACCGAGATCGAGGAGGCACGGCAGGTCCTGGAGGAGCGTGCCGAGCAGCTCGCGGTCTCGATGCGCTACAAGTCCGAGTTCCTGGCGAACATGTCGCACGAGCTGCGCACGCCGCTCAACTCACTGCTCATCCTGGCCAAGCTGCTCGCGGACAACGCCGAGGAGAATCTCTCCCCGAAGCAGGTGGAGTTCGCCGAGACGATCCACGGCGCAGGTTCCGACCTGCTGCAGCTGATCAACGACATCCTCGATCTGTCGAAGGTCGAGGCGGGCAAGATGGACGTCAGCCCGACCCGGATCGCACTGGTCCAGCTGGTCGACTACGTGGAGGCGACCTTCCGGCCGCTCACCGCCGAGAAGGGGCTCGACTTCTCTGTACGGGTGTCGCCGGAGCTTCCCGCCACCCTGCACACGGACGAGCAGCGGCTTCTCCAGGTATTGCGGAACCTCCTTTCCAACGCGGTGAAGTTCACCGACAGCGGCGCCGTCGAGCTGGTGATCCGGCCGGCCGGCGCGGATGTGCCGAACGCCATCCGCGAGCAGCTCCTGGAAGCCGGTTCGCTGCGCGACGCCGACGCCGATCTGATCGCGTTCTCGGTCACCGACACCGGGATCGGGATCGCGTCCAGCAAGATGCTGGTGATCTTCGAGGCGTTCAAGCAGGCGGACGGTACGACCAGCCGCAAGTACGGCGGTACGGGGCTCGGGCTGTCCATCAGCCGGGAGATCGCCCGGCTGCTCGGTGGCGAGATCCACGCGTCGAGCGAGCCGGGCCGCGGCTCGACCTTCACGCTGTATCTGCCCCTGCACCTCAGCGAGCTGCCGGCGCAGGGCTACCCGCAGACCGGCCCCGGTTCCATCGAGGCGCACGGTGCCGCGGCCGGGAACGGTCTGGTCCCGGACACGGGTTCGGGGACGGTGCTGCATGACGCGGCCGGTTCCGCGGGGCTGTTCCGGCGGCGTCGCAAGGCACTCGGCGGGGCGGAGCGGCGGACCGCGCTGCCGCCCAGGACCGCTGGGCACGCCGGGCCGGCTGCACCGGCTCAGGAGTCGTTGACCCAGTCCGGCCAGGAGGAGTCCGAGGCCCGCAGGGTCTTCCGGTTCAACGGCGAGAAGGTCCTCATCGTCGACGACGACATCCGTAACGTCTTCGCGCTCACCAGCGTGCTGGAGCAGCACGGGCTCTCGGTGCTGTACGCGGAGAACGGGCGCGAGGGCATCGAAGTCCTGGAGCAGCACGACGATGTGACGGTCGTGCTGATGGACATCATGATGCCGGAGATGGACGGCTACGCGACGACGACGGCGATCCGCAGGATGCCGCAATTCGCCGGGCTGCCCATCATCGCGCTGACCGCGAAGGCGATGAAGGGCGACCGGGAGAAGGCGATCGACTCCGGCGCTTCCGACTATGTCACCAAGCCTGCCGATGCTGATCATCTGCTCTCCGTCATGGAGCAGTGGATGCGCGGAGAGTGATCGCCTCTGGAACGAATCGCGATAGGTTGCTGATCGACTGCGCTCGAAGGGGTGTGAGAACGCGGTGGACGGGGAACCTTCTGGTCTCCCACCGCGTTTTCGGTATGTGCACAGTGACATCGCGGTGACAGGGTGTGGTGACGGGCGGGGTGCGGCTACCATGACCGGCACAAGGACGGACGGCGTAAGGGAGTCGTCCCCTGGGGCGGCGCCCGGTGCAATTCCGGGGCGAGGAGGACGGGCCATGGTGCAGAAGGCCAAGATCCTCCTGGTCGATGACCGGCCGGAGAATCTGCTGGCGCTGGAGGCCATCCTCTCTGCGCTCGATCAGACGCTGGTACGGGCATCGTCAGGGGAGGAAGCGCTCAAAGCGCTGCTCACGGACGATTTCGCGGTCATTCTGCTGGACGTTCAGATGCCGGGAATGGATGGTTTCGAGACCGCTGCACACATCAAGCGGCGGGAGCGGACCCGGGACATCCCGATCATCTTCCTCACCGCGATCAACCACGGTCCGCACCACACCTTCCGGGGTTACGCGGCCGGCGCGGTGGACTACATCTCGAAGCCGTTCGATCCCTGGGTGCTGCGTGCCAAGGTCTCGGTCTTCGTCGAGCTGTACATGAAGAACTGTCAGTTGCGTGAGCAGGCGGCGCTGTTGCGGCTGCAGCTGGAGGGCGGCGGCCACCCCGGCGCCGGCCAGGAGAAGGAGCCTGCCGGTCTGCTGGCCGAGCTCTCGGCGCGCCTCGCGGCCGTCGAGGAGCAGGCGGAGGCGCTCTCCAAGCAGCTTGACGACGAGTCGGCGGACGCCGCCGCGGTGGCCACCGCGGCCCACCTCGAACGGAAACTGACCGGACTGAGGCGCGCGCTCGATGCGCTGGAGCCCGGCACCGGAAGCGGCACGGCCGCGCTTCCCTCGTAACGCCACCGCTCGCCGAACCCCCCGGCCCGGGAACCGGGTTCGGGGACGGCCGCTCGACTCAGCCCTGGTGAGAGCGTGTCAGTTTCCGGTCTCTGCAGGGCGACACGGTGGGGTGAACCAAGAGGCGCACGTGTTCACGGCGGCCAACACCGGTAATCTCGGCCCCATGGCCTCACGTACGTCCGGCAAGGGTTCCCAGGGCACGGCGGGCACCGCGAAGCGTCCCGGCCGTACTGCGGGCCCGGCGAAGAAAGCCGCGCCCGCGAAGAAGACCGCGCCCGCGAAGAAGACTGCACCCGCGAAGAAGGCTCCGGCCAAGAAGGCGGTGGCGAAGAAGGCGGCTGCGCCCAGGCCCGCACCGTCTCCCACCGGGGGTGTGTACCGGCTGGTGCGCGCCGTCTGGCTCGGTGCGGCCCACGCCGTCGGCGCGATGTTCCGCGGCATAGGCCGCGGTGCCAAGGGGCTCGATCCCGCACACCGCAAGGACGGCGTCGCGCTGCTGCTGCTCGGTCTCGCGCTGGTCGTGGCTGCGGGCACCTGGTCGAATCTGCGGGGCCCCGTCGGCGACCTCGTCGAGATGCTCGTCACCGGCGCCTTCGGGCGGCTCGATCTGCTCGTACCCATACTGCTCGGTGCCATCGCCGTACGGCTGATCCTCTACCCAGAGAAGCCCGAGGCCAACGGCCGTATCGTCATCGGACTGTCCGCCTTGGTCATCGGTGTGCTCGGGCAGGTCCACATCGCGTGCGGATCACCGGGCCGCGGGGACGGCACGGAGGCGATGCAGGACGCCGGCGGACTCATCGGCTGGGCCGCCTCCAAGCCGCTGGTCTTCGCGATGGGCGAGGTCCTCGCCGTACCGCTGCTTCTGCTGCTCACTGTCTTCGGTCTGCTCGTCGTCACCGCGACCCCGGTGAACGCGATCCCGCAGCGGCTGCGGCTGCTCGGCTCCAGGCTGGGGATCGTCGACCCGGTGTACGACCCCGAGGCGGAGGGCGAGAGCGACGACGAGCGGTACGACGAGCAGTGGCGCGAGGCGCTTCCCGCCCGCTCGCGGCGTTCGTCCGTGCGCCGTTCGGAGGCGCCCGAGGAGTACGCTCCCGAGCAGGCGGAGGCCGAGGCGCTCTCCAAGCGCCGCAGGCCGCGCAGGCCGTCCGTGCAGCCCGCCATGAACCGCACCATGGACGCGGTGGATGTCGCCGCGGCCGCGGCGGCGGCGCTCGACGGCGCGGTGCTCAACGGCATGCCGCCCTCGGCAATCGTCGCCGACCTGACCCAGGGCATCTCCGTCGAGCGTGACCACGACCGCTCGGGCACTCCGGTGCCGGGCGCCCGCGAGGCGGAGCCGGGCACCGGGGCGAGGAAGGGCGCGGCGACCTCCGGCGGCGTACCCGATCTGACGAAGCCGGCTCCCGATCCGTCGCAGTCCCAGCCCCTGCCGGCCCGCGCCGAGCAACTGCAGCTCTCCGGCGACATCACGTACGCGCTGCCCTCGCTCGATCTGCTGGAACGCGGCGGTCCGGGCAAGACCCGGAGTGCTGCCAACGACGCGATCGTCGCCTCCCTGACCAACGTCTTCACCGAGTTCAAGGTCGACGCCGCCGTCACCGGCTTCACCCGCGGACCGACGGTGACGCGGTACGAGGTGGAGCTCGGCCCGGCCGTTAAGGTCGAGCGGATCACCGCGCTGGCCAAGAACATCGCGTATGCCGTCGCCAGCCCCGACGTCCGGATCATCTCGCCGATCCCGGGGAAGTCCGCCGTCGGCATCGAGATCCCCAACACCGACCGGGAGATGGTCAACCTCGGCGATGTGCTGCGCCTCGCGGACGCGGCCGAGGACGACCACCCGATGCTGGTCGCGCTCGGCAAGGACGTCGAGGGCGGCTACGTGATGGCCAACCTCGCGAAGATGCCGCACGTGCTGGTGGCCGGTGCGACCGGTTCCGGCAAGTCGTCCTGCATCAACTGCCTGATCACCTCGGTCATGGTGCGGGCGACCCCCGACGACGTGCGGATGGTGCTGGTCGACCCCAAGCGCGTCGAACTGACCGCTTACGAGGGCATCCCGCACCTGATCACGCCGATCATCACCAACCCGAAGCGCGCCGCCGAGGCGCTGCAATGGGTCGTACGGGAGATGGACCTCCGGTACGACGACCTGGCCGCGTTCGGTTTCCGGCACATCGACGACTTCAACCAGGCTGTGCGCAACGGCAAGGTCAAGCAGCCGGAAGGCAGCGAGCGCGAGCTCTCGCCGTACCCGTATCTCCTGGTGATCGTCGACGAGCTCGCCGACCTGATGATGGTCGCTCCACGTGACGTCGAGGACGCCATCGTCCGCATCACCCAGTTGGCGCGTGCTGCCGGTATCCACCTGGTACTTGCGACCCAGCGGCCGTCGGTCGACGTCGTCACCGGTCTGATCAAGGCGAACGTGCCCTCCCGGCTCGCCTTTGCGACCTCGTCGCTCGCCGACAGCCGCGTGATCCTGGATCAGCCCGGTGCCGAGAAGCTCATCGGAAAGGGTGACGGACTGTTCCTGCCGATGGGCGCCAACAAGCCCACCCGAATGCAGGGCGCCTTCGTCACCGAGGACGAGGTCGCGGCCATCGTCCAGCACTGCAAGGATCAGATGGCGCCGGTCTTCCGCGAGGACGTGGTGGTCGGCTCCGCCAAGAAGAAGGAGATCGACGAGGACATCGGCGACGACCTCGACCTGCTCTGCCAGGCAGCCGAACTGGTCGTCTCCACCCAGTTCGGGTCCACCTCGATGCTCCAGCGCAAGCTGCGGGTCGGTTTTGCCAAGGCAGGCCGGCTGATGGACCTGATGGAGTCGCGCAACATCGTCGGACCGAGCGAGGGGTCCAAGGCGCGCGACGTCATGGTGAAACCGGACGAGCTGGACGGGGTGTTGGCCCAGATCCGTGGGGAAACAGCGTCGTAAGGGTGGGAAGAGCAACCGTTTCGTCGGGTCGTACGTCAATTTGACTGGAAGGACAGCAGAATGTACTTCCACGGGGCGGTCCGGTAAATGGGACAGTGTTCGAATCTGATGGCGTACAAAGTCCTCTCTCCCGGTTGCCCCACCCTTTCGTACCACCCCTAGACTGAACACCCAGCAGGTGGCTCACGCTCGAAAGGCGCCCCCGTGTCCATCGGCAACTCCCCCGAAGACGACCGGCCTTCGATCGGTCGAGTGCTCCAGCAGGCTCGAATCGCCGCAGGTCTCACGGTCGAAGAGGTCAGCTCGTCCACCCGGGTGCGCATCCCCATCGTGCACGCGATCGAAGAGGACGACTTCACCCGCTGTGGCGGCGATGTATACGCTCGCGGCCATGTCCGTACGTTGGCGCGTGCCGTCGGCATCGATCCGGAACCACTGGTTTCGCAGTACGACGGCGAGCACGGCGGCCGACCCGCGCCCACACCGGCGGCGCCGCTGTTCGAAGCCGAGCGGATCCGTTCCGATCCCCGTCGGCCCAACTGGACCGCCGCCATGGTCGCGGCGATCGTGGTTGTTATCGGTTTCGTCGGTTTCACCTTTTTGAAGGGTGGCGACGACGGCGATACGCCCACCCAGGTCGCGGAGGGCTCGACGCCCAACACGAACAGTCCCACGCCCAAGCAAACCAAGTCCGCAGCCCCCAAGCCCGTACCCTCCGACAGTGCCATCGCCGCGGCCCCGCGGGACAAGGTGACGGTCAAGCTCAGCGCCACTCAGGGCAAGAGCTGGATCTCCGCCAAGGACCACAACGGACGGATGCTCTTCGACGGTCTGCTGCAGAAGGGCCAGTCCAAGACCTTCCAGGACAAGGAGCGCGTCGACCTCGTCCTCGGAGACGCCGGTTCGATCGAGCTCTTCGTCAACGGCAAGAAGGTCGAGGACAAGTTCCAGCCGGGTCAGGTCGAACGGCTCACGTACACGAAGGGCGACCCCGAGGTCGGCTGACCCGCAGTACGTTGTGACACGAGCGCCCGGCGGTCCAGCCGGGCGCTCGACCCGTTGTTACTCGCTGTCACAGAGGAACCCTGCTCGGCGGGGCCCGTGCCAGGACAAAGTAGTCTTGAGCCCATGCCCGAACGCCGTACCGTCGCCCTTGTCACTCTTGGCTGCGCCCGTAACGAGGTGGACTCGGAGGAGCTCGCAGGCCGCTTGGCAGCGGACGGCTGGGAGCTCGTCGAGGATGCCTCCGACGCGGATGTCGCCGTCGTCAACACCTGTGGGTTCGTCGAGGCCGCCAAGAAGGACTCCGTCGACGCACTCCTCGAAGCCAACGATCTGAAGGATCACGGCCGAACCCAGGCCGTGGTCGCCGTCGGCTGCATGGCCGAACGCTACGGCAAGGATCTTGCCGAAGCCCTGCCGGAAGCCGACGGGGTCCTCGGATTCGACGACTACGCCGACATCTCCGACCGCCTCCAGACCATCCTCAACGGGGGCATCCACGCCTCCCACACCCCGCGTGACCGGCGCAAGCTGCTGCCGATCAGCCCGGCCGAGCGGCAGGATGCCGCCGTCGCGCTGCCCGGACATGCGCAGGAAGCCGCGCCGGCCCCCGCGGACCTGCCGGACGGCGTTGCCCCGGTCTCCGGGCCGCGTGCCCCGCTGCGCCGTCGGCTGGGCACCAGTCCGGTCGCCTCGGTGAAGCTCGCCTCCGGCTGCGACCGCCGCTGCTCCTTCTGCGCCATCCCGTCCTTCCGCGGTTCCTTCATCTCGCGGCGTCCCTCGGACGTACTGCAGGAGACCCGCTGGCTGGCCGAGCAGGGCGTCAAGGAGGTCATGCTGGTCTCCGAGAACAACACCTCGTACGGCAAGGACCTCGGCGACATCCGGCTGCTGGAGACGCTGCTGCCGGAGCTCGCAGATGTCGACGGGATCGAGCGGATCCGGGTCAGCTACCTGCAGCCCGCCGAGATGCGGCCGGGTCTGATCGACGTACTGACCTCGACGCCGAAGGTCGCCCCGTACTTCGACCTTTCCTTCCAGCACTCCGCCCCCGGTGTGCTGCGGGCGATGCGCCGCTTCGGCGACACCGACCGCTTCCTGGAGCTTCTGGAGACCATCCGGAACAAGGCGCCGCAGGCCGGTGCGCGGTCGAACTTCATCGTGGGCTTCCCCGGGGAGACCGAGGCGGACCTCGCCGAGCTGGAACGCTTCCTCACGGGCGCGCGGCTCGACGCGATCGGCGTCTTCGGTTACTCCGACGAGGAGGGCACCGAGGCGGTCGGTTACGACAACAAGCTGGACGCCGACGTCATCGCGGAGCGGCTCGCGCACATCTCGCAGCTGGCCGAGGAGCTGACCTCGCAGCGCGCCGAGGAGCGGCTCGGGGAGTCCCTGCAGGTGCTGGTCGAGTCCGTCGACCCCACTGAGGACGAGCCGCGCGCGGTGGGGCGTGCCGCGCACCAGGCACCCGAAACGGACGGCCAGGTGCTCTTCACCGCACGCGAGGGTCTTGCGCCGGGCCGTATGGTCGAGGCAAAGGTGGTGGGCACCGAAGGAGTGGACCTGGTGGCCGAGTGTTCCGAGCTTGCGGAGGCGGCCAGATGACGGGAGTCCCGGCATCCGCGGCAGGCGGTTCCGGCGCGAAGCCGGTCCGCGGCGGCAAGCTGGGCGCTGCGGCCGTCAACCAGGCCAGCCTGTGGAACATCGCCAATATCCTCACCATGGCGCGGCTGCTGCTGGTGCCGGGTTTCGTCGTGCTGCTGCTTCACAACGGCGGCTACGACCCCGCCTGGCGGTCCTTCGCCTGGGCAGCGTTCGCCATTGCCATGATCACCGACCTCTTCGACGGTCATCTGGCGCGTACGTACAACCTGGTCACCGACTTCGGGAAGATCGCCGATCCGATTGCCGACAAGGCGATCATGGGGGCCGCGCTGATCTGCCTGTCGTACCTCGGTGATCTGCCGTGGTGGGTCACCGGCCTGATCCTCTTCCGCGAGATCGGTATCACGCTGATGCGGTTCTGGGTGATCCGGCATGCGGTGATCCCGGCCAGCCGCGGCGGGAAGATGAAGACGCTGGCGCAGGGGACGGCGGTCGGGATGTACGTCCTGGCGCTGACCGGCCCGCTCGCCACACTGCGCTTCTGGGTGATGGCGGTGGCCGTCGTGCTGACGGTCGTCACCGGACTCGACTACGTGCGTCAGGCCGTGGTGCTGCGGCGCCAGGGTCTGGCTGCCGAAAGAGCCGCAGCGGCGGCTGCCGGGGCGTCCGAGGTCCGTGGCCCGGCGGAGGCCGAGCGGTGACTGCCGCGGCCCGGGTGCTGCAGCAGCTCGTACGGCGAGGGGAGACCCTCGCCGTCGCCGAGTCGCTGACCGGCGGCCTGGTTGCGGCGGAGCTCACTTCCGTACCCGGTGCCTCGCGCTCCTTCCGCGGGTCCGTGACGGCCTATGCGACGTCCCTGAAGCGGGATGTGCTGGCCGTGGACGGGGTCCTGCTGGCAGCGCGCGGGGCTGTGGATCCCGAGGTCGCCCGGCAGATGGCGACCGGTGTCCGACGGATTCTCGGTGCAGACTGGGGAGTGGCGACCACCGGCGTCGCGGGACCCGATGAGCAGGACGGAAAGCCGGTCGGAACGGTCTACGTCGCCGTGGCAGGGCCGGACGGCTCGGAGAAAGTGGCCGCGCTGCGGTTGAACGGTGACCGGGCGGACATCCGTAGAGAGAGCGTACGGAGCCTGCTGGAACTGCTCTCCGGAGAACTCGACGACAATGCGAGCGCACAGGATACGGAACAGAACGGGGGGAATTGATGTTTGCAGCCCTGAGTGAACACGACATCGCTCCCCGCACGGCCGCAGCGCGAGGCGGTACGGTGGGGCGTGAAGGATGCGGCTACGCGGTCCGAGGAGGGAGCCACCGATGATTCTGCTCCGTCGCCTGCTTGGTGACGTGCTGCGTCGGCAGCGCCAGCGCCAAGGCCGTACTCTGCGCGAAGTCTCCTCGTCCGCCCGAGTCTCGCTCGGCTATCTCTCCGAGGTGGAGCGGGGGCAGAAGGAGGCATCCTCCGAGCTGCTCTCCGCCATTTGCGACGCGCTTGACGTACGGATGTCCGAGCTCATGCGTGAAGTGAGCGATGAGCTGTCGCTGGCTGAGCTGGCCGAGTCGGCAGCAGCCAGCGATCCGGTGCCAGTGCCGGTACGCCCAATGCTCAATTCCGTCTCCGTGACGTCGGTGGCAGGTGTGCCGACGGGAAGGGTGACGATCAAGGCACCCGCGGAAGCGGTGGATGTCGTCGCCGCCTGACCCGCGCGGTCCGGTGTGAACCAGAGCCCTGGCCGGCCCCTTCGCAGGGGTGGCCGGGGCTCTGGTGTGTGCGGACGCCGGCGTCAGGGACTCGCGCGCCGTTCCGATGCGTGCGCCGGTCAACGAAGCTTGTGTCCTCAGGACGCGCCGCGTCCGGAGCACCGCTTCAGCCCAACCACTGTGCAGAAGTAGCTGCCCTTCGACGGCCGTACCGGAGGTTCTGGATGCGGCTCCGGTGGTCCCGGGCGAGACTGCAGAGAGGAACACAACGGTCACCGAGATCGCAGTGCCTGAGCGGTATCGGTTCCGTAGCGCTGTTCCATGCGCAGCTCGGGTCGTGAACCTGCGGCAGCACGCCTGGACGAGCCAGACGGAGAGCGCGTAACGGTGTCCGCCCCGGACATGCGCGCTGGTACTGCGCCGGTGCGCCCTCCCGCTGGGCGATCGGGCCGGACTAGGTTCGGCCGGAGGAGGCAGCCATGGTACGGAGATGGGTGCCCGCGCTCGCTCTCGGCGGGGTGTGGTGGTGGGCCGTGCTCCGGCTGGTCCTTCAGCCGGAACATGCCGGGCTGGTCGAGGGCGCGGTGACGGCGGGTGGGTGGGGGCTCAGCCTCCTGCCCGTCCATGTGGCCGCGAGCGTCCGGCCCACGGGAACGCTCAGGGCCCGTGCGGAGGCGATCGGTGCCGCCACGGGCGCGTGGCGCGTGGCAGGGGTGCGCGGTGTCGAGACGGCCTGGCGTACTACCAGGGCATGGCGACGCCGCCGTTCGGACGGAGAATCTGACCCGTCATGAAGGCTGAGGCATCGGATGCGAGATGCAGGACCGTGTGGGCGACGTCCTCGGGCTCACCCACCCGGCCGAGCGGGGATACCCGTACCATCGCGCCCTCGGCCCGGTGCTGCTGCTCTGCGTCGTGGCGGGCGGTCATCGGCGTACGGATCCAGCCGGGGGCGACAGCGTTGACGCGGATGCCCTGAGGGCCCAGCTCGGTCGCCAGGGTCCTGGTCAACTGGACGACCGCCGCCTTGGCCGCGCTGTAGCAGAGCAGGCCCGGGCTTGAGGCGTCGACCGCGCCCGAGGCCATGGTGATCATCGAGCCGGGTGCGCCGCGTGCGATCATGCTGCGGGCGACCTCCTGGCAGGCATACAGAACCCCCTTGAAATTGACGGCCATGACCCGGTCGAGGTCCTCGTCTGCCGTCTCCAGAACGCTGCTCGTATGCATGATTCCGGCGACGGCGGCCAAGATGCCGACCTCACCCGCTGTGGTGACGGCGCTTCTGAGCTGACTGCGGTCGGTGACATCGAGGGGATGGGCGTGGGCTTCGCCACCCGCCGCAGTGATCATTTCCCGGGTCTCCAGCAGGCCCTTCTCGTCGAGGTCCGCGCAGTGGACGGTGGCTCCCGCCTCCGCGAGCAGGACGGTGCAGGCTCGGCCGATGCCGCCGGCCGCTCCGGTGATGAACGCGGATCGGCCGGTGAGGTCGTACGCGGTGAGAGGCATGTCCGGACCCTACGACTGGATCTGACGGTGCGTCAACTATGGTGTGGGGCCTGATTGGCAGCGGGGGCACCAGTAGGCGGGGCGGGTGATCTGCTCCGCCATGCGGATGGGGGTGCCGCAGCGCAGACAGGGGCGGTGTGTCCTGCCGTAGACCCAGAGACGCTCGCGGGGGCCGTAGCCGTCGGGCTGTGCTCGGGTGGTCGTGCGCACCGTGCGGCTGCGGTTGGCTTCGAGGAGCTGCTTGGCCGTGGTGACCAGGCGGGCGGCGGTGGAGGTAGGCAGCTCACCGATGGGGAGCCACGGGGTGGCACGCGCGAGGAAGCAGAGCTCGGCCTTGTAGATGTTGCCGATACCGGCCAGGTTGCGCTGGTCGAGGAGGGCTTCGCCGAGGGGGCGGGCAGGGTCGGCCAGCAGGTTGCGCAGGGCGGTGTCGGGGTCCCAGCCGGGGCCCAGCAGATCGGGCCCGAGGTGGCCGACCGCCTTCCCCTCGTCGGCTGTGCGGAGGAGTTCGAGAACGGGGAGCCGGTAGCCGACCGCGGTGTGGTGGGCGGTGGAGAGGACCGCGCGGATCTGGTGGCCCGGGCCGCCGCGCCAGCGCTCGCGTGGATTGTAGAGGCGCCAGGCGCCGTCCATCCCGAGATGGCTGTGCAGGGTGAGGCCGTCCTCGATCCGGGTGAGGAGATGCTTGCCGCGCGGGGTGACGCCGAGAACGGTCCGGCCCGTGAGGTCCGCGGTGGCGAGGCGGGGGATGCGCAGGTCGGAGTGGGTGAGGATCTGACCGGCCAGCGCGATGTGCAGACGCTGCGCGGTCTGCAGGACGGTATCTCCTTCAGGCATACCTCCATGATGCGTGGTGCGGGGTGGGCGTGCGGGCGGGTATCGGTGGATTTGTGCGGCGGTGTGCGGGCTGAGGTGCCATGCAGGGTCACGCGCGCAGGCGGAGGCCTCTTGGAGTGGCGTGGAATCCGGCCGTCTCCAGCGTGCGGCCCAGCGGCGAGGTCAGGGACGAGGCGCCGTTGGTGCGCTCCACTGTGACCGTGCCGAGAGCCCCGGTGAGCGCTGCACCGGCCAGCGCCTCGGCCGCCGCCCGGAGCGCAGGGTCCTCCGGGTCGGTCGGCCAAGCGAGCAGCGTCTTGCCACCGCGCTCCATGTACAGCGTCAGGTCGCCGTCGACCAGGACGACCAGGGCACCTGCCTTGCGCCCCGGTCTGTGTCCGGCGCCGTCCGGCGGTTCGGGCCAGGACAGGGCCGCGCCGTACGCATTGGCCGGGTCGGCGGCGGCGAGAACCAGGGCGCGGGGCGCCGAGCCCGATTCTGCACGGTCACGGGCGGTGGAGACCGCACGGAGCCGGTCGACCGCGCCGTCCATCGCGAACTGGGCCGCCCCCAGACCCTCGACGACATAGCCGCGGCGGGCCTGCCCGTTGTCCTCGAAGGCGGAAAGGATCCGATACGTCGCGGCAAAGCCGCCCTCGACGCCTTCGGCCTGCACCGCGCCACGGGTCACCACACCGTGCCGGTCGAGGAGGGTGCGGGCCAGGGCGTGGGCGCGGTGCGTGGGATCGGGCTCGGTTCCGGGCAGCAGGGACCAGCGGCCCGAGACGGTGGGCGGACCGGTGCGCGATGCGGGGCGGGCCGTGGCGGTGAGCGAGCCGTAACGGCCGCGTGGGACGCTGCGCTTGGCGCGGTGGGCCGTCGATCCCGCCGTGCGTCCGGAGCCGAGAAGCGAGCGCAGCGGAGCCAGCGTGTCGTTGGTCAGCCGGCCGGACCAGGCCAGGTCCCAGAGGGCATCGGCGAGTTGCGGGTCGGTGCAGTCCGGGTGCGTGGTAGCGCGCACCTGATCGGCGATCTGCCGGAAGAACAGCCCGTATCCGCCGGTCAGTGCGGTGAGGACGGATTCGTGCAGCGCACTGAGTTCGAGAGGGTGCGGGGGTGGGAGGAGCAGGGGTGCGCTGTCGGCGAGATAGAGGGACAGCCAGCCGTCCTTGCCGGGAAGGGCACCCGCACCGGCCCAGATCACCTCGCCGGTGGTGGTGAGTTCGTCGAGCAGGGCCGGGGTGTATCCCGTGATGCGTCCCGGCAGGATCAGCTTCTCGAGTGCCGACGCGGGGACGGGAGCGCCCTGCAACTGCTCGATGGCGCGAGCCAGTCCGTCGATTCCTCGAAGGCTGTTGCTCCCGAGATGCTGCCACTGCGGAAGGAAGCCGGCGAGGGCTGCGGGCGGGACCGGCTCCAGCTCCTGGCGCAGGGCGGCGAGCGAGCGGCGGCGGAGCCGGCGCAGCACAGTGGCGTCACACCACTCCTGGCCGATGCCGGCGGGGTGGAACTCGCCCTGCACAATCCGGCCCGAGGCGGCGAGCCGCTGCAGCGCGCCGTCCGTGACGGCGGTGCCCAGGCCGAAGCGGGCAGCCGCCTGGGTGGAGGTGAACGGACCGTGCGTGCGCGCATAGCGGGCAAGGAGATCGCCGAGCGGGTCCTTCATCGGCTCGGTGAACGCCTCCGGGACGCCGACCGGGAGGGCCGTACCCAGCGCGTCCCGCAGTCGGCCGGCGTCCTCGATCGCCGCCCAGTGGTCGGCTCCGCCGATCCGGACCCGGATGGCCCGGCGGGCCGAGGCCAGCTCCGCGGCCCAGGGCCGCTCGGCGCCGCGCTCGGCCAACTCGGCCTCGGTGAGCGGACCGAGGACGCGCAGCAGATCGGCGACACCTTCGATGTCCTTGATCCGACGGTCCTCGGTGAGCCACTGGAGCTCCTGCTGCAGCTCGCCCAGCACCTCGGCGTCGAGCAGCTCGCGCAGTTCCGCCTGGCCGAGAAGCTCGGCGAGGAGACGGGAGTCCAGCGAGAGCGCGGCCGCCCGCCGCTCGGCCAGCGGCGAGTCGCCCTCGTACAGGAACTGCGCGACGTAGCCGAAGAGGAGCGAGCGGGCGAAGGGCGAGGGCTCCGGGGTGGTCACCTCGACCAGACGGACGCGGCGTGCTTCGAGGTCGCCCATCAGTTCCACGAGCCCCGGTACGTCGAAGACGTCCTGAAGGCATTCGCGGACCGCTTCGAGAACGATCGGGAAGGAGCCGAACTCGGAGGCCACCTGGAGGAGCTGGGCGGCACGCTGGCGCTGCTGCCAGAGCGGGGTGCGCTTGCCGGGGCTGCGACGGGGCAGCAGCAGGGCGCGCGCCGCGCACTCGCGGAAGCGGGAGGCGAACAGGGCCGATCCGCCGACCTGGTCGGTGACGATCTGGTTGATCTCGCCCTGGTCGAAGGCGACGTCCGCGGCGCCGACCGGAGGCTGGTCGCTGTCGTATGCCGCGGCCGACGGGGCAGCGGGTTCCCGGACCGGGTTCCCGGACGGATCGAAGGACGGATCGAAATCCAGGAGGTCCAGGCCCATCATGTCGGCGTCGGGGAGGCGCAGCACGATGCCGTCGTCGGCATGCATCACCTGGGCATCCATGCCGTACCGCTCGGCGAGGCGCGCACTGAGAGCCAGCGCCCAGGGGGCGTGGACCTGTGCGCCGAAGGGGGAGTGCACGACGACCCGCCAATCGCCCAGCTCGTCGCGGAAGCGCTCGACGAGGATGGTCCGGTCGTCGGGGACATGGCCGCAGGCGGCGCGCTGCTCGTCGATGTACGACAGCACATTGTCGGCGGCCCAGGTGTCGAGACCGGCGGCGAGCAGCCGCGACCTGGCGTCCTCGGGCGACAGTCCGCCGATCTCGCGGAGGAACGCGCCCAGCGCGCGGCCGAGCTCCAGCGGGCGGCCCAGTTGGTCGCCCTTCCAGAACGGGAGCCGTCCCGGAACGCCCGGGGCGGGTGACACCAGGACCCGGTCGCGGGTGATGTCCTCGATCCGCCAGGACGTGGTGCCCAGGGTGAAGACATCGCCGACCCGGGACTCGTACACCATCTCCTCGTCCAGCTCGCCGACCCGGCCGCCGCCCTTCTTGGGGTCGGCCCCGGCGAGGAAGACCCCGAAGAGCCCGCGGTCGGGAATCGTGCCGCCGGAGGTGACGGCGAGCCGCTGGGCGCCGGGGCGGCCCGTGACCGTACCGGCGACGCGGTCCCACACCACGCGCGGACGCAGCTCGGCGAAGGCATCGGACGGATAGCGGCCCGCCAGCATGTCCAGCACGGCCGTGAAAGCCGACTCCGGGAGCGATGCGAAGGGGGCCGCGCGGCGGGTCACGGCCAGCAGGTCGTCCACCTGCCAGGTGTCCAGGGCGACCATGGCGACCAGCTGCTGGGCCAGCACGTCCAGCGGGTTCGACGGGATCCGGAGCGCCTCGATCGAGCCCGTGCGCATGCGCTCGGTGACCACCGCCGACTGCACCAGGTCCCCCCGGTACTTCGGGAACACCACCCCGGTGGAGACCGCGCCGACCTGGTGGCCGGCACGGCCGACCCGCTGCAGCCCGGAGGCGACCGACGGCGGCGACTCCACCTGGATCACCAGATCGACCGCACCCATGTCGATGCCCAGCTCCAGGCTGGAGGTGGCGACCACGGCGGGCAGTCGGCCCGCCTTGAGGTCCTCCTCGACCTGGGCGCGCTGCTCCTTGGAGACCGAACCGTGGTGGGCGCGGGCGAGCAGCGCGGGGGCGCCCTTCGCCGCACCGGACTCGGCCATGATCGCGGCGGGGGAGTGGGCCTCCGGCATCGTCTCGCCGGTGGCCCGCTCGTACGCGATCTCGTTGAGCCGGTTGCACAACCGCTCCGCGAGACGGCGGGAGTTGGCGAAGACGATGGTGGAGCGGTGTGCCTGGACGAGATCGGCGATCCGCTCCTCGACATGCGGCCAGATCGACGGCTTGTCCGCCTGGCCCGCCTGGTCCGGGTCCGTGGCGGGAGAACCGCCGAGCTCGCCCAGATCCTCCACCGGCACGACCACCGACAGATCGAACTGCTTGGCGGACGGCGGCTGGACGATCTCCACTTTCCGCTGCGGGGAGAGGAACCGAGCCACCTCGTCGACCGGACGGACCGTCGCCGACAGACCGATCCGCCGCGCGGGATGCGGCAGCAGCTCGTCGAGGCGCTCCAGCGATACGGCGAGATGGGCGCCCCGCTTCGTACCGGCGACGGCGTGCACCTCGTCCAGAATCACCGTCTCGATCCCCGACAGGGCCTCGCGCGCCGACGACGTCAGCATCAGAAACAGCGACTCGGGGGTGGTGATCAGGATGTCCGGCGGGCGGGTCGCCATGGAGCGACGCTCGGCGGGCGGGGTGTCGCCCGACCGGATGCCCACCCGCACATCGGGCTCGGGCAGCCCGAGGCGCACCGATTCCTGGCGGATGCCGGTCAGCGGCGAGCGCAGGTTGCGCTCCACATCGACCGCGAGGGCCTTGAGCGGCGACACGTACAGCACGCGGCAGCGCTTCTTCACCTCGGCGGGCGGCGGAACGGCTGCCAGCCGGTCCAGCGCGGCGAGAAACGCGGCGAGCGTCTTGCCCGATCCGGTGGGCGCGACGACCAGCACGTCCGAGCCCTCGCCGATCGCCCGCCAGGCGCCCTCCTGCGCGGACGTCGGCGCGCTGAAGGCACCCGCGAACCAGCTGCGGGTGGCGGGGGAGAACGCATCGAGAGCAGAGCCGGCCATGTCCCCCATCGTGCACCCGACCACTGACAACGGACTGATGCCGGGGTGACAAGGGGCGGTGCCCAAAGTGAGGATGGCCGGTACCTGACGCTGACCACGGCCGGTGCCTGCGAGAATTCCGGCTATGGCGGCACCATCGGTCCCGGGGCCGGCCCCGGATTCGGCCGCGGGGGAGTGGGCGAGGTACTGGCAGCACGCGGAACTGCCCGATCTCGATCTTCTGCGCGCCCGGTACATCCGCCACACCTTCCCGCGCCACAGCCACGAGGGCTATGTCTTCGGCACCATCACTTGCGGCGTCGAGGACGTCGGGCTGCCCGGCGGCACCGTGCACGCGGGTCCAGGCACCGTCGTCATGATCAATCCGGAGGTGCCGCACACCGCCCGGGCCGGGGCCCCCGAAGGCTGGGTGTACGCCACGCTGTACCCGTCCGCGCAGGTGATCAACGACATCGCGGCCGATACGACGCGGCTGCGCGGCACGGTCGGCTTCGCCGAGACCAGCGTCCTGGACCCGGAAGCGGCCCGGCTCATCGGCGAGGTGCACCGGGCGGCCGAGGAAGGCAATGCGCTCGCCGCCGACAGCATGCTGCGGATCATGGTCGCGCGGCTGCTCAGCCGCCACGGCAGCGTGCTGCCCGCCCGTGCTGCCCGGTCGGCCGGCGCCCAGGACGCGGAGCGGGCGCGTGCGGTGCTGGAGAGTCGCATGGCCGAGCCGCCGACACTGGAGACGTTGGCCGCCGAGCTCGGCACCAGCCCCTTCGCCCTGTTGCGTGCGTTCAAGAAGCAGTACGGGATGCCGCCGCACACCTGGCTCACCGATGCCCGGGTGCGGCGTGCACGGCGGATGCTCGATGCGGGCATCGCGCCGGCGGACGCGGCGGCACGGGTCGGCTTCACCGATCAGCCGCACCTCAACCGTCATTTCACCCGGATCGTGGGGGTGCCGCCCGGCGCGTACCAGCGCGAACGCGCAAAAACGTACAAGACCGGTCCTGCTTCGTCCACGTAGCGTTCCTGCCGTGCCAGAACAGACAGCATCCTCAAAGAGACTCGGCGAAACAGCCGAGACCGCCGTCGGCGAGGTGAAGCCGGACGCGGCCGTCATCCGCGACGCGCTCGGCGTCGGTATCGCGGTGGGCCTCTCCGGCTTCGCCTTCGGTGTCACCTCGGCGGGCTCCGGCCTGAGCCTGATCCAGACCTGCGCGCTCAGCCTCCTCGTCTTCACCGGCGCCTCGCAGTTCGCGCTGGTGGGCGCCCTTGCCGCAGGCGGAAACCCGTACACCGCCGCCGCCGGTGCGTTCTTCCTCGGCGTACGCAACGCCTTCTACGGGCTGCGGCTGTCACAGCTGCTCGCCCTCCCACGCGCCGTACGACCGCTCGCCGCCCACTGGGTCATCGACGAGACGACCGCGGTGACGCTGCCGCAGCCCACCCGGCGGGCCGCACGGATCGGCTTCACCGTCACCGGACTCACCCTGTACGTGCTGTGGAACCTGACCACACTGCTGGGGGCGTTGGGCGCCGAGGCGCTCGGCGACACCGACACCTGGGGGCTGGACGCGGCAAGCCCCGCCGTCTTCCTCGCCCTGCTCGCCCCGATGCTGAAGAGCACCACGGAGCGCGTCACGGCCGCTCTCGCCGTCCTGCTCGCCCTGGGGGCGCTGCCCATGCTGCCCGCGGGCGTACCCGTGCTGCTTGCCGCGCTCGCCGCACCCGCTGTCCTCTTCCTGATGGGGCGCAGGAAGGCATCGGCCACGGACAGCCCGGCCAAGGACGCGACCACGACGGAGGACGCCCGATGAACGTATGGATAGCGATCGCCCTCACCGTCGTCGGCTGCTACCTCGCCAAGTTGCTGGGGCTGCTGGTCCCCGCGGGAGCACTGGAACGCCCGCTCGTACAGCGTCTTGCCGCACTCCTGCCAGTGGCGCTCCTGGCGGCCCTCACGGCGCAGCAGACCTTCGGTAACGGACAGCAGCTGGTGCTCGACGCCCGGGGTGCGGGGCTCGCCGCCGCCGCACTCGCCCTGGTGCTGCGCGCACCCTTCCTGGTGGTCGTGGGAGCTGCCGTCGTCGTCACGGCCGGGGTGCGCGCGCTCGGATAGCCGGCCTGGCCGGAAAGGCAGCGTGCGTCCGTCGCGCCCCGGCCCCAGCAGCCACCGGGTCGCTGCCCTGCCGTACTGCCCCGCCCCGGGGATCGACGGCGTGTCCGTCACCCCAGGGCAACGGCGTCGGAAGCGAACCGCGCCGCCCGGTCTCAGTGGACGCTGCGGCCGTGGGCCCGCAGCGTCAGCAGCGCCTTGAGCGTTACCAGGGGGCGGCCCTCCAGGGCGGTGCCCGGTGCCCACTGCCGCCAGTTCACCGGCCAGCCGCCGTCCGCCTGCTGCTCCGTCGCCAGATGGTCGAGCGAGCGTTCCAGCTCCTCGTCGGTGAACCAGCGGCGGGCGAGCGATTCGGGGGTGCGGGCGTAGTCGTACGGGAAATGCTGCTCGCCCGGTGCGTATCCGGCCGCCACCGGGTACTCCGCACGCCGCTCCGGGTCCAGTACGGCCAGCCGCTGCTCCCGTACCAGCCGCCCGAGGCGGTCCGCCGCCGCCTCCGCCCGTGCCCGGTCCGGAGCACCGTCGAGGAAGGCGACCGCGGCTTCGATCTCGTACGGATGCGACTTCTCCAGCGCGTCGACCGCCGCCCAGCAGAAGTCGGTGGCCCGGAACAGCCAGGCGTGCCACACCGCATTGCGGTGCAGCAGTCCGACAACGGGGCCGGTGGCCAGCAACTGGGCCGGAGGGTCATCGACGATCGGGATGAACGGCGCGGCCGGATAGCCGCGCTGCGAGGGGAGAAGTGCCGGCAGCGCCCCCTCCTTGGTCGACACATCGGTCAGGAAGCGGCAGACCCGCTCCACCCGCAGGCCGCTGCAGCGCCCGATGGAGTCGAGGACGCTGAGCGCATGGGCCGTGTGCAGCGGCTGGCTGACAGGGCCCCGCAGATCCGGTTCGAGTGCGTGACCATATCCGCCGTCCTCATTGAGATAGGCGGCGAGCGCGGTCTCCACCGCGTCCGCACCCCCTCCCAGGAAGTGATGGGCGAACCGCCGCTGCTCGAGGACGCGGGCCGTGAGCCAGATGAACTGCTCGGCACGCTTGAGGGGGCTTGCTCCTGTTCCGGCCATGGACCGACCGTAGGCCGGTAAGCGCTCTCGACAATGCGCAGCGGCGCGGCTGCACTCTCAGGAGCGGGATACTGAAGTCATGCGGTTGACGATTTTCTGGGAACGGATGGCGGACCACTTCGGTGCGGGGTACGCCGACTCCTTTGCGCGCGACCATGTGATGGCCGAGCTCGGCGGGCGTACGGTGCACCAGGCGCTGGCCGAGGGCTGGGAAGCGAAGGACGTCTGGCGCGGTGTCTGCACCGCGGTCGGCATCCCCGCCGACAAACGCTGACGCCGTGCCCGCCCACCGTTGGACCTCAACTGTTCCGGGGGCGGGCGGCCAGCTGTCACAGCCGTAGGCGAGACTGGATCCGTGGCACCGACAGACGAGACAGCCCAGACCCAGCCGCCCTTGACCCAGCCCGTCCCGCCGGCCGCGCCATCGACCCCGCCTTCCGGCAGCGGGTCGGCTCGAATGCCCGCATGGTTGCCGCGAGCCATGGTTCTCGCCCTGGCGCTCTACGCCTGCTTCCAGCTCGGCAGCTGGGCGTTCCACCAGCTCATCGGGCTGTTGATCAATATCCTGATCGCCTTCTTCCTGGCGCTCGCCATAGAGCCTGCGGTGAGCCGGATGTCGGCGCGTGGTGTGCGCCGCGGTCTGGCCACCTTCCTGGTCTTCCTCGTGGTGCTGATCGCCGTGGCCGGGTTCGTCGCGCTGCTCGGCTCGATGCTCGCGGGCCAGATCGTCGACATGGTCGAGGAGTTCCCCAAGTACCTCGACTCGGTGATCAACTGGATCAACCAGAATTTCCACACCGATCTCTCCCGGGTCGAGGTTCAGGACAGCCTGCTGCACTCCGACTGGCTGCAGAAGTACGTCCAGAACAGCGCGACCGGTGTGCTCGACGTCTCGACCACCGTGCTCAGCGGGCTCTTCCGGCTGCTGACGATCTTCTTGTTCTCGTTCTACTTCGCGGCCGACGGTCCTCGGCTGCGCCGCGCCCTGTGCTCCATGCTGCCGCCCGCCCGGCAGGCCGAAGTGCTGAGGGCCTGGGAGATCGCGGTCGACAAGACCGGCGGTTTTCTCTACTCGCGTGGACTGATGGCGCTCATCTCCGGGATCGCGCACTACATCCTGCTGGTGATCCTCGGTGTGCCGTACGCTCCGGCGCTCGCGGTCTGGGTCGGCCTCGTCTCGCAGTTCATTCCCACGATCGGTACGTATCTGGCGGGCGCCCTGCCGATGCTGATCGCGTTCACCGTCGACCCCTGGTACGCCCTGTGGGTACTCGGATTCGTCGTGATCTACCAGCAGTTCGAGAACTATGTGCTGCAGCCCAAGCTCACCTCGAAAACCGTGGACATTCATCCGGCGGTCGCCTTCGGCTCGGTCATCGTCGGTACGGCTCTGCTGGGCGCCGTGGGCGCGCTCATCGCGATCCCGGCCGTCGCCACGCTGCAGGCATTCCTCGGTGCCTATGTGAAGCGCTACGACGTGACGGACGACCCGCGGGTGCATGGACGGCATCTGTGGCGGCGCGGGGAGTCGGTGCTCCCACGGTCGCGGGGCGTGGCGACCCGGGCTCCGGGGGGCGACGGCGACGCGGATTCGGAGCGACCGAACGTCCCGGATCCGCAGGCCTGAAACGACAACCGGACGGCAGGCGGCCCGGCAGGTTGCGTCGCGCGGTGCGGGAGCGCGGGTTGCGGAGGCGTGGGGGCGCGGTCCGCGGGCGGGCTCAGCGACAGCCCGTCACGTCGGCCGGCAGGCCCGCGTCGTGGACCTCGGGGACGTACCGCCAGGTGTCGGGGCGCCGGCTGTCGAGGTCGGTGACGCCGTAGGCCCGCGCCGACTGCCCGCTCGACAAAAACTGCCCGCTGGACAAAAACTGCCCGCTCCAGCGTGCGACCTCCGGGTCCTGCGCGAGCGCGGCCACCGCCCGGCCGACGTATGCGGGACTCTCGGCGACGGCGAAACGCGGCGCGTGGGTGATCGCGTCGCGCCGGTTCGCCTCGGCGACGGCGGCTGCGGTCTGAATCGATGGTCTCCGGACGGTTCCTCTCCGACTCATCTCCGACCGTTGGGTCCCGGTGGTCCGCCCGGTCACGCGGACAGTCGCTCCAACCGCTCCCAGCTGAACGGCGATGCCTCGGCCCGCACCGCGCCTGGCGCCGACGACCAGGGCCGCTCTTTCTGTCGGTCATGTTCCCATACGGCCGGAATTCAGCATGAGGTCGACCATGTTTTCTTGACTCCCCAAGCGCGTGATGCTAGGGCGCTACTCTGGGGGCGGGTCGGTCCGGCGCGGTGCGCTTGACACTGAAATCGAACATCCATTCTTATGGGATTCCGGCCGGGTTTTCCCGGGCCCGACCGTGGAGTTGTCCACAGGCCGGGAGGACGTCGAGGCCCATTGTCAGTGGCAGGGGTTAGCGTCTTTGACGTGAAGCGATCGACTCAAGCAAATCGGGTGGAACCCATGGCAGGAACCGACCGCGAGAAGGCGCTGGACGCCGCACTCGCACAGATTGAACGGCAATTCGGCAAGGGCGCGGTGATGCGCCTCGGTGAGCGGCCGAACGAGCCCATCGAGGTGATCCCCACCGGGTCGACCGCACTCGACGTCGCCCTCGGCGTCGGCGGACTGCCGCGCGGCCGTGTGGTGGAGGTCTACGGGCCGGAGTCCTCCGGCAAGACGACACTGACGCTGCACGCGGTGGCGAATGCGCAGCGGCTCGGCGGCTCGGTGGCCTTCATCGACGCGGAGCACGCCCTCGACCCCGAGTACGCGAAGAAGCTCGGCGTCGACATCGACAGCCTCATCCTGTCCCAGCCGGACAACGGTGAGCAGGCGCTCGAGATCGTGGACATGCTGGTCCGTTCGGGCGCTCTCGACCTGATCGTCATCGACTCCGTCGCGGCGCTCGTGCCGCGCGCGGAGATCGAGGGCGAGATGGGTGACTCGCACGTGGGTCTGCAGGCCCGTCTGATGAGCCAGGCGCTCCGCAAGATCACCAGCGCGCTCAACCAGTCCAAGACCACCGCGATCTTCATCAACCAGCTCCGCGAGAAGATCGGTGTGATGTTCGGCTCCCCGGAGACCACGACCGGTGGCCGGGCGCTGAAGTTCTACGCATCGGTGCGCCTTGACATCCGCCGCATCGAGACGCTGAAGGACGGCACCGACGCGGTCGGCAACCGCACCCGTGTCAAGGTCGTCAAGAACAAGGTCGCACCGCCGTTCAAGCAGGCCGAGTTCGACATCCTCTACGGCCAGGGCATCAGCCGCGAGGGCGGTCTGATCGACATGGGCGTGGAGCACGGCTTCGTGCGCAAGGCGGGCGCCTGGTACACGTACGAGGGCGACCAGCTCGGCCAGGGCAAGGAGAACGCCCGTAACTTCCTCAAGGACAACCCCGACCTCGCCAACGAGATCGAGAAGAAGATTCTCGAAAAGCTGGGCATCGGCGTCAGGCCGGACGCGGCTCTGGGGGGCGAGCCTGGTGCGGACGCGGCGGGCGGCTCCGCGGCTCCGGCCGACGGCGCGAAGTCGGTGCCCGCTCCGGCCGGCAAGACCAAGCCGGCCAAGGCTGCGGCGGCCAAGAGCTAGACCGTGACGCGTCGTACGGAGTGGCCGGACAGCGCTGTCGGCGCCGGTCCCGGCCCAGGAGTCGCCGGGCGCACGGCCGATTCCGCGTCCGAGTCCGCATACGGGCCGGAGGCCGGTCCCGGTCACGGCACCGGCTCGGGCGGGCGATTCGGTGAGGGGGCGGACCGTCGTGCCCGCTCCCGCTCCAGGAACAGCGGCTCCCCTTCCTCGTCGAGGGCCGAGAAGGGGGAGCCGCGAGACCCGGTCGAGCAGGCGCGCAACATATGTCTGCGGCTGCTCACCGGGACCCCGCGTACCCGCAAGCAGCTTGCGGATGCGTTGCGTAAACGGGAGATCCCGGACGAGGCGGCCGAAGAGGTGCTGGCGCGTTTCGAGGACGTCGGGCTGATCGACGACGCGGCGTTCGCGGATGCCTGGGTGGAGTCCCGGCACCACGGCCGGGGGCTGGCGCGCCGCGCTCTCGTCCGGGAGCTGCGGACCAAGGGGGTGGACTCCGCGGTGATCGACGAGGCCGTCGGACAGCTCGACTCCGGGCAGGAGGAGGAGACGGCCCGCGAACTCGTCGCGCGCAAACTCCGCTCCACTCGCGGACTGGACCGCGACAAGCGGCTGCGCCGCCTTGCGGGCATGCTCGCGCGCAAGGGGTACGGGGAGGGGATGGCCCTGCGTGTGGTGCGCCAGGCACTCGAAGCAGAGGGTGAGGACACGGAAGGCCTGGACGAGCCGTTTTGACGGCGTTGCTTTCCGGATGTGCAGGGCTGCGTACACAGAGGGTGTGCACGCAGCGGATATACACGGCGCGGGCGTTGAGCGCAATGGGCGTGCACGGTGACGGCGTGCACGCCGGGTTGCTGCGGGTCGGGGAGGCGCGGCGGTCACTGTCCGGCATGTGAGGCGCGGAGGATGGTGGCGTCCAGCAGGGCCACAGCATCCGCCGCGGTGCGGCCAGGGCGTCGGTTCCAGGGGCCGATCAGGTCGGTCCAGCCCTGCGAGCGAAGCTCGGCGACGATCCAGGCGCCGGCCCGGTCCACGGTGTCGAGGGAGCCGTAGCCCAGGCGGTGTGCGGTGAGGAGGGCGCCGCAGACGCACCGGGCGCCGCGGGCGTTCCGCAGCCGGTACGGGGTGTTCTGCCAGCCCCACTCAATCAGGATCTGCCGCGCGTAGGCGAGGTGGGTGGAGGGCCGCAGTTCGGGCTGCCCGATGCGGCGCCAGCTGTGGAACCGGTCGGGGAGGATCGCGCCGAGGCGCCCGGGGAGGGGGCGCTCGCGTGGGGCGGCCGGTGGCGCGGAGCGGACCGAGTCGGCGATCAGCTGATCGACGGTCACGGACAGCAGATCGCGCCAGTCGGCCGGATGCCGGTCCGCCGGGTGCGGCACGGAGCCAGGTGAGGCGGCACGCAACGGTTCGGGGACGGTGATGTCCCAGCCCGTGACGATCTGCTGCCAGGCCTCCGTGTCATGGAGGCGGGCGGCCTGACGGTCGAGCTGGTCGGGGGTGAGGGCGGTGGTCGGCATCTGTGTGGCATCTCCGTCTTATCGGTCCCTTGTATGAGGTGAATGTCTGCCTTGTGATGAATATGCTCCACCGGGGTGAGCCATTCGGGTGCGTGCCGGGTCGGATCGCGGTCGGTTCCGGAGCGGTTCCGGGTCAGCCTCGTGTCGGTTCCGGAGCGGTTCCGAGGGAGGGCGGGACAGCGGCTGCCGGGGGAAAACCCCCGTACGAAGACGCCGACTCGCTCCAGTGCCCAGGTATCTGTGCACAGAGCACTGTGTGACGCATGGCAGAAAAGTCCGGTGGCACCGACATCACAGAGCTGGCCGCCCTCGCAGCGCTCGCACAGCCGAGGCGGCAGCAGATCCTTCAGCACCTCACCCTGCACGGCCCCGCGACGTCCGCGATCCTTGCCCGCGCCCTCGGGCTGAACACCGGGTCCACCAGCTATCACCTGCGCGAACTGGCCAGGTACGGCTTCGTGGAGGACATCCCGGCCGAGGAGTCGGACGGGCGTCGGGCGAGGTGGTGGCGGGCCGTTCCCGGCGACCGTCGCTTCCCGCCCCGGTCCCGCCAGAGCCCCGAGGTGCGGCGTGCCATGGACGAGCTGAACCGCCATGCGTACGCCGCCGACCTCGCCCTCTTCGAGCAGCTTCAGCGCGACAGCGGTGAACGGGGCGAGTGGGCCGACGCGTTCCCGTACTCGCGTGGCACCATCCGGCTCACGCTGCCCGAGCTCCGCGCGTTCTTCGAGGAGTACATCGCCCTCATGAACCGCTACAAGCGGTCCGACGCCGACACTCCGCCGGGCGCTCGCACGGTCCACACCCGGCTGCTCGCCTTCCCGGCCCGGCCCCTTGCAGCCGACAACCACACGAGGGAGACCGACGCATCATGATGCTGCGCTACGCCCTGCAGACGATCCGAGACCGCAAGGGCGGGTTCCTCGGCGCTCTGGTGGCCCTGATGTGCGCCGCTGCCCTTGTCACCGCCTGCGGCACGCTTCTGGAGACCGGCCTGCGCGGACGGATCGCGACCGAGCGCTATGCCGCGGCTCCGCTCATCGTCTCAGCCGACCAGAATGTCCACCGGACCACCGTCAAGCACAAGGGCAATGGGAAGACGAAGGTCAAGCGCAAGGCGAAACCCGTCGCTGAGCGCGCCTGGCTCCCCGCAGTCACCGCGGACCGGATCCGGAACGTGGACGGCGTACGCAAGGTGGTCCCCGAACTCACCTTCCTCGCGGTGCCCGTTGCCCGGTCCGCCGGCAGGCCTGCGGGTAAGACCACTCCATCTTCCCCGCCTTCCTACGGACACTCCTGGGCCTCCGCCTCCCTGACGCCCTTCGCTCTCACCGCAGGCCGTTCCCCCGTCTCCGCCGACGACGTGGTGATCGACCGGGGTCTCGCCGAGCGAACCGGCCTGAAGCCCGGAGACCGGCTCACCGTGCAGTCCACCGGCGCTGCCCGCCCGTACCGCATCAGCGGTGTCGCGGCCCCGGCCCACCGCGGCGACCTCCGGCAGCAGACCACCCTCTTCTTCTCGGGCGCCGAGGCCGCCCGCCTCTCCGCCCGTCCCGGCCAGGTCACCGCCCTCGGTGTGGTGCCCGCGCCGGGCACGGACCTCGACCGGCTGAAGCAGCAGGTGGAGCAGGCGCTCAAGGGCACCACCGCGCAGGTGTCCACAGGCGACGACCGCGGCCCCGTCGAGTTCCTGGATGCCGCGGGCGCCCGGATCAAGCTCGTTTCCATGGGCGGTGCGATGGGTGGCACCTCACTCCTCGTCGCGATCCTCGTGGTCGTCGGCACCTTTGCGCTCTCCATCCAACAGCGCCACCGTGAACTGGCCTTGCTGCGCGCCATCGCCGCCACACCGCGCCAGGTCCGCCGCCTTCTCGGGCGTGAGGCGCTGGTCGTCGGGGCCGTGGCCGGCGTGCTTGGTTCGCTCGCCGGACTGCCGCTCGCCGGCTGGCTCCACAGCCGATTCATCGATATGGGTGCGGTCCCACCGTCGCTGGAACGCACCACGGGCATCTTCCCGGTTTTCGCCGCCCTCGCCGTTACGTTTCTCGGTGCCTGGGCAGCCGCCAGGATCTCCGGCCGCAGGATCGCCCGTATCCGCCCGGGCGAGGCCATGGCCGAGTCCACGGTCGAGCGCGAGCGGCCGGCCACGGTCCGGATCGCCGCAGGTCTGGTGTTGCTCGCGGGCGGCGGAGCGCTCGTCGCCGTACTCGGCAGCCTGCGCACCGAGGCGGCCTCGACTCCCCTCACCTTCCTGGCCGTTGTGGTGCTGGCCACGGCCGTGTCGCTACTCGGACCACTGCTCGTCAAGATGGCGGCGGCACTGCTCGCGGGCCCGCTCCGGCTGATCGGTTCCGGGGGCACTCTCGCCACCGCGAACATCCGTGGAAACTCCGTCCGGATGGCCGCCGTCGTCACCCCGCTCACTCTGCTCATCGCGATGACCTGCACGGTTCTCTTCGTTCAGCCGACCCTCGGTGACGCCGCCCGCGCCCAGGCCCGCGAAGGAATCCGTGCCACCTGGGTCCTCTCCTCGCAGGGGCCCGGGGTCCCGTCCGCCGCCGCCGAGACCGTGCGCAGGACACCGGGTGTGACGGCCGCCACCGAGGTCGTACGGACCACGGTCAGAGTAGGCCTCGAGAAGTTCACGGCTCAGGGCGTCACCCAGGCCGGTATCGCCCAAACCTGGGACCCCGAGGTGACCAGCGGCTCGCTCGCCGGCTTCGCCGCCCGTCCCGGCACCGCTGCAATCAGTGAACTCGCCGCCGAACAGCTGGGGCTGCACGCCGGCAGCGAGTTGACAGTGCACCTCGGTGACGGCACACCCGCCACCCTCACGGTCGCCGCGGTCTACACCCGCGGCCTCGGGTTCGGCGATCTGACCCTGCCCCACGACCTGATCGCCCGTCACATGGACAACCCCCTCGCTGCCACGGTCCTGGTCGCCGGAGAGAGCGACCGCAGCCGGCTCGTCGCCGCTCTGCGGAAGTTCCCCGGCATCGCCGTGCTCGCCCCTGCCACCGCAGACCGGCTCCAGGCGGACCGGCAGCAGCAGAACGCAGAGGTCAACTATCTGGCCATGGGCCTGGTTCTCGCTTTCACCGCGATCGCGGTCGTCAACACCTTCGCCATGTCGGTGTCCGAGCGGATCCGGGAGTTCGCCATGCTCCGGCTGGCCGGTGCCACTCGCCGCCAGGTCCTGCGGATGCTCCGCATCGAGGCCCTGTCGGTTCTGCTGATCGCCGCCGTCCTCGGCACCGGCATCGCCCTCGTCGTGCTGACCGCCTTCAGTATCGGGATGACCGGCAGTGCGGCACCCACCGTACTCCCGTCGGTGTACGCGACAGTGGTGGGCGCAGCCGCACTGCTGGCACTCGTCGCCTCGACGCTGCCCGGCCGGCTGGCACTCAAGGTCAGCCCGGTGGAGGTGGCGACGTCCAAGCAGTGACACCGCGGGCCGGTGGCGGGCGGAACAGCGCAGGGAGCAGTGCGGCCGGGCCCGCCACCGGTCAGGCGCCGACCGGCAGCCCCGCCGCCCGCCACGCCTGGAACCCGCCGATCAGATCGGTCGCCCGGTGCAGCCCCAACTGCCTCAGGGACGCGACCGCGAGACTCGACGCGTACCCCTCGTTGCAGACCACCACCACCTGCAGTTCGTGGCTGACCGCCTCCGGCGCGCGATGGCTTCCCTGCGGGTCGAGTCGCCACTCCAGCTCATTGCGCTCGACGACCAGCGCCCCCGGAATCAACCCGTCCCGCTCGCGCAGCGCCGCGTAGCGTATGTCCACCAGCAGGGCGCCGTCCGCGGCGGCGGCGATCGCCTCGTGCGGACCGATGCGGTCGTATCCGGCCCGGACGCGCTCCAGCAGTTCGTCGATCCCCACCCGCTCCGAACCGTTGTCGTGCTCGTCGCTCACTGCCAGTCCTCCGGGCGTTCGATGTGCTCAAGACGGAGTAGCGCACCGCTACGGCTGTAGCGCCTGATCTGCGGCAGCGGCGGATAGTACGCATGGACAGAGACCGCGTGCTCGGTGCCGGATTCGTTCAACACCTCGTGCACATGGTGCCGGCCGAACGTCCTGCCCCGGCCGGTCGTCAACTGCCGGGACCGGTCGACGCCTTCAGCCAGTTCGAGGGTTTTCCAGCCGTCGGCGGGCAGCCTGGCCGCGAGTGAATGCTCCGTGAGTGTGCCGGCCGCGGTGGTGAAGGCGCCGATCGAGTCGGCATGGTCGTGCCAGCCGGTGCCGGTGCGCGGCGGCCAGCCGATCAGCCAGGCCTCGCTGCCGCCGGGGCCGTCGAGCCGGATCCAGGTGCGGCCCTCGGGATCGAGGGGGAGCGAGGCAATCAGACCGGGGTCCGCCGCCGTACGGCGGACGAAGTCGAGCAGTTCTGCAGCCGTGGGACCGGCACCGGAGTCAGGGCCGGAAGAAGGCGTGCGTACAGAAGGCGGGGGAGAGGCAGACACAGGGACCGTCCTGAGAGTTCGCGCGTGATGCCCGGCGTGCGACAGAGCGCACGCCGCGGCAGGGAGAGGCGGTTCAGCAGGACGGGCGACACACGCAGCCCGCATAGCGGACGAGGTCCATATGGACCCTCCGCCACAGGCGCACATCGGTGTCGGTCACATTTCGGAGTACACCATGTGCTGCCCGTGGGGGTCAATTGATGTCTGCGGTCTGGTCGGAGCGCACGGAGGCACGTGGCGCGCCGCCGCGCACCGCGTCCGCCGCAGCGAAAAGTTCCGCGGGCCGGACGCCGCCGAACGATGCCACCAGATGTCCGTCCGGCCTGATCAGCAGCACGGTATGGGCCGGGGCGCCCGGGTAGGCCTCGGTCACCAGCAGCTCCGACTTCACCGGCAGGGCGTCGACCGACTTGACGAGCCGGGGCATCACTCCCGCGGTCAACCAGTGGCGCCGATCCCACACCCCGGTCCCCGGAGCGACCAGCACGACCAGCAGACGGCCCCGCCCCAGCCGCTCGCGCAGCCGCACGGTCGTGCCGTCGGGCGCCGTCACCCGTACATCGTCGACCGGCGCACCCGGGGGCGTACCCACCGATGTGTGCGCCTCGGCGTACGCAGGCGCAAGGGGGGAGTGCGAGTACGAGGGGGGCGCGCCCAGTGGGCCGCACCCCAGGTGACCGTCGGCGAGCAGTGAATCGTGCCCCCGTGCGCTCCCGGGGACGATGCTCCGTAGCCCTCCGCCGCCGCGCAGTATCGGCAGCGACTGGTCCGCCGCGCGCAGACGGGAGGCGACCGCAGCCCGCCGCTCCGCCTGGTAGCTGTCGAGCAGCACGTCGGAGGCGCCGAGATGCCAGGCCTGCGCCAGCTTCCAGGCCAGGTTCTCGGCGTCCCGCAGTCCTTCGTCGAGCCCCTGCGTACCGAGTGCACCGAGCAGATGCGCGGCGTCCCCGGCCAGGAAGGCCCGCTGGACCCGCCAGCGCCGGGCCAGCCGGTGATGCAGCGTGTACACGCCCGTGTCCAGCAGTTCGTACGGCGGGGTCTCGCCGCCGCACCAGCCCGCGAGAGTGTCCCGCACCCGGGTGATCAACGCGTCGGGGGTGACGAGCTCGCCGCGTGGCGGGAGCAGCCAGTCCAGCCGCCACGCACCGTCCGGCAGCGGGCGCGCGGTGACTTCGGCGCCCCCGGTGCGCCACGGCGGCAGCCGGTGCAGCACTGCCTCGCCCGGCCAGGGCAGTTCGGTGCGCAGTGCGGCCACGGCGTGCCGCTCCACCGCTGTGCGCCCCGGGAACCGGACGTCCAGCAGCTTGCGGACGGTGGATCTGGCGCCGTCGCAGCCGACCAGGTAACTCCCGCGCCACCAGGTCGAATCCGGTTCCCTGGTGTGCACAGTGAGCCCCGCCGGATCCTGCTCCAGGGTGTCGATCCGGCTGAGCGGCGCCATGTGCACCAGCTCCTGCCCGGCGACCGCGGCCCGCAGCCCGCGCATCAGGGCGTGCTGGGGCAGATGGAGCGGGGCCGGGAGCGGATCACCGTACGGGGAGTCCTCGCCGAGGCGCAGTTCGCGTACGAGCTGCTTGCGGCGCATGGAGCGCCAGCCCGTCCAGTGGGCGCCCTCGTTCCGGAGCGCCTTGCACCCGAGCCGCTCCACCAGGGCCGTGGTGTCCTCGCGCAGCACCACCGTCCGGGCGGGACGGGTCTCGTGCCTCCCCGGATCCTCGTCGAGGACGACGGAGGGAACGCCCTGCGCGGCGAGGGCGAGCGACAGCGTCAGGCCCACAGGCCCGGCGCCGACGACAATCACCGGGTCCACGGCGCGACTCCCTGGGCCCGTGCGGTCGGAGGAGTGGAAGCGGAAGCGGGGGCTCGGTCGGCGATCACAGAACGTATGCAACCCACTGCCGGTGCTTGCGTCAAGTGACAACCGAGCACGGCGAGGGGCGCCGGTGCATGCACCGGCGCCCCTGCGCAGAGATTACCGACGAACTGTCAGACGGCGCGTCCGTCGTCGACGACGAGCGCCGGCGTACCGATGGTCTTCGGTGCGCCCCCGGGCACGGTGCCGGCCGGGGAACCCTTGCTCTTCCTGTTGCGCCGGAGCCACCGCTCCAGCCAGCTCGCGAACGACGTGAGCGCGAAGTTCACCACGAGGTAGATCAGGGCCACGATCGTGAAGCACGCGATGGTGTTCGCGCCGTAGTTCGCAGCCATCGGACGGACCGAGGACAGCAGCTCGGGGAAGGTCATCATGGCGCCGCCGAGCGCGGTGTCCTTCACGATGACGACCAGCTGGCTGACGATCGCCGGCAGCATGACCGTCACTGCCTGCGGCAGCAGCACGAACACCATGGTCTGACCCTTGCGCATCCCGATCGCCTTGGCCGCGTCGGTCTGGCCCTTCGGCAGAGAGTGGATCCCGGCGCGCACGATCTCGGCGAGTACCGAGAAGTTGTACAGCACCAGGCCGGTCACCACGGCGTACAGGGGACGCGTCTCGGTGCTGATGTCCGTGTACTCGGCGTACGCCTCGTTCGCGACGATCATCAGGATCAGCACGGGGACGGCGCGGAAGAACTCCACGACGACGCCGGACGGCACCCGCACCCACCGGTGGTCCGAGAGCCTGCCGATACCGAACAGAGCGCCGAGCGGCAGCGCGATGATCAGGGCGAAGAACGCCGCCTTGAGCGTGTTCTGGAGGCCTGGCCAGATGTAGGTCTGCCAGGGCTGGGAGCTGGTGAAGAACGGCTTCCACTTGATCCAGTCGAGCTGGTGCTTCTCGGCCAGGCCGCTGTACACCCACCACACCACGGCAGCGGCGCACAGGACGAACAGCACCGTGTACAGGATGTTGCGCTGCTTGGCACGCGGTCCCTGGGCGTCGTAGAGGACGGAAGTCATCGCTTCACCGCCACCTTCTTGCTCACCCAGCCGAGGATCAGGCCGGTCGGGAGGGTCAGAACGATGAAGCCGAACGCGAAGACCAACGCGATCAGGACCAGCTGGGCCTCGGCTTCGATCATGCCCTTCATCAGGTACGCGGCTTCGGCGACCCCGATCGCCGAGGCGACCGTGGTGTTCTTCGTCAACGCGATCAGCACGTTCGACAGCGGGTTGACCACCGCGCGGAACGCCTGCGGGAGGACGATCAGTCGCAGCACTTGCGTGAAGCTCAGCCCGAGCGCACGCGCGGCCTCCGCCTGGCCGACCGGCACCGTGTTGATGCCCGACCGGAGCGCCTCACAGACGAACGCGGCGGTGTAGGCGATCAGCGCGAGGACCGCGAGCCGGAAGTTGATGTCCGTGAAATCGCTGGCCCCGAGCTTGATGTTGAGCGTCTGGAAGAGACCCAGCGACGAGAAGACGATGATGACGGTCAGAGGGATGTTCCGGATGACATTCACATAGGCGGTCGCGAAACCGCGCATCAGGGGGACCGGGCTGACCTTCATGCCGGCCAGCAGCGTTCCCCATATGAGGGAGCCGAGGGCGGAGTAGACGGCGAGCTGCACCGTCACCCAGAAAGCCCCCAACAGGTCGTAACCTTCAAGAAAGTCGAACACGATCTCCCGCGCTTCCGCGTGTAGGAGGGCATGGCGCGCCGCCGTTCACGGACGGCGCGCCGGGTCAGCCCTGCTTCACTTGACGATGTTGCCGATCTTCGGGGCGGGCTCGTTCTTGTAGTTCGCCGGACCGAAGTTGGCCTGCACCGCCTTGTCCCAGGAACCGTCCGAGACCATCTTGGTGAGCGCGTCGTTGATCTTCTTCTTGAGGTCGGCGTCACCCTTCTTCAGGCCGATGCCGTAGTTCTCGTTGCTCATCTTGAAGCCGGCCAGCTTGAACTTCCCCTGGAAGTCCTTCTGCGAGGCGAAACCGGCCAGGATGCTGTCGTCGGTGGTCAGCGCGTCGACAGCCTTGTTCTCCAGGCCGGTGAGGCACTCGGAGTAGCCGCCGTACTCCTGCAGCTGGGCCTTGGGCGCCAGCTTGTCGTGGACGTTCTGCGCCGAGGTCGAGCCGGTCACCGAACACAGCTTCTTGCTGTTCAGGTCGGCCGGGGACTTGAACGAGTCGTCGTCCGCACGGACCAGGATGTCCTGGTGCGCCAGCAGGTACGGGCCGGCGAAGTCGACCTTCTGCAGACGCTCGTCGTTGATCGAGTAGGAGGCGGCGATGAACTTGACGTCCCCGCGCTCGATCGCCGTCTCGCGGTCGGCGCTCTTGGTCTCCTTGAAGGTGATGTCCTTGGCGTCGTAGCCGAGTTCCTTGGCGATGTACGTGGCGACATCGACGTCGAAACCGGTGTACTTGCCGTCGGGCGTCTTCAGACCGATACCGGGCTGGTCGATCTTGATGCCGATGGTGATCTTCTTGCCGCCGCCCGCCGAGTCGCCGCCCTTGTCGTCGGAGGAGCCACAGGCGGTGGCGGTGAGGGCGAGCGCGAGCACGGCGGCCGATGCGGCGGTGACCTTACGAAGCTGCATGGTGAACTTCCCTAGTGTTGACGCGATGACGCGATGTGAGTGAACTGCTGATCCGGAAATCAGTGGTGCAGGATCTTCGAGAGGAAGTCCTTGGCCCGGTCACTGCGCGGGTTGCTGAAGAACTGGTCGGGCGACGCCTCTTCGACGATCTTCCCGTCCGCCATGAAGACGACACGGTTCGCCGCCGAGCGCGCGAAGCCCATTTCGTGGGTGACGACGACCATGGTCATGCCGTCCCGGGCGAGCTGCTGCATGACTTCCAGCACCTCATTGATCATCTCCGGGTCGAGCGCGGACGTCGGCTCGTCGAAGAGCATGACCTTGGGGTCCATCGCCAACGCCCGCGCGATGGCCACACGTTGCTGCTGGCCTCCGGAGAGCTGCGAGGGGTACTTGTCGGCCTGCGTCGCCACGCCCACCCGGTCGAGCAGCGAACGGGCCTTCTCCTCGGCAGCCGTCTTGTCCGCCTTGCGGACCTTGAGCTGCCCCAGCATCACGTTTTCGAGCACCGTCTTGTGCGCGAAGAGATTGAACGACTGGAAGACCATGCCGACATCGGCACGCAGCCTGGCCAGCTCCTTGCCCTCCTGGGGCAATGGCTTGCCGTCGATCGATATCGCGCCCGAGTCGATCGTCTCCAAGCGGTTGATCGTGCGGCACAGCGTGGACTTTCCGGACCCGGAAGGCCCGATAACGACCACGACCTCGCCCCGTGCGATGGTCAGGTCGATGTCCTGGAGCACATGCAGCGCGCCGAAGTGCTTGTTGACGTTGCTCAGTACGACAAGGTCGTTCGCCGCGGGCACGGCATCCTCGGCGGCCTTGGTCACTGAAACTCCGCTCATCGGCTTCTTGCTCCGTCCTCCTCGGTTGGGAAGGACCTTAGTGACGCAGTGCGACCACCGTCATCACATCTGAGCGGAAATTGAGCATAACGATCCGGCGGCAACCGGACACTCCGCGTGAACGGGACGGTAAGAGAGGTACCGGGGGCGTACCGGGTGCATAACGGAAACCCCGATGTAACAGGAGGGGCCTTGACTGGCGTACCGGTCATCGGAGTGGATGCCCTGGTACGTGATGAGGTGAAACACCTCGGTACGTGGAAGTACCGGGAAGATGGACAGTCACCGGGGAGTGCGGGAAGCCTGCACCACGTTGCGAAAGCGGAGAGGAAGGAGGGCCATGAGGCTGCTGCTCGTCGAGGACGACAACCACGTGGCGGCCGCCCTGTCCGCGGTGCTCGCCCGGCACGGCATCCAGGTCGTGCACGCACGCAGCGGCGAGGAGGCCCTGAAGGCCCTGCTGCCGACGGAGGCAGAGCCCTTCGGCGTCGTGCTCCTCGACCTCGGACTGCCCGACCAGGACGGTTACGAGGTCTGCGGGAAGATCCGCAAGCGCTGTTCCATCCCCGTGATCATGGTGACCGCGCGGGCCGATGTCCGGTCGCGGATCCACGGCCTCAACCTGGGAGCGGACGACTACGTCGTCAAGCCGTACGACACGGGTGAACTCCTCGCGCGTATCCACGCGGTCAGCAGGCGCAACTCGGTCGGCGAGGACACGGTGCAGACGCCCGTCGCGGCACTGCGCCTCGGTCATGTTCACATCGAGCTGCCGACCCGCAGGGTCAGTGTCGACGGCGCCGAAGTCCAGCTCACCCGCAAGGAGTTCGATCTGCTCGCGCTCCTCGCCCAGCGCCCCGGGGTGGTGTTCCGCCGAGAGCAGATCATCAGTGAGGTGTGGCGCACGAGTTGGGAGGGAACGGGACGCACGCTCGAAGTGCATGTCGCGTCCCTGCGTTCCAAACTGCGGCTGCCCGCACTGATCGAGACCGTGCGCGGGGTCGGCTACCGCCTCGTCTCCCCGTCCGCGTAAAGGCGTACTGCCCCGGTGCGTACCCGTCTCCTCCCCCTGCTCATCATCCTCATGGCAGCCGTGCTGCTCGCGCTCGGCTTTCCGCTGGCCGTCAGCGTGGCCGCCGCCGAGCAGCAGGGCGTCGTGATCGACCGCATCGACGACACGGCACGCTTCGCCGCACTGGCCCAGTTCGTCACGGAACCGGCCGGCAGCAACGACGAACGGCGCCGTGTGCTCCAGTCGGAGCTGGAGACGTACGACTCGGTGTACGGAATCCGGGCCGGCGTCTTCTACCGCGACGACACTGCCATGGCGAAGGCACCGGCCGACTGGAAGCTCCCCGTCGAGGGGGCGGGCCGCGAGGCGTTCAGGGAGGCGCTCCTCGGGCGCCGCAGTCATGATCCGCCGCAGGTCTGGCCCTGGCAGCGCGGCCGGGTCGTCGTCGCCTCGCCCGTCGTACGGGACGGCGATGTGGTCGCCGTCGTCGTCCTCGACTCGCCCACCGGTGAGATGCGCACCCATACGCTGCGCGGCTGGCTGCTGATCGCAGCCGGCGAAGTGGTCGCGATGCTGGTGGCCGTCGGTGCCGCGATCCGGCTCACCGGCTGGGTCCTGCTGCCCGTCCAGACCCTGGACGCGGCGACCCACGACATCGCCAGCGGCCGGATGCGGTCCCGGGTGGTGGCATCGGAAGGTCCGCCGGAACTCAGACGCCTGGCCCGTTCGTTCAACGAGATGGCCGACAACGTCGAGGAAGTGCTGGAGCAGCAGCGCGCTTTCGTCGCCGACGCCTCACACCAACTGCGCAACCCCCTCGCCGCGCTGCTGCTGCGCATCGAGCTCCTCGCCCTCGAACTCCCCGAGGGGAACGAGGAGATCGCCTCCGTGCGCACAGAGGGAAAGCGTCTCGGGCAGGTCCTGGACGACCTGCTGGACCTGGCGCTGGCCGAGCATGCCGCAGCCGACCTCCAGCTCACCGACATCGGCGCGCTCACCGCGGAACGGGTGGCTTCCTGGCGCCCGTTCGCGGAAGAGAACGGTGTACGGCTGACAGCCGACGGAGCATCTGCCGTGACAGCCTGGGCGGACCCCATCGCGCTCTCCAGCGCCCTCGACGCCGTCATCGACAACGCGTGCAAGTTCACCCCCGCCGGTGAGGAGGTCCGGGTCACTGTCGCCGCCGGCCGCGACACCGTCACCGTGGCCGTCGCCGACCGCGGCCCCGGGCTGACCGATGAAGAGCTGGAGCGGATCGGCGACCGGTTCTGGCGCAGCGCCCAGCACCAGAACGTGCAGGGGTCCGGTCTCGGGCTCTCCATCTCCCAGGCACTGCTCGCCGCGGGCGGCGGCTCTCTCTCCTACGCCCCGCACGAGCCGCACGGACTGCGGGTGACGGTGGCGGTTCCGCGCAACGGTCCGGGCGACTGACTCCGGTACCGGGTGCCGCGGCGGCGCTCGCCGGAGTGCGTCAGGGCTTGACGGACCGGTAGTAGCGTCTGGCCCCGTCGTGCAGCTGAAGCGGATCGGTGTAGATCGCCGTCCGCAGGTCCACCAACTGCGCCGCATGCACCTCGCGTCCGATACGGTCCCGGCTGTCGATCACCGTCCGGGTGAAAGCCTCGGTCATCGCAGGATCCGTGCGGTCCGTGGTGACCAGCACGTTGGCGACGGCCACCGTCGTGATGGCCGATCCCTGCTGGGCGTTGCGGTACGCGTCGGCGGGCATCACGGCCGAGCGGTAGTAGCGAGTGGGGCCGCCGCCCGCCCGCAGCCGCTTGATCAGCGATGCCTCCAGGGGCACGAGCCTGATCGGGAAGCGGTCCGACAGCTCCTGCACAGCGGTGGTGGGCAGCCCGCCGGACCAGAAGAAGGCATCGAGAAGACCGTTCTGCAACTGCGTCGGCATCGTGTCGATCCCGGCCGGGACCGGGGTGATGCCGTGCGTCGGATCAAGACCAGCGGCGGTCATCAGCCGGTCGGCGACCAGCCGCACGCCCGAACCCTCCTGCCCCACCCCGACCCGCTTGCCGGCGAGATCCGAGACCGTCCGCACGTCCGAGTCCTGGGGCACCACCAGTTGGATGTAGTCGTCGTACAGCCGGACACAGCCGCGCAGCCGGTCGGCCCCGGCCTTGCCGTCCTGCAGATACGTGGCGAGGGCATCGGTCGTGGCGATGGTGAAGTCGGCCTTCCCGGTCGCCACCCGCTGGATGTTCTGCTGGGAGCCCTCGCTGGTCTGCAGTCGAATCGAGACCTTGGGCAGGTCCTTGGCGAGGGGGCCCTCGAGCCGCTCGCCGTAGCGCTGGTAGACCCCGCTGCGTACCCCTGTGCTGAAGGTCAGGGATCCGCTCGGCGGCGGATCCCCGAGCGGCAGCACCCACCACAGCAGCAGCCCGAGAACGACGGCAGCGACGGCGCCCCCCTGAAGGGTGCGTCGGCGGCCGATACGGGACAGTGCGTGGAGCATGGCGCGATCCTGCCAGCTCACTCCTCGTGATGGCCAGGGCCGGTCCTGTGGAAGTCAGGCCCCGGGTGTCCGTACGACCTCGTACCCTGGTGGACGAGATGAGCGAGGTAGAGGGTTTGAAAACGTACGAGGTGCGCACCTACGGGTGCCAGATGAACGTCCACGACTCCGAGCGGCTGTCGGGGCTGCTGGAGGGCGCGGGGTACGTACGTGCGCCCGAGGGCGCCGACGGTGACGCCGATGTCGTTGTCTTCAACACCTGCGCGGTGCGGGAGAACGCGGACAACAAGCTCTACGGCAATCTCGGCCGGCTCGCCCCGATGAAGACGAAGCGGCCCGGGATGCAGATCGCGGTCGGCGGCTGTCTGGCGCAGAAGGACCGCGACACGATCGTCAAGCGGGCCCCCTGGGTCGACGTCGTCTTCGGAACGCACAACATCGGCAAGCTGCCGGTGCTTCTGGAGCGCGCCCGTATCCAGGAGGAGGCGCAGATCGAGATCGCCGAATCCCTGGAGGCATTCCCCTCGACCCTCCCCACCCGCCGCGAGTCCGCCTACGCCGCGTGGGTCTCCATCTCCGTCGGCTGCAACAACACCTGCACCTTCTGCATCGTCCCGGCGCTGCGCGGCAAGGAGAAGGACCGCCGCACCGGCGACATCCTGGCCGAGATCGAGGCACTGGTCGCCGAGGGGGTCTCCGAGATCACCCTGCTCGGCCAGAACGTGAACGCGTACGGCTCCGACATCGGCGACCGCGAGGCATTCTCCAAGCTGCTGCGCGCCTGCGGGAAGATCGAGGGCCTGGAGCGGGTCCGCTTCACCTCGCCGCACCCTCGCGACTTCACCGACGACGTGATCGCGGCGATGGCCGAGACCCCGAACGTCATGCCGCAGCTGCACATGCCGATGCAGTCGGGTTCGGACACGATCCTGAAGGCGATGCGGCGCTCGTACCGGCAGGAGCGGTTCCTCGGCATCATCGAGAAGGTGCGCGCCGCGATGCCGGACGCCGCCATCTCCACCGACATCATCGTGGGCTTCCCCGGCGAGACGGAGGAGGACTTCGAGCAGACCATGCACGCGGTCCGTCAGGCACGCTTCGCCAACGCCTTCACCTTCCAGTACTCCAAGCGCCCCGGAACCCCGGCTGCCGACATGGAGGGGCAGATCCCGAAGGAGGTCGTCCAGGAGCGGTACATGCGCCTGGCCGCCCTCCAGGAGGAGATCTCCTGGGACGAGAACAAGAAGCAGGTCGGCCGCACCCTGGAGATCATGGTCGCTGAGGGCGAGGGCCGTAAGGACGGCGCCACACACCGTCTCTCCGGCCGTGCTCCCGACAACCGCCTGGTCCACTTCACCAAGCCGGACGAGGAGGTGCGCCCGGGCGATGTGGTGACGGTCGAGATCACCTACGCCGCCCCGCACCACCTGCTCGCCGAGGGCGCGCCGCTCGGTGTGAGGCGGACCCGGTCCGGGGACGCCTGGGAGAAGCGCACCGTCGCCGAGGCCGCCAAGCCGGCCGGGGTGATGCTCGGGCTGCCCGGCATCGGGGCCCCGGCGCCGTTGCCGCCCGCGGCGGCTCCCGGCTGCGGATGCGACTGACCTCGTAGGGAGGGGGCACGGACCCGCGGCCGGTACGCCGGCTCGCGGACCCGTGGCCGGAACGGACGGGGGGAAACGGCGGAATCGGCTGACGCAGTACGCTGCCCAGCATGCTTGTCGCCGCAGCTGTCTGCCCCTGTCCGCCCGTGCTGGTACCCGAGGTCGCCGCAGGAGCCGCGCCAGAGCTCCTGGCCGCGAGGACCGCGTGCATCGATGCCCTGGGCGTGCTCGCCGCGGCCCGCCCCGACCTGCTGATCGTGATCGGGCCCGGGGATCCCGATGACCGCGGGCCGCATCCCGAGGGGGCCCCGGGATCCTTCAAGGGCTTCGGCGTCGATCTCGACGTCCGGCTCGGGCTCGGAGGAGACCCCGGGGCTGCGGCGGTGCGCCCGCTTCCGCCGTCCCTCTCCGTCGCCGCGTGGCTGCTTGCCCGTGCGAAGTGGGCGGACGCGCCGATCGAGGGCCTGGGCGTGGGGGAGGCGCTCGAAGCCGAGCACTGCGCGAGCACCGGACGGGAGCTGGCGGCCAGGGCCCGCCGCGTGGCCATGCTGGTGATGGGCGACGGCAGCGCCTGCCGCACGGTCAAGGCCCCCGGCTATCTGGACGAGCGCGCCCTCTCGTTCGACATGGAGGTGTCACGGGCCCTGGGCGCCGCGGACCTCGCCGTGCTGAGTGCGCTGGACGAGTCACTGGCGCACGAACTGAAGGTGGCAGGCCGGGCGCCGTGGCAGGTGCTGGCGGGTGCGGCGGAAGGGGCCGGGCTGAGCGGGCGGCTGCTCTACGAGGACGCTCCGTACGGCGTCGGATACATGGTCGCCACCTGGTCCTGAGGCCGGATCCGGCTGCTCTCGGACCGGGACGGAGGGTTCCGGGCCGGGCACGCACGTGACGGCCGCGGAGCCATGCTGCTCCACGGCCGTCCACGGTGATCAGGTCGAGGTGCCGAGGTCAGGAAGCCGGTGGCGGCGTGCCGCCCTCGCCCATGTGGGACAGACGGTCAATCGCATGCTTGGCCTTCTGCGAGCCGGACTCGATCTTGTCGCTGTACTTGCCCTTTGTCCTTTGATCGACCGTCCGTGCTGCCTTGTCGATTCCATGGTCGATCTTGTCCCCGTGCTGCTGCGCGAGGTCACCGACCTTGCCCTTCGCCGGACTCAGCTTGGCTTTCAGACTGTCCATGAAGCCCATCGGACACCTTCCCTGCTGGGGGACTAAGTGCGGGCGTTGTCTCCGGCCGCGTTGTCCGCCGCTTCGTCGACCGACTGCTGCTTCGGGATTTCCACGCCCTCGGAGGACTCCGACCCGGTGGACGTCACCGACGCGTCCACCGACGCGGCGACCTCGGACGCCTCGCCCGTCGGTGCTGCGGCTTCCTCGGCCGACGGTTCGACCGCTCCGGAGGAGGAACGGCGGAACCATGAAAAAACGCCCATATTTTCTCCATATTTTACTCGTGTGATCGACATTCCGCGCCGCCCCGGAGCGTCCCATTGCGCCACTCGGACTCTCGTCCGTCAGCCCTCGTCGGGCCTTCGGCCATCCGGCCGCCTGCCGGACAGGGGGCCGGTCCGAACCGGCGCGCGACACCTCGGAACAGCAAACGACTCCGGCTTCGTGCCGTCACGTAGCCCATTCGGGGAGAGGGCTGGACATTTGCGAGACTGGGGCAGTGAGTAGTCCATCTCCCGCACCGCGGGTCATCGCCGTCGTCGGTCCCACTGCAGCCGGAAAGTCTGATCTGGGGGTATTCCTGGCCCAGCAGCTCGGTGGCGAAGTGGTCAACGCCGACTCCATGCAGCTCTACCGGGGGATGGATATCGGCACTGCGAAGCTGACGCTCGCCGAGCGCGGGTCCGTACCCCACCGACTGCTGGACATCTGGGACGTCACCGAGACGGCCAGCGTCGCCGAGTACCAGCGGTTGGCCCGAGCCGAGATCGACCGGCTGCTCGCCGAGGGCCGGACCCCGGTTCTGGTCGGCGGTTCAGGGCTGTACGTGAAGGGTGCGATCGACGCACTGGAATTTCCCGGCACGGACCCCGGCGTACGCGTCAGGCTGGAACAGGAACTGGCGGAGCACGGTTCAGGGACGTTGCACGGCCGCCTCGCCGCCGCCGACCCCGAGGCGGGCCGGGCCATCCTGCCGAGCAATGGCCGCCGCATCGTCCGGGCCCTCGAAGTCATCGAGATCACCGGGAAGCCCTTCACGGCCAACCTCCCGGGTAACGAAGCGGTCTACGACGCAGTCCAGATCGGCGTCGACGTGGCCCGCCCCGAACTCGACGAACGCATCGCCCTCCGGGTCGACCGGATGTGGGAGGCAGGGCTCGTGGACGAGGTGCGCACGCTGGAGGCCCGCGGTCTGCGTGAGGGGCGCACCGCCTCCCGTGCGCTCGGCTATCAGCAGGTGCTCGGCGCACTGGCCAAGGAGTGCACGGAGGACGAGGCGCGCGCCGAGACGATCCGCGCCACCAAACGCTTCGCGCGCCGTCAGGACTCCTGGTTCCGCCGCGACCCCCGCGTCCACTGGCTGAGCGGCGCCGAGGAGCACCGCGGGGAACTCCCGCACCGGGCGCTGACGTTGGTCGAACGAGCGGTTACAGCCTGATCACGTGATGGCATCGGGAAGCCCTGGCCGTCATTAAGGCGACCGGGAGCGTGCCATCATCGAGCATCGATCGACCAGTGGAGTCCGAGTTGGGAGGGCGCGTGGCGATGGAGGCCGGCCCTCGCGACACAGAACAAGACGCACCGGACATGCAGCACGAGGCGGGACGCCTGAGCCCCGACGGGCCCGACGAGCCCCAGGTGACCCCCGAGGTCGAGGTCGAGCTGCGGCCCGCGCGCCGTCTGAGGATCTGGCAGCTCGCCCCGATCGTCATGCTTGCCGCGGTCGGTTCTCTGATGTTCGCCTTCCCGCTCGCCTTCGAGTTCGGCGACGGGGGTGCGGTCGTCGCCATGCTCGGTCTGCTGATCAGCTGCTGCGCCGCGGGCTGGGGGATGATGGCCGCCCGCCGTGTCGGCCACACCTGGCCGGGCCTGCCGGCGCGGGGCTCGGGGGAGCGCCCCGACTGGCGGGTGATCGCCCTGTACGTGGCCGTGTGCGGCGCTCTGGTCGCGCTGGCCATCTGGCGCGTGGCGCGACTGCGCTGAGTCCGGGCTCGCGTCCCCGTCATCCGTCCACAGCCGTGTCCGTCCACCGTTCGGACTGGCTTCGTCCGCTGTCGGCGCGGCCTCGTACAGTTGCCCTGTGAGCACCTCGGAGATCCCCTTCCTCAAGGGTCACGGCACCGAGAACGACTTCGTGATCGTTCCCGACCCGGACAACGCCGTCGACCTGCCCGCATCCGTCGTCGTCCGGCTCTGCGACCGACGGGCCGGTATCGGCGGTGACGGGCTGCTGCACGTCGTGCGGTCCGCCGCACACCCCGAGGCGCGGACCATGGCGGCCGACGCCGAGTGGTTCATGGACTACCGCAATGCCGACGGTTCGATCGCCGAGATGTGCGGCAACGGCGTGCGGGTCTTCGCCCACTATCTGCAGCGCGCCGGACTCGTCGAGGAGGGCGACCTCGCGGTCGCGACCCGCGGCGGCGTGAAGAAGGTCCACCTCGCCAAGGGCGGCGACATCACGGTCTCCATGGGGCGCGCCCAGCTCCCCGAGGACGGTGTCACGGTCACCGTGGACGGCCGCAGTTGGGACGCCCGCAACGTGAACATGGGCAACCCGCACGCGGTGGCCTTCGTCGACGACCTGGCACACGCGGGCACGCTGTTCTCCGTACCGCCGTTCAGCCCTGCCGCCGTCTACCCCGACGGCGTCAACATCGAGTTCGTCGTGGACCGTGGACCGCGCCATGTGGCGATGCGCGTCCACGAACGCGGTTCCGGCGAGACCCGCTCCTGTGGAACCGGCGCCTGCGCCGTGGCCGTCGCCGCCGCCCGCAGGGACGGCGCGGACCCCGCCGAGACCGGCACCCCGATCACGTACACCGTCGATCTGCCCGGCGGCACCCTTGTGATCACCGAGCGGCCGGACGGCGAGATCGAGATGACCGGAGCCGCTGTCATCGTCGCCGAGGGCAAGATCGATCCGGCCTGGCTCGAAACAGTGACCGGCTAGGGCGAGTTTCGAAAGTCCCGCCAGCCGGGCGGCATCTGGCACGCACGCTCCAGACGCCGCCCGGCCCGCCCTACGGCCGGACGACGCTCCTTTCAGAACACACCCTGGTGCCGTGACCGGCAAAGCTTGCCGGGAGGGGCAGTGGAGCGTCGCTCGAATGGGTGATCCGTTTCACGCTGAGCGAGAGCGGGACTCCGCCACGTGGTGGGGTCGGTAGCATCAAGCACCGGCCCGGAGGCGCGTCCGCGCTTCCCCACCGCCGGTCGACGTTTGCCGGAGGTGCCCCCATGAGCGCAGAGGCCACCAACCCAGGTGCTCCCATCCGCAGACGAGGCCGTCCCCGGATCGATCTCCGCAGGCTCGGCCGCGTCGCCGTGCTCGGACCGGTCTCCCGTGACCGGCTGCCCGACGCGATCGGCCACGTCGCCGAGGCCCACCGGGCCCACTACCCGGACGCCGACCTCAGCGTCCTCCGCAAGGCCTACGTCCTGGCAGAGTCCTCCCACCGGGGGCAGATGCGCAAGAGCGGCGAGCCCTACATCACGCATCCGCTCGCGGTCACGCTGATCCTCGCCGAGCTCGGGGCCGAAACCACGACACTGACCGCTTCGCTGCTCCACGACACGGTCGAGGACACCGAGGTGACCCTCGATCAGGTGCGGGAACAATTCGGCGACGAGGTCTGCTATCTCGTCGACGGCGTCACCAAGCTGGAGAAGGTCGACTACGGGGCGGCCGCCGAACCCGAGACGTTCCGCAAGATGCTCGTCGCCACCGGGGACGATGTCCGGGTCATGTCGATCAAGCTCGCCGACCGGCTGCACAACATGCGCACCCTCGGTGTGATGCGCCCGGAGAAACAGGCGAGGATCGCCAGGGTCACCCGTGACGTGCTGATCCCGCTCGCCGAACGGCTCGGGGTGCAGGCACTCAAGACCGAGCTGGAGGATCTTGTCTTCGCGATCCTCCATCCCGAGGAGTACGCGCACACCCGGGCACTGATCGCCGCGTCCTCGGCACCGGAATCCGGCTCCCCGGGCGCCACCGGCGACCCCCTCTCCGCCATCGCAGAGAACGTCAGAACTGTGCTGCGGGACGCCGACATCCCCGCAGAAGTCCTCATCAGGCCCCGCCATTACGTCTCCGTGCACCGCGTCAGGATCAAACGCGGAGAGCTGCGCGGCACCGACTTCGGGCGGCTGCTCGTGCTCGTCGGCGAGGACGCCGACTGCTATGCCGTCCTCGGCGAGCTCCACACCTGCTTCACCCCCGTGATCTCCGAGTTCAAGGACTTCATCGCGGCCCCCAAGTTCAACCTGTACCAGTCGCTGCACACCGCTGTCGTGGGCGCGGAGGGCGCGGTCGCGGAAGTCCTCATCCGTACCCATCGCATGCACAAGGTCGCCGAGGCGGGCGTGATCGCCCTCGGCAACCCCTACACCGCGGACGGAACCTCCACGCTGCCGCAGGCCGAACCCGCGGACGGCGAGCGCGCCGACCCGACCCGGCCCGGCTGGCTCTCCCGGCTCCTCGCCTGGCAGCAGTCCGCCCCCGACCCGGACACCTTCTGGACCACCCTCCGCGCCGACCTCGCCGAGGACCGGGAGATCACGGTCTTCCGTACCGATGGCGGCACGCTCGGACTCCCCGCCGGCGCCAGTTGCGTCGACGCCGCCTACGCGCAGTACGGCGACGAGGCCCACAGCTGTATCGGGGCCCGGGTCAACGGCCGACTCGCCACGCTCTCCACCGTGCTCAGCGACGGGGACACCGTGCAGCTGCTGCTCGCCGAGGACACCGCCTCCGGCCCCTCACCGGACTGGCTCGACCACGCCCGTACGCCCGCCGCGCGCATCGCCATCACCGGGTGGCTCGACGCCCACCCGGAGGGTGCCCAGGGGACGTACGGCAGCCAGCCCGCGGGCTGCAGGCCCGAGCGGCAGCCGGCCTACCTGTCGGACGCCGGCGCCAACCGGGCCGCACGCCGCGCCGCGACCGCCGTCGTAGGAATGCCGGACGCCACCGTACGGCTCGCAGGCTGCTGCACCCCCGTGCCGCCCGACGACGTCACCGGATTCACCGTGCGCGGCGGCGTCGTCACCGTGCACCGGCGAGAGTGTCCCGGGGTGGCCCGGATGCAGGCAGCGGGCCGGACACCCGTCACGGTGGGCTGGGGCGACGCGGCGGAATGCCGGGTCACCCTGGTCGCCGAGTCCTTCGGCCGGCCAGGGCTGCTCGCCGATCTCACCGAGGCCATCGCGTCGGCGGACGCGGCGATCATCTCCGCCACCGTGGAACCGCCCAGCGAACAACGTGTCAGGCACACCTACACCCTGCAGCTCCCGGACGCCGCCGGACTGCCCGCACTGATGCGCGCGATGCGGGATGTACCGGGGGTGTACGACGTGAACCGCGCCCAGCACCCGACCGCCGCCGTCTGAACCAGTCCTTCGTGGCGCCCAGCTGTCCCGGCGACCTCGTTCGAGTGGCGTGGCGCGTGCCGCGCCTGTCCCCGTGCGGGTCGCTGATAGCCGTAGTCCATGCCGTTCATCCCCCGCCGCCTGCGGGCCGCCCTGCTGGCCACTGCATCGGCCACCCTCGTTGCCGCCACTGTGCCCTCACCCGTGCCGCTCGGCATCGGAGATTCACTCTTCCCCACCCTCGGCAACCCGGGGTACGACGTCCTCTCGTACGACATCGGATTCACCTACCACGGCAGCAACAGCAAACCCCTGGACGCCGTCACCACGATCGACGCGCGGACCACCGAGCCACTGGACCGGATCAACCTCGACTTCACCCGCGGCACCGTCCGTTCCGTCGCGGTGAACGGCCTGCGCGCCCACTTCGCCGTCACGGGCGAGGACCTCGTCGTCGACCCCCCTGGCACGCTGCCTGCCGGAGTGCCGCTCCGGATCACCGTCCGGCACACCAGCGACCCCAGGGGCGACCAGGACAGCGGTGGCTGGCTGCGCACCTCCGACGGCCTGGCCATGGCCAACCAGGCCGACGCCGCGCACCGGGTCTTCCCCAGCAACGACCACCCCTCCGACAAGGCCTACTTCACCTTCCGGGTGACCGCCCCCAAGGACCTGACGGTGGTGGCCAACGGCCTGCCCGCGGGTAAGGTCCGGCACGGCGCCTCGACCACCTGGACGTATCGGACCGAGCACCCCATGGCCACCGAACTGGCCCAGGTCTCCATCGGGCACTCGACCGTCCGGAAGCGGACCGGGCCGCACGGGCTGCCGGTCCGTGATGTGGTGCCGGCCGCGGACGCCGCCCGCCTGGAGCCCTGGCTCAAGAGGACGCCCGGACAGCTGGAGTGGATGGAGCGCCAGGTCGGCCGCTACCCCTTCGAGACGTACGGACTGCTGGTCGCCGACACGGAGACCGGTTTCGAGCTGGAGACCCAGACACTGACTCTCTTCGAACGGACCCTGCTCACCAACAAGGCATATCCCCAGTGGTACGTCGACTCGCTCATGGTTCATGAGCTGGCCCACCACTGGTTCGGCGACAGCGTCTCCCCACAGACCTGGTCCGATCTCTGGCTCAGCGAGGGACATGCCAGCTGGTACGAGGCCCGCTACGCGGAGGAGCACGCCAAGAAGCCGCTGGAGAACCGGATGCGCGATGCCTACAACCGGTCCGACAGCTGGCGCGCAGTCGGAGGCCCGCCCGCCCGTCCCGCCGCGCCCTCGCCGGGACAGAAGATCAGCCTCTTCCGGCCCGTCGTGTACGACGGCAGTGCGCTGGTCCTCTACGCGCTGCGGCAGGAGATCGGCAAGAGCTCCTTCGACCGGCTGGAACGCCGCTGGGTGAGGACGCACCGTGACTCCACCGCGACCACGGCGGACTTCGTCCGGCTGGCGTCAGAGATCGCGGGACGCAACCTGACCGCATTCTTCGACGGCTGGCTGTACGGCAAGAAGACCCCGCCGATGCCCGGGCACCCGGACTGGCACAGCACACAGCCCGCCGGACACCGGTAAACCCGGGTGACGGGGCCGCCCGGGCCGTGCCACTATCGACGGGTCGCCGCGACAGCCGGACCGGAGATTCTCCCGAGCGGGAATCTTCCGGACAGGTCACGCGTTGTGACTGACGTAACGGACTTCCATCGACGTAAGGATCCAATGACCTCCTCTTCTTCCCTTCCCCAGGACGCGCAGAATGCGCAGAGTGCCACGGAGAACGTCACCGAGAGCCTCACCGAAAGCCTTCGGGCCCACGCCCTGATGGAAGAGGACGTCGCCTGGAGCCACGAGATCGACGGAGAGCGGGACGGCGAGCAGTTCGACCGCTCCGAGCGCGCGGCACTGCGGCGTGTGGCGGGCCTCTCCACAGAGCTTGAGGACGTCACCGAGGTCGAGTACCGACAGCTGCGCCTGGAGCGTGTGGTGCTGGTCGGCGTCTGGACCTCGGGCACCGTGCAGGACGCCGAGAACTCCCTCGCGGAGCTGGCGGCGCTCGCCGAGACGGCGGGTGCTCAGGTGCTGGACGCCGTCTTCCAGCGGCGCGACAAGCCCGACCCGGCCACCTACATCGGCTCGGGCAAGGCGTTGGAGCTGCGTGACATCGTCCTCGAATCAGGAGCCGACACCGTCGTCTGCGACGGTGAGCTCAGTCCCGGCCAGCTGATCCATCTGGAGGATGTCGTCAAGGTCAAGGTGGTCGACAGGACCGCCCTGATCCTCGACATCTTCGCCCAGCACGCCAAGTCCCGAGAGGGCAAGGCGCAGGTCTCGCTGGCGCAGATGCAGTACATGCTGCCGCGCCTGCGCGGTTGGGGACAGTCGCTCTCCCGTCAGATGGGCGGCGGCGGTTCCAGCGGCGGTGGCGGCATGGCCACCCGTGGTCCCGGTGAGACCAAGATCGAAACGGACCGGCGCCGGATCCGCGAGAAGATGGCGAAGATGCGCCGGGAGATCGCGGAGATGAAGACCGGCCGCGAGATCAAGCGGCAGGAGCGCAAGCGCAACAAGGTGCCCTCGGTCGCCATCGCCGGTTACACCAACGCAGGCAAGTCGTCGCTGCTCAACCGGCTGACCGGGGCGGGCGTCCTGGTGGAGAACGCACTCTTCGCCACGCTCGACCCGACCGTGCGCCGGGCCGAGACGCCGAGCGGCCGGATCTACACCCTGGCCGACACCGTCGGGTTCGTTCGGCATCTGCCGCACCACCTCGTCGAGGCGTTCCGCTCCACCATGGAGGAGGTCGGCGAGTCCGACCTGATCCTGCACGTGGTGGACGGCTCGCATCCGGTTCCCGAGGAGCAGCTCGCCGCGGTGCGCGAAGTGATCCGCGAAGTGGGTGCGCTGGACGTGCCCGAGGTCGTGGTGATCAACAAGGCGGATGCGACCGACCCGCTGGTCCTCCAGCGTTTGCTGCGGAACGAGAAGTACGCCATTGCCGTCTCGGCGCGGACCGGGGCCGGAATCGACGAGCTGCTCGCGCTCATCGATGCCGAACTGCCCCGGCCGTCGGTCGAGATCGAGGCACTCGTCCCGTACACGCACGGCGGACTCATCTCCCGGGCGCACGCCGACGGCGAAGTGATCTCCGAGGAACACACCTCGGAGGGCACTCTCCTCAAGGCGCGGGTGCACGAGGAACTGGCCGCGGAACTCGCGCCGTTCACGCCTGTGGCGCACTGACAGCACGACACAGTACGGACCGAAGGCCCGCCCCCTCATGAGGGAGCGGGCCTTCGGGCGTGAACCGGACCGTGACTACTGGCCGACGAACTTGTCGCTCATCATGGTGAAGATCTTCTGCGCGCCCTGGCCCAGATGGGGTCCTGCGAGCCAGCCCGAAGTCACCGGGCCGATGGAGGTGTTGGAGACCAGCGCCAGCTTGCCGTCGGAGCCCTCACTGAACCAGCCGCCACCGGAGGAACCGCCGGTCATGGTGCAGCCGATGCGGTACATCGTCGGGGTGCTGGGGCTGATGGAGAGCCGGCCGGGACGGTCGATGCACTTGTGCATGATCAGACCGTCGTACGGGGCGGCGGCGGGGTAGCCCCACGCGCCCATGGCGCTGATCTGCGAGATCTCGGGGGCGTCGAAGTTGACCGGCAGGGCGTTGCCCACGGTCTCCTCAAGCGACTTGGTGCCGTTCTGCGGCTGCACGTGCAGCACCGAGTAGTCGTACGGAGCGCCCTCGCCACCGGTGGGGCCGCCATGGGCGATCCACTCACCGGAGGTCGTGACCCAGTCGGCCCAGAACGCGCCGTACGGGGCGATTTCCTCGGGCCGGGCGTTCTCCAGCGCGGCGGCGGACTTGCCCTTGTCGTTGTAGGCGGGCACGAAGACGATGTTGCGGTACCAGCCGCCCTTCGAACCGGCGTGGACACAGTGTCCGGCCGTCCACACCAGGTTGGACCTGCCCGGGTTCTTCGGGTCCTTGACGACCGTGCCCGAGCAGACCATGGACCCCTCGGGGGAGTCGAAGAACACCTTGCCGACCGGGGCGGCGTGCTTGTGGTACGGCAGTTCCTCGGGCTCTGCCTTGACCGGTGCGGGCTCCGGGTCCGTGACGCCCTGGTCGCCGGAGAAGTCACTGGCCGCCATCGTCTTCGCCGGGTCCTTGGCGGACTTCATCCGCTCGGGCTTCCACAGCCCGTCGATCACCGGGTTGACGAAGTCCTTGGCCTCACGCAGCCACTTGTCCTTGTCCCAGTTCTTCCACTCGCCGTTCCTCCACTTCTCCGGGTCGACGCCGTGCTTCTTGAGCTTCTCGGCCAGATCGGCGGATATGCCGCCGCCGGTGTCGTTGCCACCGGCGGATTCGGCGGCGGGCTTGCTGTCCGCCTTGTCCTCGCTCGGACCACATGCTGTGGCCGTCAGCGAGAGAGCGGCGACGAGGCCGGCCGCGACGAGCAGTGGTCGTACGGATCGCATGGAAAACGTCCCCCTGAAACCAGAAATTGCCATGAACGCGTCATTCGGATGATCGGTGGCCACCCCGAGATGCAGGACCACCCTATGACGGTCCGGCGCATGCGTTGCGCCACCGAGGCGCCGACTCATAAGGGGGCCCCGACGGACTGCTGTCGCGCCGAGGGCCCCCTGAGCACTCATCACCGGCAAGGCTGCCGGTCATAGTTCGTGTGGGTTACTGTCCCGCGTACTTCTTGCTGACCGCGTCGTAGACGCCCTTGGCCTCCTTGCCGAGGCGCGGCCCTGCCAGCCAGCCGGCCGTCACCGGGCCGATGGACGTGTTCGACACCAGTGCGGGCTTGCCGTCCTGGCCCGCCGCGACCCAGCCACCACCGGAGGAGCCGCCGGTCATGGAGCAACCGATGCGGTACATCGTCGGGTCTGCCTCGGTGAGCGAGAGGCGGCCCGGCCTGTCCTTGCACTGCAGCATCTTCTGGCCGTCGTACGGCGGAGCGGCCGGGAAGCCGGTTGCGGTCATGGTGTCGACCTTCGGCACGGCCGGGGCGTTGAAATCGACGGGCAGCGCCGAACCGACCGTCTCTTCAAGGGACTTCCCGGTCGAGCCCTTCTCCGGGGCCACATGCAGGACCGCGAAGTCGTACGGGGCTCCCTGGCCACCGGTGGGGCCGCCGTCGGCGATCCACTGGTCGGACGTCTGTGCCCACTGCCCCCACCACACGCCATAGGGAGCGATCTTCTCCTTGGGCGCGTTCTTCAGCTCGGCAAGCGACAGACCGCTGTTGTTGTACGACGGCACGAAGGCGATGTTGCGGTACCAGCCGCCCTTCTTGCCCGCGTGCACACAGTGCCCGGCGGTCCACACCATGTTGGACTTTCCAGGATTGGCCGGGTCCTTCACCACGGTTGCGGAGCAGACCATGGAACCTTCAGGGCCGTCGAAGAAGAGCTTCCCCGACTCTGCGGCACTGCCGTGGTACGGCGACTGCACATTCGTGGCCCGGACCGGCGTGGGCGTCGGGTCCGTCACACCCTTGTCACCCGAGATGTCGTTGTCGACCGGCTGCTCGGGCGCCTTGTCGGCATCCCGCATACGGTCCGGGTCCCAGAGGCCCTCGATGATCGGGTTGATGTAGTCCTTGGCCTCACGCAGCCACTTGTCCTTGTCCCAGTTCTTCCACTCGCCGTTCTTCCACTTGTCGAGGTCGACGCCGTGTTCCTTGAGCCGGTCCCGCAGATCATCCGGAATAGCGATCTTGTTGTCCGAGGTCAGCCCAGTGGAGTTGCTCGGCTCGGCATTCGCACCGTCCTCGCTCGGCCCGCAGGCGGTGGCCGTGAGCGCGAGAACGGCGGTGACCGCGGCCACCGCGAGCACGGATGAGGGCCTGCGGCGTGCGCTCCTCCCCGGACGTGCGGTGAGAACTGGTCGAATCGGTCGCATGCGGTGATCCCCCTGGGACTTCGTAACTCAACACTTCTGTAGTGCATTTGGGCACTGTTCCGAACGTTCCGCACCATCCGGTGATGGTGCCCGGAGTGTCGGCACGGCCCCCACTATGCCGGTGCCGGTGGTGACGGTAAGCAGCAGGTCCACGGTTCCGCCTCCGCAAGGATCTTCCGATTACCCGTGATCCCCTGCGCCCGGCGTCGTTGGTACGTACGAGGGACTTACGGGCAGCATTCACCGCCGCAGTCCGTCCTTGCGGAAACGTACTGACGTGCAACGCAACCGTTACAGCGGGAGGACCAGAAGCCGTGGCCGTGACCGAACCAGCTCCCGTGGCATCGCCCGCGGCGCACGAGGGAATCCTGCGCCGCCAGTCGCTGCGCGAATCGGCCGCTCGCACCTACGCACGGTCACTGCCGATCGTGCCGGTGCGGGCGCGCGGGCTGACCATCGAAGGTGCGGACGGACGGCGCTATCTGGACTGTCTCTCCGGAGCCGGCACGCTGGCGCTCGGGCACAACCATCCGGTGGTTCTGGAGGCGATCAAGAAGGTCATCGACTCGGGTGCGCCCCTCCACGTTCTCGACCTCGCGACCCCGGTCAAGGACGCGTTCACCACGGAACTGTTCGCCACACTGCCACGACAGTTCGCCGACAACGCCCGTATCCAGTTCTGCGGGCCGGCCGGCACGGACGCGGTCGAGGCGGCCTTCAAGCTGGTCCGGTCCGCGACCGGGCGCAGCGGACTCCTGGCTTTCACCGGCGCCTACCACGGGATGACGGAGGGAGCCCTTGCGGCCTCGGGCGGAGCCGAGGACGTCCGCGTGACCCGGCTGCCCTTCCCGCTGCAGTACCGGTGCCCGTTCGGCATCGGTGGCGAACGCGGCGCCGACATCGCTGCCCGGTGGACCGAGAGCCTGCTGGACGATCCCAAGGGCGGAGTACCCGCGCCGGCCGGAATGATCGTCGAACCGGTACAGGGGGAGGGCGGTGTGAACCCCGCCCCCGACGGCTGGATGCGCCGGATGCGTGAGATCACCGCGTCCCGGTCCATTCCCCTGATCGCCGACGAGGTCCAGACCGGCGTCGGCCGGACCGGTGCTTTCTGGGCAGTCGAGCACAGCGGGATCACCCCTGATGTGATGGTGCTCTCGAAGGCCATCGGTGGTTCCCTCCCGCTTGCAGTGATCATTTACCGCTCCGAGCTGGACACCTGGCGACCGGGCGCCCACGCCGGCACGTTCCGCGGCAACCAGCTCGCGATGGCCGCCGGCACGGCCACGCTTGCCTACGTGCGCGAGAACCGGCTCGCCGAGCACGCCGCGTCGCTCGGCGCCCGTATGCTCGCCCGCCTCCGCACGCTGGCCACCGACCACCCGTGCGTCGGAGACGTCCGCGGGCGGGGGCTGATGATCGGGGTCGAACTCGTCGACCCCGAGTCCGCCCCGCTCACCGGCGATACCGGAGGTGCCACCGAGGCATCGCCGGATCCGGTCCTCGCCGCCGCTGTCCAGCAGGAATGCCTCCGACGCGGCCTCATCGTCGAACTCGGCGGACGCCACTCCACCGTTGTACGCCTGCTCCCTCCCCTCACACTCACCGACGAACAGGCAACGGCGGTCGTCGACCGCCTCGCCGACGCCCTGGCAGCCGCTGAACGCTCGCCGCATCGCCGAATCGCGACCGGGTCGACCTACTGACCCCGGACACCCTCACAAGGAAGACCGCCGTGAACCCCACCCCCGCGCCCGCGCCCGAGGCCGACGGCGCTCCCGTCAGCCAGCAACGAGGCCAGTCCGTCCTCGTCGGTTGTGTGGCAGTCGAGCAGACGACGGTGCCGCGCCAGATGGCAGCCCTCCATGGCGAGCGGTGCACTCCGCAGGCACTCCCTGCCGGCGCAGGAACGGCCGATCCTCTCGATCACCCGGACCCGCTCCGGGCCGCAGACGCATCAGGCGTCGAGAACCTGCTGCGCTGCTGGGTCCGCGAGAACGATCTGCCCCGACCCGACGGGAACGCTCTGCGCATCCCGCTTCCCGCCAGCGGCACCGCCCTGCTCGTCCCCGTCCTTTATTGGTCCGCCACGGGATGGCACCGCTTCGGCCCACCCCTCCTGGAGCACGCACCCGACGAGGCGCCGACCACCGATGCCGTCACCGTTGCCGCCCTCCTGGGCCGAGAGGCAGACCGCAACGAAGGTGCCGACATGGTGGCCAGGGTCGCCGACTCCGTACGCCGTACAGCCGGTTTCATCGCCGAGCGACGCCGCACACCTGTACCTCCCGCCGACGCGGACCTCTTCCTCACCGCCGAGCAGTCGCTTTTGCTGGGTCACCCCCTGCACCCCAGTCCCAAGAGCCGCGAAGGCCTCTCCGAGAACGAATCCCGTCTCTACTCACCTGAGCTGCACGGCTCTTTCCCGCTGCACTGGATGGCTGTGGACCGCTCCCTGCTGGCCACCGAGTCCTCCTGGACGGACGGAGGCCGCCCCGTCCCCGCCGAAGACCTCGTCGCCTTCCACGCCGACGGACTGCACCTCCCCGCCAACGCGGTACCGCTTCCGCTCCACCCCTGGCAGGCCCGGGAACTGGGCAGTCGTCCGGACGTCGCGGCCCTGCTCGAAGCCGGTCTTCTCCATGACCTGGGACCGCACGGCGAGCCCTGGCACCCCACCTCTTCCGTCCGTACCGTCCATCAGTCCGGTGCCGATGTCATGCTCAAGCTCTCCCTCGGTGTACGCATCACCAACTCCCGCCGTGAGAATCTCCGCAAGGAACTCCACCGGGGCGTGGAGGTCCACCGGCTGCTCCGCAGTGGACTCGCTGCGCAGTGGCACGCGGTCCACCCCGGCTTCGACATCGTTCGCGACCCGGCTTGGCTCGCCGTCGACACACCGGGTGGTGAACCCGTCCCCGGCCTCGACGTCATGCTGCGCCACAACCCCTTCGGCCCGTACGACGATGCGGTGTGCATTGCCGGGCTGACGTCCCCGCGCCCCTGGTCCGACCGGCCAGGCATGCAATCGCGCCTCGCCGACATCGTCTTCCGCCTCGCTGCCACCACCGGCAGATCCAAGGGAGCGGTTGCCGCCGAGTGGTTCCTGCGCTACCTCGACCGGGTCGTGCGCCCCGTGTTGTGGCTCGATGCCACAGCAGGCGTTGCCCTCGAAGCCCACCAGCAGAACACGCTGGTGCTGCTCGACGCCGCCGGCTGGCCCGTCGGGGGTCGATACCGGGACAATCAGGGCTACTATTTCCGCGAATCGCATCGCCAGGCACTTGACCAGAGGCTCCCCGGCATCGGAACCCTCAGCGACACCTTCGTCTCTGACGCGGTCACCGACGAGCGCTTCGCCTACTACTTGGGCATCAACAACGTCTTCGGTCTGATCGGGGCCTTCGGCGCCGAGCACCTCGCCGACGAACGAGTGCTCATCGCCGGCCTCCGCCGGTTCCTCGGCGGAGTCATCGACCTCGGCTCCCCGCTTCCCGCGCAATTGCTGCAGAAGCCGCACCTGCGGTGCAAGGCCAACATGCTGACCCGGCTCCACGGTCTCGACGAACTCGTCGGCCCCGTCGACACTCAGTCCGTCTATGTCACCATCGCCAACCCCCTGTACGCCTGAAGGAACATGACCACCGCCTGAACCACCGAACCGCTGAGAGGAGAGCGTCACCGTGCCTCCCGACGATGCGCACGCTGATGCAGGAACCGGCCCCGCCCCACAGGCTGGGGCGGGCATCGAGGACACCCTGGACCTGAAGCTCTCCGACGAGTTCCTCGCGCTGTTCGGGGAAGACACACCGGCATCAACACCGGCCACCGCCCTGTCCGGTACCTCCGACCTGCTCGACAACCCGGCCGAATGGCGACCGGTCACCACGACCGCCGGCGTGTTCCAACTCGTCCCGGTGCGCATGGACCGCGACCTGGCCGTGATCAGTCGTTGGATGAACGACCCCGCGGTCGCCGCCTTCTGGGAACTCGCAGGGGACGCAGCCGTCACCGCCACCCATCTACGCCCGCAACTCGACGGTGACGGACGCAGCGTCCCCTGCCTGGGCGTGCTCTCCGGCGTTCCCATGAGCTACTGGGAGATCTATCGTGCGGACCTCGACCCACTGGCGCGCCACTATCCCGCCCGACCGCATGACACCGGAATCCACCTCCTCATCGGTGGTGTGAACAACCGCGGGCGTGGCATCGGCACCACCCTGCTCCGGGCCGCCTCTGACCTCGTACTCGACAACCGTCCTCTCTGCGCACGCGTCGTGGCGGAACCCGACTTGCGCAACACTCCCTCCGTCTCCGCCTTCCTGAGCGCCGGCTTCCGGTTCTCCGCGGAAGTCGAACTCCCCGACAAGCGAGCCGCCCTGATGGTCCGCGACAGAGCCCACCGTGCCCAGCTGTGAACGACCTGTTGCATCACTTACACCGCTCGAAGCCCATCGGTTCCGTCCCGAGGAGTCCCCGTGCCGAACAATCCTGCGAGCCATGAATCAGCGGAGTCTCCCGCGCTGCTCAGCACTCCAGAACTGAACCGGACGGTCTGGGACCAGGCTGCCGCCCGCCTGCTCGCGAAAATGCTCGGAGAGTTCGCCTACGAGGAAGTCATCGTCCCGCTTCCCAGGGCCGCCGGGAGCGACATCTACACCCTTGCGCTGGACGACGGCGAAACCCTGAACTTCCGCGCCGGACGGGGTGTCTACGGCGGCTGGCACGTCGCCACCGACTCGATGCGGGTCAGCGACCGGAACGCGCCCGCGGGTACCGGTCAGGACGAGAGCACCGGGACCATCCCGTTCCGCGATCCGTTGCAGTTCCTTGCCCGCGCCCACCGTCTCCTCGAACTCGACGGCGCCACTCTCGGCCATCTGATCCGCGAGATCACCACCACACTCGCCGCCGACGCCCGGCTGGACCACACCGCGTTCACCGCCGCCCGGCTGGCCGAACTCGACTACGCCGAGCTCGAGGGACACCAGACCGGCCATCCGTGGCTCGTCGCCAACAAGGGGCGTCTCGGATTCTCCGCCGCCGACGCCTCCCGCTTCACGCCCGAGGCCCGCAGACCGGTCAGGCTGCCGTGGATCGCCGTGAGCACCCGGATCGCCGGCTACCGAGGCGTGACCCGCCTTGTCACTCCCGAGCAGCTGTACGCGCAGGAACTCGACGCCTCGGTCCGCACATCATTCACCGCCGAGCTCCGCGCCCGCGGCCTCGACCCGCACTCCTACCTCTTTCTTCCCGTGCACCCCTGGCAGTGGGACGAATGGATCGTTCCGCTGTTCGCCCCGGCCATTGCCGACGGTGACATCGTTCCGCTGCACACCGACGAAGACCTGCGGTTGCCGCAGCAGTCCATCCGTACCTTCGCCAACCTCGGACACCCCGACCGGCACACCGTCAAACTGCCGCTGTCGATCCTCAACACGCTGGTCTGGCGGGGTCTCCCGACCGAGCGCACCCTCGCGGCACCCGCCGTCACCACCTGGGTCCAGGGCCTGCGTGACCGCGACCCCTTTCTGCGTGACACCTGTGGGGTCATCCTGCTCGGAGAGGTGGCCTCCGTAGCCGTCGAGCATCCGCTGTACGACCATCTCCCCGAGACCCCGTACCAGTTCAAGGAAATCCTCGGCGCGATCTGGCGAGAACCGCTCCACCCCCGGCTCGCGACCGGTGAGCGCGCCCGCACCCTTGCGTCGCTGCTCCACATGGATCCGCACGGCCGCGCCTTCACGGCCGAGCTCGTCGCCCGCTCGGGGCTGACCCCCTCCGCCTGGCTGACCCGGCTCTTCGCTGCACTGCTCCCGCCGCTGCTGCACTTCCTCTATCAGTACGGCACGGTCTTCTCCCCGCACGGCGAGAACGCCATCGTGGTCTTCGACGGCCAGGATGTGCCCGTACGGCTGGCGATCAAGGACTTCGTCGACGATGTGAACATCAGCGCCCGGCCGCTGCCGGAGCACGCGACCATGCCGGACGACGTACGCAGCATCCTTCTCACCGAGGAGCCCGGCTTCCTCACCCAGTTCATCCACTCGGGGCTCTTCATCGGTGTCTTCCGATTCCTGTCCAGGCTGTGCGAGGAGCAGCTTGCTGTCCCGGAGGACGAATTCTGGTCACTCGTCCGAGCCGAGATCCTGCGCCACCACGCGCGCTTTCCCGAGCTCAAGGACCGCTTCGAGATGTTCGACATGCTGACGCCGCGTATCGAACGCCTCTGTCTCAACCGCAACCGCCTGTATCGCGACGGCTACCGTGACCGGTCCGAGCGCCCCCACGCCGCCGTCCACGGCACAGTTCCGAACCCACTCCACCCCTCCGCATGAGTCCTGGAGTGATCCCCGTTGTCAGTGGTGCACCGTAGGCTGGTGGCGCTATGACAAAGCCATCCCTCCCCGAGCTCCTGCACGCCGCCGTGACCGCCGTCGGCGGTACGGAGCGGCCTGGCCAGGCCTCCATGGCCGAGGCCGTTGCCGAGGCTGTCGACGACAATTCCCATCTGCTGGTCCAGGCCGGTACCGGCACGGGCAAGTCGCTCGGTTACCTGGTGCCCGCGCTGGCGCACGGGGAGCGCGTCGTGGTCGCCACGGCCACCCTGGCGCTGCAGCGCCAGCTCGTGGAGCGCGACCTTCCGCGTACGGTCGACGCACTGCATCCGCTGCTGCGCCGTAGACCCCAGTTCGCGATGCTCAAGGGGCGCTCGAACTATCTCTGTCTGCACCGGCTCCACGAAGGTGTCCCGCAGGAAGAGGACGAGGGACTCTTCGACCAGTTCGAGGCCGCGGCGCCGTCGAGCAAGCTCGGCCAGGATCTGCTGCGGCTGCGGGACTGGTCGGACGAGACCGAGACCGGAGACCGCGACGATCTCACCCCCGGCGTCTCCGACCGGGCCTGGGCGCAGGTCTCCGTCTCCTCCCGGGAGTGCCTGGGTGCCAGCAAGTGCGCTTACGGCGCGGAGTGCTTCGCGGAGATGGCCCGCGAGCGCGCCAAGCTTGCCGATGTCGTCGTCACCAACCACGCGCTCCTCGCCATCGACGCGATCGAGGGGGCCCCGGTGCTCCCGCAGCATGAAGTGCTGATCGTCGACGAGGCCCACGAACTGGTTTCCAGGGTCACCGGAGTGGCCACCGGAGAACTCACCCCCGGGCAGGTGAACCGGGCCGTGCGCCGCGCGGCGAAACTGGTCAACGAGAAGGCCGCCGATGCCCTGCAGACCGCAGCCGAGGGCTTCGAGCGGGTGATGGAGCTGGCGCTCCCTGGCCGCCTGGAAGAGGTCCCGGAGGACCTCGGCTACGCGCTGATGGCGCTCCGCGACGCTGCACGCACCGTGATCACGGCCCTGGGTTCCACCCGGGACAAGTCCGTCCAGGACGAGGATGCCGTCCGCAAGCAAGCGATGGCCTCCGTGGAGACGGTTCACGGAGTCGCCGAGCGCATCACCCAGGGATCCGAGTACGACGTCGTCTGGTACGAGCGCCACGACCGCTTCGGCGCGTCCGTGCGCGTCGCCCCGCTCTCCGTCTCCGGCCTCCTGCGCGAGAAGCTCTTCGCGGACCGTTCCGTCGTCCTGACCTCTGCCACGCTCAAGCTCGGCGGAGACTTCAACGGTGTGGGCGCGTCCCTGGGCCTGGCTCCCGAGGGCACCGAGGGCGACGACATCCCGCAGTGGAAGGGGCTCGACGTCGGCTCGCCCTTCGATTACCCGAAGCAGGGCATCCTGTACGTCGCCAGGCACCTGGCCACGCCCGGCCGGGAGGGTTCGCGCACCGACATGCTGGACGAGCTTGCCGAGCTGGTGGAGGCCGCCGGCGGGCGCACGCTCGGGCTTTTCTCCTCCATGAGGGCCGCCCAGGCCGCCGCGGAGGAACTGCGTGACCGGCTCGACAAGCCGATCCTGCTGCAGGGCGAGGAGACGCTGGGTGAGCTGATCAAGAACTTCGCGGCCGACCCCGAGACCTGTCTCTTCGGCACCCTCTCGCTCTGGCAGGGCGTCGATGTCCCGGGAGCGAGCTGCCAGTTGGTGATCATGGACAGGATCCCGTTCCCTCGTCCCGACGACCCGCTGATGAGCGCACGCCAGAAGGCCGTCGAGGAGGCGGGGGGCAACGGGTTCATGGCTGTCGCGGCGACCCATGCCGCGCTGCTGATGGCCCAGGGCGCCGGTCGTCTGGTCAGAGCCACGGGCGACAAGGGGGTCGTCGCGGTGCTCGACCCGAGGCTGGCCAATGCCCGGTACGGCAGCTATCTCCGGGCCTCGCTTCCCGACTTCTGGTACACGACGGACCGCAACCAGGCTCGCCGCTCTCTCGCGGCGATCGACGCTGCCGCCAAGGCCGACGGGCGGTGATCCGGTAGCCCGTCCGGGGCTTCTGCTCATCTTGAGCGGTCGGCGGCGTCAGCCGCACCGACAGGGCCCCGGGACCGGTGCAGCGGATCCCGGGGCCCTGTCGGAACAGGTGTCTCTTCACACGCGCCGCAGCACCGCCACGACCTTGCCGAGAATGGTTGCCTCGTCGCCAGGGATCGGCTGGTACGCGGAGTTGTGCGGGAGCAGCCATACATGGCCGTCCTCCCGCTTGAAGCGCTTGACGGTGGCCTCGCCGTCCAGCATCGCGGCCACGATGTCGCCGTTCTCCGCTACGGGCTGACGCCGGACGGTGACCCAGTCGCCGTCACAGATCGCCGCCTCGATCATCGAGTCGCCGACGACCTTCAGTACGAACAGCTCGCCGTCCCCGACCAGCTGGCGGGGGAGCGGAAAGACGTCCTCGACCGATTCCTCGGCGAGGATCGGGCCACCGGCTGCGATCCGCCCGACGAGCGGTACGTACGATGCGGCGGGCTTGCCGGTCGTGTCGGTCGGCTGCGTACTGGGCTGATCCGAACCACGGACCTCGTACGCCCGGGGACGGTGCGGGTCGCGGCGCAGGAAGCCCTTGCGCTCCAGGGCCATCAGCTGATGGGCGACCGAGGACGTGCTGGACAGGCCCACCGCCTGACCGATCTCCCGCATCGATGGCGGGTATCCCCGGCGTTGAACGGAATCCCGGATGACCTCGATCACGCGCCGTTGGCGGTCCGTGAGCCCAGAGCTGTCCGCTCGGATGCCTGGAGGTCGGCCGGGGAGCGAGCGTGCCGGTCGTGCGGGCTCCGGCCCCTCCGTGTTCGTGACTGAGTCATTCATGGCATGCACCGGCTGGAGTCGGCTCTGGGAGCGGTCCTGGGCAGTGATGGTGGCACTGTCTGCGGTGGTGGTCACGTCGGCCCCTCTCGAATGGTCTCCCTAGCTGGACAACGGTAGTAGCTTTCGAAAGGTTGCGCCAAACACACGTTCGAGTGAAAAACAAATAAAAGCCCGTGCCCTGTTCGCTGCTGGGTGTATGAGCGAGGTTCGGGTGGGTTTCCGGCGGTGTTCCGGCGCAGGCCCGGGTCGCTTTGTGGCGTTCCGGCGCGACCGGCAATTCGGAGCATTACGGTAGCCTTCGCGGCCGCGTAGCTGCCACGCGGGGTGCTCTTCCGGAGGCCGTTCGGGTCAGGCGCCGGGTGCCCCGCGATCCGTGCGGCCGGGAGTGTCCCGTAACCTCGTGGGCGGCCGCACGTTGCCTGCGGGCCGCCCGGGATGCGTGACACGCGCTAGGGCCAAATGCGCAACCAAACCCAAGATCTAGTGGTTGGATTGTTCCAGCCACCCAGAAGTTGTGGTCGCCGGTCGATCCGGCCGTGGCCATCGCCTATGCTTGTGGCTGCTTCGAAGGTCCCCGACAGGGCCTGGAGAGGCTATTCAGTCGTGCCGTGAAGGAGGGTTCGGAGCCATGCACTGCCCCTTCTGCAGGCACCCCGACAGCCGGGTCGTCGACAGTCGCACCACCGACGACGGCACGTCGATCCGTCGGCGCCGTCAGTGCCCCGACTGCTCCCGCCGTTTCACCACGGTGGAGACCTGCTCGCTGATGGTGGTGAAGCGCAGCGGGGTGACCGAGCCCTTCAGTCGCACCAAGGTCATTTCCGGCGTGCGCAAGGCGTGCCAGGGGCGGCCGGTCACCGAGGACGCCCTCGCCAAGCTCGGGCAGCGGGTCGAGGAGGCGGTGCGCGCCACCGGAAGCGCCGAGCTGACCACTCACGACGTGGGTCTGGCCATTCTTGGCCCCTTGCAGGAACTCGACCTCGTCGCGTACCTGCGCTTCGCGTCCGTGTACCGGGCGTTCGACACACTTGAAGACTTCGAGGCCGCGATCGTGGAACTCCGCGAGCGACGGTCTCCCACGGAGAGATGCGGGACCGGCGGGACCCTCGAGGTTCCCGTTCCTGCCGTCGCCGCCGACTGAGTGACACCGGCTGATCGACACAGGGCTGTGAGATCAGCGGCAGGGCGGCTGCAGGAACCTGCTCCGGGTGCTGTGCGCGGCATCCGAAGCGTCAGACACACACTGTGCCCCGGGAAGTTCTGGGCACTTCAGGGCGTTTTTGCCCACATATGGGAGGCGGCATGACAGAGACGGCGAGCGGCCCGGCACGAGGTTCCCGAGCCAAGGGATCCAAGTCGACTGCGACGAAGCAGGGCCTGCGTATCGAGCGCATCCACACCACCCCCGGCGTGCATCCGTACGACGAGGTGGCATGGGAGCGCCGTGACGTCGTCATGACCAACTGGCGCGACGGCTCGATCAACTTCGAGCAGCGTGGCGTCGAGTTCCCCGACTTCTGGTCGGTGAACGCGGTCAACATCGTCACCAGCAAGTACTTCCGCGGTGCTGTGGGCACGCCGCAGCGCGAGACCGGTCTGCGACAGCTCATCGACCGGATCGTGAAGACGTACCGGAAGGCGGGCGAGGACTACAACTACTTCGCGTCCCCGGCCGACGCCGAGATCTTCGAGCACGAGCTGGCGTACGCCCTCCTGCACCAGATCTTCAGCTTCAACTCGCCGGTCTGGTTCAACGTCGGCACGCCCCAGCCGCAGCAGGTCTCCGCCTGCTTCATCCTGGCCGTCGACGACTCCATGGAGTCGATCCTCGACTGGTACAAGGAAGAGGGCATGATCTTCAAGGGCGGCTCCGGCGCCGGCCTGAACCTCTCCCGTATCCGCTCCTCCAAGGAGCTGCTGTCCTCCGGTGGCAACGCCTCCGGTCCTGTCTCCTTCATGCGTGGCGCCGACGCGTCCGCCGGAACGATCAAGTCCGGTGGCGCCACCCGCCGTGCGGCCAAGATGGTCATTCTCGATGTCGACCACCCCGACATCGAGAACTTCATCGAGACCAAGGTCAAGGAGGAGGAGAAGATCCGCGCCCTGCGCGACGCGGGCTTCGACATGGACCTGGGCGGCGACGACATCACGTCCGTCCAGTACCAGAACGCCAACAACTCGGTCCGCGTGAACGACGAGTTCATGAAGGCCGTCGAGTCCGGCGGCAAGTTCGGGCTGCGCGCCCGGATGACCGGTGACGTCATCGAAGAGGTCGAGGCCAAGTCCCTCTTCCGTAAGATGGCCGAGGCCGCGTGGGCCTGCGCCGACCCGGGTATCCAGTACGACGACACGATCAACCAGTGGCACACCTGCCCCGAGTCCGGCCGGATCAACGGCTCGAACCCGTGCAGCGAGTACATGCACCTGGACAACACGTCGTGCAACCTGGCCTCGCTGAACCTGATGAAGTTCCTCAAGGACGACGGCAAGGGCAACCAGTCCTTCGAGTCCGAGCGCTTCGCCAAGGTCGTCGAGCTCGTCATCACCGCGATGGACATCTCCATCTGCTTCGCCGACTTCCCGACCCAGAAGATCGGCGAGAACACCCGCGCCTTCCGTCAGCTGGGTATCGGCTACGCGAACCTGGGCGCCCTGCTGATGGCGACCGGTCACGCGTACGACAGCGACGGCGGCCGCGCTCTCGCCGGGGCCATCACCTCGCTGATGACCGGCACCTCGTACAAGCGCTCCGCCGAGCTCGCCGCGGTCGTCGGCCCGTACGACGGCTACGCCCGCAATGCCGAGCCGCACCAGCGCGTCATGAAGCAGCACGCCGACGCCAACGCCGCGGCCGTCCACATGGACGACCTGGACAACCCGATCTGGGCCGCCGCCACGGAGGCCTGGCAGGACGTCATCCGCCTCGGCGCGAAGAACGGTTTCCGCAACGCACAGGCCTCGGTCATCGCGCCCACCGGCACCATCGGTCTCGCGATGTCCTGCGACACCACCGGCCTCGAGCCCGACCTCGCCCTGGTCAAGTTCAAGAAGCTGGTCGGCGGCGGCTCGATGCAGATCGTCAACGGCACCGTTCCGCAGGCTCTGCGCCGCCTGGGCTACCAGGAGGAGCAGATCGAGGCGATCGTCGCCCACATCGCCGAGCACGGCAATGTGATCGGCGCCCCCGGTCTGAAGGCCGAGCACTACGAGGTCTTCGACTGCGCGATGGGTGAACGTTCCATCTCCGCGATGGGCCACGTGCGCATGATGGCGGCCATCCAGCCGTGGATCTCCGGCGCGCTCTCCAAGACGGTGAACCTGCCGGAGACGGCCACCGTCGAGGACGTCGAAGAGGTCTACTTCGAGGCGTGGAAGATGGGCGTCAAGGCGCTCGCCATCTACCGCGACAACTGCAAGGTCGGCCAGCCCCTCTCCGCGAAGACCAAGGAGAAGGAGAAGGCCGAGGTTACGGCCAAGGCCGAGGAGACCATCCGTAGCGCGGTCGAGAAGGTCGTCGAGTACCGCCCGGTCCGCAAGCGTCTGCCCAAGGGCCGTCCCGGCATCACCACCTCCTTCACGGTGGGCGGCGCCGAGGGCTACATGACCGCCAATTCCTACCCGGACGACGGTCTCGGTGAGGTCTTCCTGAAGATGTCCAAGCAGGGTTCCACCCTTGCCGGCATGATGGACGCCTTCTCCATCGCCGTCTCGGTCGGTCTGCAGTACGGCGTCCCGCTGGAGACGTACGTCTCGAAGTTCACGAACATGCGCTTCGAGCCGGCCGGCATGACGGACGACCCGGATGTGCGGATGGCGCAGTCGATCGTCGACTACATCTTCCGCCGCCTGGCGCTGGACTTCCTGCCCTTCGAGACCCGCTCGGCACTCGGCATCCACTCGGCCGAGGAGCGTCAGCGTCACCTCGACACCGGTTCGTACGAGCCGTCTCTCGAGGACGACGAGCTGGATGTCGAGGGCCTGGCCCAGTCCGCCCCGCTCCGGACGGAGCCGCTGAAGGCGGTAGCCGCTCCGCAGGAGGCGGAGATGCCCGCTCCGAGGACGGCACACACCTCGGCGGAGCTCGTCGAGATGCAGCTGGGCATCAGCGCCGACGCGCCGCTGTGCTTCTCCTGCGGTACGAAGATGCAGCGCGCCGGGTCCTGCTACATCTGTGAGGGCTGCGGCTCGACCAGCGGCTGCAGCTGATCCAGAGCCCCGTAGGGGCATGAAGTACCGTCAGGGCGGTGGAGTCGGTCTCTCGACTCCGCCGCCCTCGGCGTCTGTCCTGCCGGCGCCCAAGGTGTCAGGTGCCCGGCTGGTGGTTTCCCATGATCGCGGCATACGAACCGGGGTCGCCGTCGAAGCCCCGGACCGTTCCGTCGAACGTCCAGACGCCCGATCCGTCCCGGACGAACTCGGCCACGGTCGCCGCGGTAGCGGTTGCGACCCCGGAGAAGTCGTCCTCCGCCAGGTTCGTGTAGCCCTCGCGAATCTGCACGCCGGTATTGGCTATGTCGCCGAACGTCTTCCGGCCGTCGCGCTGCTGAATGACCACTCCGACCACGACCCGGGCGTACGCGGTCGACAGCCGCTCCAGTTCCAGAGTCATCACCTCGTCGAAACCGAGACCCTGGCCGGTCCTGCTGTCGCGGTTCAGCGTGATGGTGCCGTCCGGCGAGCGGCTGTCGAAGTGCACGAGATACGAGGGGCTGCCGGACGGTTCGTCCACCAGGTAGGTCGCCGCGATGATGTCGAGGTCGTGAGCGGGCGCACCCGGCGGACTGGGGTCCCACTTGAGCTTGACCTCGACCTTTTCGAAGTTCTTGTTGGGAGTGCTCATCGCGCTTCCCTCCTTGTCGCAGGGCTGTCGGACCGGTCGTACCATCCGATCATGTCCGTAACTCTCCCTGGGGCCAACCGGCTTGGGCGCGGGCGGCGGGATCGGGCCATTGTTGTTCCCGACGCCGTTCAGTGCGGGATGCGGCGCGGTGGGCGCTGGCTGATCTCTTCGCGGAAGAGCTCGATCGCGCTGCTCACCTGCCGCATCAGGTGGGTGTTCTCGATGCGGTCGAGATAGAGACAGTTGCGGGCCAGCCCTTCCAGCTCGAAGGCGAAGCAGAGCGTCATCAGCGGGTTGATGAACAGCTCGCTGCCACGGGTGCGCGACGTGAACTGGACGTCCCCGAAAGCGCCCTGGACCGCGGCGGCGATCGATCCGTTGACGATGCTCGGGTGTTCGGGCGTGTGCTCCTGGGCATGTGCCACCGCGTCGACGAAGAGGGCTCCCTCGCGCGTCGTACGGGAGACGGAGAACGCTCCGAGGCAGGCGCCGTCGCGTTCGAGAGCGGCGATGTTCTCCAGGACGAGTCCGTGGCTCACCCCGTGGTACGCGTCGATTCCGAAGCCGAGGGAGACGACAAGGCGCTCCGGTCCGTCGATTCCGGCGAGGGCGGCGACGCTGGTCAGGTCCTCCTCCGGGGTGCCGAGCCCGGTTTCGTCGCCACGCATCAGGATGTCCGTACCGCCGTCGACAAGGACGACCGCATCGATGTCGTACCGTTCGATCAGCGCCCGGTAGGCCGCGCGCAGCGGCTGCACTCCCACCCGGGTGAAGGCGTGCACGGTGCTCGGGTAGTGGTGCAGCTCGAGCCACTGGGCGAGGGTGCGTTCCGGAAAGTACGCCTGGTGGAGGGCCGTTTCGGGAGTGATCGCGGCGACGTCCGGTGCCGGCCACGCATCAAGGGGAAGCCCTTCGAGCGCACTGAACGACAGATTGGCGAGCTGGACGTCCTTGCCCTGATGGAGCAGGGAGAGCGCCACCGGCAGGCCCGCGTAGATGTCGAAGCCGCCACCCGCCCCGGCCACGAGGATGCGCTCGGCCGATTCGAGACGCGCGAACAGAGGGTTGGTGTGGAACGCCGTCATGGAGATCATTCTCCGGTCAGGGTTAACCGGTTCGGGCGCACTCCGGCAGAGCGTGACCGGCGCCACGTTCGGCGCCGTACGATAGCGCGGTGCTGGTCAAGTGGATTCGCTGCACCGTGATGGATCGTCGTGGTTTCGAGCGGGGGCAGCGAAAGTGGGCGGGGCTGCTCGGTGAGCCGGGGTTCAGGGGACAGGGGGGCGGATGGAGTCGGGGGCGGCCGGAGGTTGCCCATATGTTCGCGTTCTGGGAGAACCGGGTCTTCTACGACTCCTTCATGGCGCGTGCGCATGACCAGTTGGCTGCGGCGCAGTCCGGAACGTACAGCGACATCCAGGTCAAACTGTTCGAATGCCGCTTCGACGTGAAGACCGGCTTCGAGCCGCATTTCACTGATGCGGACGTGGTCAGAGTGGCACACAGCACCGTGCATGAGGACCGCGTGGAGCATTTCACGCTGATGCAGCAGCAGGTGTGGAATCCGGCGATGGCCGGATCGCCCGGGATGCTGCGCGGTGTATTCGGTGAAGCGCCGGGGCACGAGTTCCTCGTGTTGTCGATGTGGCAGTCGAGCGCTGAGCGGGGCAAGTACCGGCCGGGGAGCGTCGAACGGCTTTCGCAACGGGCGCAGACCGAGGACGATGTGGCGGCTCTGACGGGGGACGTCGTGCAACTCGAGCCCTCCTGGACGGTCTGAGCCGACGGCACCCGGGGCCCTTGCGCTCGTGATCAGCCAGGTCCTGCCGAGATGCGGTGGGTACTGAACGGCGTGCCGGTCGGCGATGTCTCCGGCAACGGGCTGTTCCGTGCCCAGGACCTGCGGGTACCCGGCGGATCGCTCTCCGTGGGCAGCGCAGGCGGCTCACGCCCGCCCGCCTGCCGGGGCAGCCCTTAGGGTCTGTACATGGCACGACCGCAGCGCATTGTCCTCGTCCGGCACGGCGAGTCCGAGGGCAATGTCGACGACACGGTGTATGAGCGTGAGCCCGACCATGCATTGCGGCTCACCGCGACGGGCTTGCGGCAGGCCAGGGAGACGGGGACCCAGCTGCGCGAACTCTTCGGCACGGAGCGGGTCAGCGTCTACGTCTCGCCCTACCGCCGCACGCACGAGACCTTCAGGTCCTTCGGCCTCGACCTGGAGCGGGTGCGGGTGCGGGAGGAGCCACGGCTGCGTGAACAGGACTGGGGAAACTGGCAGGACCGCGAGGACGTGAGACTGCAGAAGGCGTACCGGGATGCCTATGGGCACTTCTTCTACCGCTTCGCGCAGGGGGAGTCCGGCGCCGATGTGTACGACCGGGTCGGAGCATTCCTGGAGAGTCTGCACCGGAGCTTCGAAGCCCCCGACCATCCGCCCAACGTTCTGCTGGTCACTCATGGACTGACGATGCGGTTGTTCTGCATGCGCTGGTTCCACTGGTCGGTGGCCGAATTCGAGTCACTGTCCAATCCCGGCAACGGTGAGAAGCGGATGCTGATGCTCGGCGCGGACGGGCGCTACACCCTTGACCGGCCGTTCGAGCGGTGGCGCACCCCTGAGCCCTACGGCATCACCGGATAGAGTGGAAGGGCGATGACCGCTGACTCCGCTACTGCCTCACGCTTCGAGCGCGCCCTGGCCAGCCTGCGCGGGCTGGCCGTGGGAGACGCCCTGGGATCCCAGTTCTTTGTGCCCGTCAACTATCCGCTCCTGAAACAGCGGACATTGCCGCCCGGACCTTGGCAGTGGACCGATGACACGGAGATGGCCTGCTCGGTCCTGGCGGTGCTCGTCGGGCACGACCGTATCGACCAGGACGCGCTCGCCCGCTCCTTCGCCGACCATCATGACTTCGACCGGGGATACGGCCCTGCCGTGAACCGGATGCTCCGACTGATCCGGGAGGGCGGCGACTGGCGCGAGCTGGCGTCGGCGCTCTTCAACGGTCAGGGCTCCTGGGGCAACGGTTCAGCGATGCGCATCGCACCGCTCGGCGCCTGGTACGCGGACGACCCCGAGCAGGCCACGCACCAGGCCGAGATCTCCTCGTACACCACGCATCAGCACCGGGAAGCCGTCGTGGGTGCGATGGCTGTGGCGGCGGCCGCCTCGCTCGCAGCCGCACCCGGGGGGCCACCGACGCCTGAGGAACTCCTCGACGGCGTGGTCGCGCTCGTACCGCGCAGCGCGGTGGGCGCCGGGCTCCGCCGGGCCCGCGACATGCTCGACTACGGCGATGCCGGGACCGTGGCCGCGGTGCTGGGCAACGGCCGCCGTACCAGTGCACATGACACGGTGCCGTTCGCTCTCTGGTCTGCGGCGCGGAGCCTCGGCGACTTCGAGAAGGCGTTCTGGGTGACCGCTCAGGCCGGTGGGGACGTGGACACGACCTGCGCGATCGTCGGTGGGGTAGTCGCGGCGGGCAAGGCGGGCGCACCGCCGGCCGACTGGTCGGCGCAGGCGGAAGAGCTGCCGGACTGGCTTCCTCGCCCGGGCCGCAGCTGAGACGGGCCGACTGTCACGGTACTGACACATCCCTGCCGCGGGCGGCTGCGAGCCGCCTCAGGCGGCTAACCTTTCGGCCACACCGCCCTCGGTGATCACCATGACGGGCGTCTGCCGAATGAGATGCCGGGCTGCTCGCACTCTTCAGCTGCCGTGTGAGCGGACCTCGGTGGGGAGGGGTCCCATGCCCGATCACGCGTCAGAACCAGCCGCCCAGCCAGGAGCACCCGAGCCGCCTCGCACGTCGGAACCGTCCCGCGCGATGGAGTCGGAGGCGGAGGGGGAGCCGACGCAGCGACCGGAGCCGTCCGACGTGGCGGAGTCGCGGGACGCCGTTCCACGGGCGCCGAGGGTTCCGGCGTACGCGCAACAAGGGTGGCAACCGCAGCAGCCCAACCCATGGCAGAGCAGTCGGCAGAAAGCCGGTACGCTCGCGCTGCTGCGCCCAGCCCGCCCGGCTGCCATCCGTAACGCCACACTCTGGGCGGCCGCCGCCACCGCGCTCCTCAGCGCGTTGTTGCTCGGTGACGGACTCGGCCCGAACCTGCTGATCGTGGCGGTCCCCGCCGCACTCGCGGCCTCCTTCGCCGCGCAGGCAGCGGGCCGTCGGCTCCGGTCCTGGCCCGTGGTCTGGGCGGTCGGCGGCCTTGCTCTGCTCGTGGTCCCGGCGCTCAGGGACGCGGGCTGGCCGGTCTTCCTCGCCGTTGTGTCGGCCGTTGCGCTGGGCTCGCTGACGCTGCACGGCAGCCGCAGCTGGCTCGGCGTGTTCCTCGGTTCGGTGGGTCTCCTGTCTTCCGTGGCCGGGGGACTGAGGTGGGGGGCAGGCGGTGTTCGCGACCGAATGACCGGTTCCCGCGGCCGGTGGGGTGTCGTGTTCCGTTCCACTGTGGTGGCGATCGGCCTGCTCATCGTCTTCGGAACGCTCTTCGCCAGCGCGGATGCCGCGTTCGCCGATGTGCTCGGCAATCTGATCCCCGAGGTGTCGCTGGGCGATGCCCCGTGGCGGTTCTTCCTGTTCGTGGTCGGTCTGGTCGGTGCACTCACCGCCGCATACACCGCGGCCGCCCCGGTGCGCTGGGACGACGTCATCGTGCGCGACGGGAAGCCCCGCGGGCGCCTGGAGTGGGCGCTGCCGCTCATCGCGCTGAATCTGCTCTTCGCCGTCTTCATCGCCATCCAGCTCACCGTGCTGCTCGGCGGGTACGACAAGGTGATGGCCGAGACCGATCTCAGCTACTCCGCATACGCCCGCCAGGGCTTCTGGCAGCTGCTGTGGGCCACCCTGCTCACCCTTCTGGTCATCGCGCTCGCGCTGCGCTGGGCACCGCGCGGGCACTCGCGCGACCGCGCGCTCGTACGGACCGTCCTCGGCGCGCTCTGCCTCCTCACTCTCGTGGTGGTCGCCTCGGCGCTGCGGCGCATGGACCTGTACGTCGATGCCTACGGCCTGACCCGGCTGCGCATATCCGTGGCTGCGGTGGAACTCTGGCTGGGGGTGGTGCTCGTCCTGATCATGGCGGCGGGCGTGTTCGGCGCCCGTATGCTGCCGCGCGCCGTGGCGGCGAGCGCCGCCGCCGCCGTGCTCACGTTCGGTCTGATCTCGCCCGACGGGCTGATCGCGGAACAGAACGTGCAGCGTTACCGCAGCCATCACACCATCGACATCGACTACCTCCGCGGACTCTCGGCCGACGCCGTACCCGCTCTCGACAGGCTTCCCGAACCGCTGCGGTCCTGTGCCCTCAACGAGATCCAGCACACGCTCCGTGCATCCGATGCACCGTGGTACGCCACCAGTTGGGGCGAGGCCCGGGCACGCGACATTCTGGAGAAGCGGAGCGCGAATGCTCTTCTGACGGACTGCCGGGGGCAGGGGAGCGAAGGAGACAGTGGGCGCAACGGTGACGAGGGCGACGATTCGTACGACCCGTACTGACCCCTGCCCGCCCCACCTCGTACGCATCCTGCACGGGGTCGCACGCACGGTGCAGGGACCCGCTCCGAGTCGTACCGGGCGATCCGGGCAGGTGTGCAGGACACACCCTTCCTCGTTCTGGGCGACCCCAACCGACTGGGCCGACGCGCGACGCCATGCTCTCCACGCCTGGAACCGCCCTGCTTTCCGTGCTTCACGAGTGCGACTCGAGCGCCTCTGGACGCTTCCAGGCGGTGATCCTCCAAGGTGTGATCCAGCCGTCCACCGAGCTCCTTCGGAAGGTCGTGAGCCAGGGTGTTGAGCGGGGTGAAGCCCGCTCCGATGCGACGAGCGAGCCGGCCCTGGACCCGATCCTCGCGATGATGATGTGCCACAGCAGGGTGTGCGGCAGCGAATGGCCGGATGCGTACATCGCCGAATCGATCGATCAGATCATGGTTCCGCTACTCCGGCCTTCCGGCAGCTGAACGCAACCGGTGGCAGCCGGACCGTGAGGTTTCGTCGGAGCGACGCCACGGGCCGCACGACGGTCCGGCGCCCCGGGGTGTTCGTGGCGTCTCTATCGGCGTACGCTGACTGGCGCCATGCCGTACGAACCACCCACGCACACCGTCGAGCGCTCGCTGCGCGCTACCACTGGTGCCAAGACCATCGCCGGTGTCGACGAGGTCGGACGCGGAGCGTGGGCGGGACCGGTCACCGTGTGCGCGGCTGTCACCGGCCTCCGTAAGCCCCCCGCCGGACTCACCGACTCCAAGCTGATCAGCCCGAAGCGCCGTGCCGAGCTGGCGCCGCTGCTCCAGGACTGGGTGACGGCCTACGGCCTCGGTGACGCCTCCCCGCTGGAGATCGACGAGCTCGGGATGACCGCGGCTCTGCGCCTCGCCGCCATACGCGCGCTCGAAGCGCTGCCCGTGCGCCCCGACGCAGTGATCCTCGACGGCAAACACGACTACCTGGGAAAACCCTGGACGGTCCGAACCGTCATCAAGGGCGACCAGTCCTGCATCGCGGTCGCGGCCGCCTCGGTGATCGCGAAGGTCCACAGGGACACGATGATGGCCGAACTGGGCGCGGAATCGGGGGAGTACGCCGCTTTCGCGTTCGATGCGAACGCCGGCTACCCGTCCCCCGTGCACAGGGCCGCTCTGGAGGCGCTGGGGCCCACGCCCCTGCACCGCCTCTCGTGGTCCTACCTCGACGCGCTGCCCAGGTGGCAGCACCTGAAGAAGATCCGCATCTCCGCCGAGGCGGCTGCACTGGAAAGCGGGGGCCAACTCGGCTTCGACTTCTGATCGCGCATTTGTGCCTACCCGCCGACGCTCTCTGCGCCGGCGTTTGATAGACAACCACCCATGCCTCTCATCCCCGAGGAGCCTCAGATTCACGAGAGCGCCCAGGGTCCCCGCGTCACTCCGGCCGCAGGCCGCACCGCGCCGACCCCCCGTCCCGTACCCGGCCCGCGTTCCGCGGCCACGCCGCGCCCCGGTCGTCCGGGGCCTGGCCCCGCGAGGCCCGCGCCCCCGGCGCAGCGCCCGCACCCCACCTCCGGTCAGCCTCAGGCGGCCCGGTCGGAGACTCGTTCCGCGCCGCAGTTCCAGCTGATCCCGGCCTCGGCCGGCAGTGCGCTCGACGCCACGGACGAGACCGTCGATCTGCTGCTCGACTCCGGACGCGCACCGGGCGACATCCTGGTGCTCACCACCGGTGAGCAGCACCCTTGGGCGGTGCACGAACTCTCCTTCGGAGAAGCCGCCTACTGGGCCCAGCACGATGCGGGCGACGACGTCTTCTTCGCCGGTGCCGTGGCCGCGGACCGGGTGAAGGCCCGCCCCGTGGTGATCGTCGCGGTCAACGGTGACGTCGATGACGCCACTGACCGCGTGCTGCCTCTCGCGAGGGAGCGTGCCGGAGCCTTGCTGGTCGTCTGCGGTGACCCGCAGCGGGTCAATGCCGTGCTCGGCGCCGGCGTCTGAGCCGGACGACGCGCACGGCCGTGGTGACCCGGCTGCCCGACGGGGCGGCCGGGCCCACGACCCGGGTCAGCGGGCCGCGGTACGTCGTAGTGCCTCCGCCGCACCGCCGCCGGTGCGCAGCGGGAACGGATCATGCTCGGCAACGGTGTCGGAGAGAGCCGCAGGCGTCGATACGGAGTTGGGCCGGCGTCCGCCCCGGCCCTCGCCCAGCACCTGCCACCCGCCACGCGTCAGCGTGATGTACGCGCCGCACCGCAGGCCGTGCAGCGTGCAGGCATCCCGCAGACCCCACATCCACGCCCCGTCCTCCTCCGTCCAGCGCTCGTCACCCTCGCGGCAGTAGAGCAGCACCGCGGTGCGGACGGGAGTGCGGCGACGCAGATCGTGCGGGATGACCCGGCGCAAATGCGCCAGCAGTGCGTTCCGGAACTCCCAGCCGTCCGCGGAGACGGAGCGACGGGCGAACGAGGCGCTGGCCGTGAGGCGTTCCTCATGGTCGAGTACGGCGACGACAGCAGTCTGCGGGGTCGGCCGGTGCCGGGTATGCAGGCCGCTGACCACCTCGCGCGGGCTGCGCAGCAACGGTATGCCCGCGGCGGCCCACTCGGCCGGTTCGAGCATTCTGGCAAGGCGGTTGGCGGAGTCGGCGGACACCGAGGACGCCGACATCGAAGTGGCTGCGGACGGAGCGAATCCGAAGGTCACGATCCTCCCTTCGCATACGCGCCCACGGTGCGGGCAGGGTTGGGTGGGGCGCACCGCGGCACAGCCCTTCCGGGCCGCGAAAGGCTGCGGGGAGCGAGCTCAATTCTTCCTGGCGTATCGGCAGGCGGCAACGAGCAATTGGCACGGCTGATGGAAATCGGCCGGAATGACAGGGATATCCCTGCCCAAACCGTGGGCGGATGACGCCCCTGTCACGCCTGAACGGCGAGGACCAGCGGAAACACCCCCCTCAGCGTCGGCCTTGCGCATCAGCTGCTCTGTTCCGATCGCCTCGTCCTCCTGGTCCGGGAGCAGCAGCACCTCGGCGTGCTCGACGCCCCGGCCCGCGCGGCCCACCTGCCGGTAGTAGGCGATGAGCGAGGAGGGAGAGCCGAGGTGCGCGACCAAGCCGAGGTCGGGTTTGTCGCATCCCATGTCGAGCGCGGACGGGCAGATCGGCGAACATGGTGCGCAGCCGTCGGCAGCCGGGCCGGAAGTCGTGGCTGCAGTCGGAGATGTGGTGCGCCTCGTCGACCACGAGCAGCACGGTGGCGGCGGCAGAGGCGGGGTAGGACCTGGTCCCGGAAGTCGGGATTGTTGAGTCGTTCGGGGCTGCGGGACTGGGAGGGCAGTCGAATTCCAGCCGGATTTGGGGCCCCGACCTGCGCAAATGTGCCGATTGGGGGTGTTGGGGGGGGGGGGGGGGGGCCCCCCCCCCCCCCCCCCCGGGGGGGGGGGGGGGGGGGGGGGGGGGCCCCCCCCCCCGGGGGCTGGGGCGGGGAGGTGGTG
>NZ_JBLVKW010000004.1:0-214806 GCF_048270745.1 Streptomyces sp. NPDC056231 | reverse complement strand
CCACACCTACCCCCCCCTCCCCCCCATCCCCCCTTCACACCCGGTGGGGGGGGCCCTTTTTTTTATACCCCCCCGGGGGGGGGGGGGGGCGGGCCCCCCCCCCCCCCCCCCCAACACCCCCATCCGTGCGTGGCAGGAGCACCCTTGGTGAGCCTTTTGCCACGTCGGGTGGATTCGCTGATTGTCAGTGCTATCGGGTTGCATGGGGGGCATGGACAACCTGGAGCTGCGTACTGAAGCGGATGCAATCCTCGCCGAGCTGGTCGGTGCCCCGGGGGGTTCGGCGCAGCTGCGGGAGGACCAGTGGCAGGCGGTGGCGGCTCTTGTGGAGGAGCGCCGGCGGGCGCTGGTGGTGCAGCGCACCGGCTGGGGCAAGTCGGCGGTGTATTTCGTGGCCACCGCTCTGCTGCGGCGTCGTGGCTCGGGTCCCACGGTGATCATCTCGCCGCTGCTGGCGCTGATGCGCAACCAGGTCGAGTCGGCGGCGCGGGCCGGTATCCACGCGCGCACCATCAACTCGGCCAATCCGGAAGAGTGGGAGACGATCTACGGGGAGGTGGAGCGCGGCGAGACCGACGTTCTCCTTGTAAGCCCGGAACGTCTGAATTCTGTGGATTTTCGCGATCAGGTGCTGCCGAAGCTTGCGGCCACGACCGGTCTGCTGGTGGTCGACGAGGCGCACTGTATTTCCGACTGGGGCCACGACTTCCGGCCCGACTACCGGCGGCTGCGGGCGATGCTGGCCGAGCTGCCCGCAGGCGTGCCGGTACTCGCCACGACGGCGACCGCCAACGCGCGCGTGACCGCGGACGTGGCCGAACAGCTGGGCACCGGTGCCGGCGAGGCCCTGGTGCTCCGCGGCCCGCTGGAGAGGGAAAGCCTTCGGCTGGGTGTGGTGCAGCTGCCGGATGCCGCGCACCGCCTGGCCTGGCTTGCTGAGCATCTGGACGACCTGCAGGGCTCGGGGATCATCTACACCCTCACCGTCGCCGCGGCCGAGGAGGCCACCGCCTTTCTGCGGCAGCGCGGCTTCCGCGTGGCCTCATACACGGGGAAGACGGAGAACGCCGACCGGCTGCAGGCCGAGGTCGACCTGCAGGAGAACCGAGTGAAGGCACTGGTTGCGACCTCGGCGCTGGGCATGGGCTACGACAAGCCGGACCTGGGGTTCGTGGTGCACATGGGTTCGCCCTCCTCGCCGATCGCCTACTACCAGCAGGTGGGGCGTGCAGGCCGCGGCGTGGCCCACGCCGATGTGCTGCTGCTGCCGGGCAAGGAGGACGAGGCCATCTGGCGCTACTTCGCCGATACCGCCTTCCCTCCTGAGGCGCAGGTTCGTCAGACACTCTCGGCCCTCGCCGGTGCGGGGCGGCCGCTGTCCGTGCCGGCCCTGGAGGCGGCGGTGGACCTTCGGCGCAGCCGGCTGGAGTCGATGCTGAAGGTGCTGGATGTCGACGGCGCGGTCAAGCGGGTGAAGGGCGGCTGGACGGCAACGGGAGCCGAGTGGGTGTACGAGGCTGAACGCTACGCGTGGGTCGCCAAGCAGCGGGCGGCCGAGCAGCAGGCCATGCGCGACTATGCGAGCACATCCCAGTGCCGGATGGAGTTTCTGCGCCGGCAGTTGGACGACGAAGGGGCCGCCACCTGTGGCCGCTGCGACAACTGCGCGGGCGCCTGGGCCGATCCCTCTGTCTCGATGGAGACGCTGACGGGGGCGACGAAGGAACTGGACCGCCCCGGGGTGGAGGTTGAGCCGCGCCGGATGTGGCCGACCGGGATGCCCGCACTGGGCATCGACCTCAAGGGGCGCATCCCGGCCAAGGAACAGTGTTCCACCGGGCGTGCCCTGGGCCGGCTCTCGGACATCGGCTGGGGCAACCGACTGCGCCCGCTGCTGGCGGAGAGCGCGCCCGATGGACAGGTCCCCGACGATGTCCTGCGGGCCGCGGTGGCGGTCCTCGCCGACTGGGCGCGCTCCCCGGGGGGCTGGGCGCCGAACGTCCCGGACGCCTCTGCCCGGCCGGTAGGAGTGGTCGCTGTACCGTCCTTGGCCCGGCCTCAACTGGTCGGCTCCCTCGCTGAAGGCATCGCGTCCATCGGCCGCCTCCCCTTCCTGGGGACGTTGACGCACACCGGGCCGAGCGGCGCGCACGCGGCACGCCGCAGCAACTCCGCCCAACGCCTCAGAACGCTGTCCGGCGCCTTCACCGTGCCTGCGGACCTGGCCGATGCCCTGGCCGGCTCTCCCGGTCCCCTCCTGCTCGTGGACGACTACACCGACTCCGGCTGGACCCTCGCAGTCGCTGCCCGCCTGCTCCGCCAGGCAGGCAGCGAACAGATCCTGCCGCTGGTCCTTGCCGCAGCGGGCTGACGTCGCCTGTTCCGTTCATGCCACCAACTCGTTGCCATGAACGGCGGTGGGCCACGCCCGGGTCGGTCCTGTACCCGGCGTACTGTCCGGCTCGTCCGCCGCTACCGGCTGTGCCTCCGGAAGGGCCTCCGATCTGCGCCGGAGGCCCTTTCTGGTCTTTCATCAGCTTGTTGCCTCAGGCGATGCTCCGGCCCTGGTCGAGCCCGTGGCCCCAACAGGCCGGCTTCCTGTACCGGTGGCAGACGTCACGTCAGAGGACCGGGACGCTGTTCCAGGGGCGGACGGCCTCGATCGCTGCTGCGGCGCGGAACACCGTGGCGTCGTCGTAGGTGCGTCCGACGACCTGCACCCCCGTCGGTACTCCGGTCGAGGCGAAACCGGACGGCACGCTCAGCACCGGGCAGCGGCTGGCGATGTTGAACACCGTGGTCATTGCGGATTCCAGGTAGAAGTCCAGCTCGACGCCGTTGATCACAACCTTGGTCGAGAGGTAGTCGTCGTCCGCCTTGAGCGCTGGGACGGCGCTCGTCGGGCACAGCAGGACGTCGTAGCGGTCGAGCAGGGCGCCGAGCGTTGTCTGCACCGCAGCCTCGGTCTCAAGGCCCTGGAGAAAGCTGCCGGGCTCGCGGACGGCCTCGGAGGCCCGCCGGGCGAAGTCGAGCGCGTACGTGGTGAGCTGGTCGCCGTGCTCGGCGGCGACCGACGCGATGTAGGGGCCGAAGATGGAGCCGAAGTGGATCATCGCTGCCCGCATCACGTCCGCCCGCATGATGGGGACCTCCACCTCCTCGACAATGGCTCCGGCCGCACGCAGCGCCTCCGCGACCGCGCGGGTGTTGGCCTCGACCTCGGGTTCGACCGGCCAATCCCCGAGGGTGACCGAAAGCGCCACCCGCAGGCCTTCGGCGCCCTCGAACCGCTCGGGGAGGACGAGCTTCGGCCGCAGCGAGACCGCGTCCAACGGGTGGGGCCCCGCGATGACGTTCTCCAGCAGGGCGCAGTCTCCGACGGTGCGCGCCATCGGGCCGTCGTGGCAGTACGTGTCGAGGTTGAACGGCGTCATCGCCGGCACGCGCCCGTACGGCGGCTTGAAGCCGACCGTGCCCGTGTACGAAGCGGGGATGCGGATCGAGCCGCCGATGTCGGAACCGGTCGCGAGCGTTGCCTCACCCGCCGCGAGCGCGGCGCCTGCGCCGCCCGAGGAGCCGCCCGGGGTGAACTCCAGGTTCCATGGGTTGCGGGTGACGCCCCACAGCCGTGACTGCGTGTACCCCGCGCAACTGAACTCCGGGGTCGTGGTCCGGGCGTGCACGATGCCGCCGGCAGCCTGGACCCGCTCGATCACCGGGTGCGTCTGCTCGGCCATCTCGTCCTGGTACGCCAGGGAGCCGTCCGTGATGCGGCGGCCCGCGATGGGCTGCTCCTCCTTCGTCGCGACGGCGAGACCCTCCAGCGCGCGGGGTGCCTCGCCCTTGCCCCCGTACCGGGCTTCGGCCTCGCGGGCGGCGGCGAGCGCCTCCTCGAAGGTCCGCTCGGCAAGGGCGTTGACCTTCGGCTCGACGGCTTCGGCGCGCGCGATGACCGCGGTCATCAGCTCGACCGGTGACAGGGAGCGGTCACGGAAACGGCGCAGAGCCTCGGTGGCCGGCAGATAGGCGATGTCGGTGAGGTCAGTCATGTGACGGTCCTTTGCGATGAATCAGACGAGTCGGGTAGGCGCGCGGTGGCCTTCGGACATGCGGGTCGGATCTCGTCCGGGCCGCGGGGCACGGAGTCGAGCAGGAGGCGGGTGCAGGGATGCTGAGGTTGGTCAGGACGGGTATTGCGGGACCGGATTCGGCGGTCCTTCCGCCCTTGAGCACGACCACCGCGTCGGTGACGTGCCGGACGACCGCGAGCTTGCCGCTGTCAAGGAGGAAGCCGATGCCCTCGTCGCGCCGGGTGCCGGCGGCCTGTTGGGTCAGCGGTCCGTGCCGCGCGCCGGCAGGGCGCTGATCGGTTCGCTGTCAGCGGCGGCGTCGCGGGTACGGATGAAATAGGGCGACCGGCGATGCCAGCGGGCCCACGCGGCGGCCAGCAGGCCGGAGCCGATCATCAGCACCGGGACGAGCAGTGCGAACCAGCCGTTGTCGGCGGAGACTTCGAAGTGATCGGTGGAGCGATAGAAGGTCCAGGCGAGGTAGCCGCCGGTGGCGAGCAGCGCGAGCGCGCCCAGCACCGGTGCGACGACCGCGCGCTGGGCCTCCAGTGGTGAGGTGCGCAGCAGGTGGCGGAAGCGCACCGCGGCGGCCAGGGCGGTGAGGGCGTAGTAGAGGGCGACGACGATGCCGATCGCGTTGACGGCGGCGAAGATCAAGTCATTGACGGTGGGGATGACCAGCGCCATCGCGGCGAGGACCAGGGCGATGCCGGTGATCAGCAGGGTGCCGACGGCGGGCGTCCCGTGCTTGGGGTGGAGGCGCGTCCAGACGGAGCCGAGGACGCCGTCGCGGCCCATCGCGTACATCCCGCGGGCGGTGGGGATGACTGCGGCCTGCAGCGACGCTACCGCGGAGAACATGAGGGCGATGAGCGGCAGTGCGGCCAGCGGCTGCTCGGCGAGCTTCATGCCGAAGTAGGCGAGCCCTTGCGCGCCGTTGTCGGCCAGTTCGTCCAGCGGCAGGACCCGCTGGAAGGCGGTGCCGGCCAGCAGGAAGAGGAGCAGCATGACGGTCAGGGCGATGAACCCGCCGCGAGAGGCGTCCCGCGGGTCACTGACCTCTTCGCCGACGCTGAAGACCGACTCGAAGCCCCAGTAGCAGAAGACCGCGAGCACCATGCCCTGGGCGAGGGCTTCGGCTGAGGGGATGTCGAAGGGGTTGTACCACTGGAGAGAGAACGGCTGGTCCCCGGCGAACAGGCCGTAGACGCAGAAGGCGAGCAGCACGCCGTACTCGAAGATCAGCAGGTACTTCTGGAGACGCGCCGCGAGGTCGAGCCCGCGGACGGCGACCAGTGCGGCGGCGACCAGGACGGCCATGCCGAGGAGAGTGGACTGGAGGGTGGAGTCCGGATCGAGGGAGAGGCCGGCGACGCTGTGGACGGTGGCCTGTCCGAGGAGCTGGATGATCGCCGAGCCGGTCACCGTGGTGGTGTAGGCCATGAACACGATGGTGCCGACGACGTTGACCCATCCGGTCAGGAAGCCCAGCCAGGGGCTGAAGATGGTGCCGACCCACTTGTAGCTGCTGCCGGCGTTGGGTTCGACACGGTTGAGCCGCCCGTATCCGCCGGCTATGCCGAGCACGGGCAGGAAGGCCAACAGCATGATCGCTGGTAGGTGCAGGCCGACGATGCTCGCCATCAGACCGAGTCCGATGCCGATACTGCTGGTGGCCGCGGTGCTCGACGCGGCGAGAACGATGCTGTCGACGACGCCTATGGACTTCCGCATCGCGGCCTGGGGGGCCTGGGCGCTTCTGCTCGGCGTGGCGCTTGCATTCTTCACTGGTATCACCAACGATCGCCGCCTTGTCGGGGGAGGGTGGCCGGAGAGCTCGGATGGCAGGCCATGAAACCCCTGCCCCCTTCACACGTCAATCGTGTTGTCATAAGCCTCGGGTCATGACTGAACGTGTGGTTCCGGAGCCGCATCGATGCGCAGAAGGCCGACGAAGCAGGGCGCAGTGCTGTCCGAACAGGTCATTGTGGATACGGTCCTGCGCCTGGTCGGCTGTTGACGGTCCGGCGGCTGGAAGCCGCACTGGGCGCCGATCTCAGTGCGCTCTACCGCTACCGCCGCGACACCTGCGACCTGCTGCTGGCGGTCGCCGACGAGTTCATCGGTCGTGCCCGACTCGGCTGCAAGCCCACCGGCAGGTGGCGTACCGACCTGTGCGGGCTGGGTCCGTGTCCGTGTCCGTGCCTCGTACCAGGCGCGCCCGCGGGCCGCACTGTTGGCGGCGCACCGGACGACCGGCCGGGACAACCGAACGACCCCGCGTCCCTGTGGACAACTTATCCACAGGGGGTCGCGGACTTCTGCTGCCTGCGGGACGGTCATGCAATGAACAAGCGCAACGAATCCACCGGACCGGCCGAAGAGCAGCGGATCACTCTGCGCGGGCCCGCCGAACTCGCCGATGCCCTGCCGTATCTCATGGGCTTCTATCCGAACGACAGCGTGGTCATGGTCGCTCTGCACGGCGGCCGGGGCCGCTTCGGCGGGCGGCTCAGGCTCGGAATTCCGCAGTCGCCGCAGGAATGGCCGCACGTCGCCGAGCAGCTTGCCGAGTGCCTGGTCAAGGGGAGCGAGCGACGCGGTGAGCACCCTGATGCGATCGTCGTATTCCTCTGCCAGGATCCTGCCGACGGGGAGACCCCGGGCCAGACGATGGAGCGGCTGCGGCCGCTGGCCCAGCGTCTGCGCACGGCCTGCGGGGCTCTCGATGTACCCGTCCTCGAAGCGCTCTGCATCTCCGGCGGACGCTACTGGTCCTACTGCTGTCCGGACGCGCGCTGTTGCCCGAGCGAGGGCAACGGCTTGTCCCTGCCGGGCACTTCGGTGATGGCGGCCGCCGCCGCTTACGCGGGCATTCAGGTCCGGGGGTCTCTGAGGGAGATGGAAGCCAGACTGGCGCCTCTGAGGACCCCGATCGTGGCAGAGCAACCGCAGGCCCTCGACTCGGCCGGCGCTGCACTGGTGCCGAGGATCCTCGACGAGGAGGGGCGCAAGGAAGTGGCGCGCGAGACCCTCGGGCTCGCGCGCGTCCTGATGAAACGGCTCCGGGAGGCGCCGGCGACCGCGCCCTCCGCGGCCGACGGCCAGGACGACTCGTTGATCAGCAATGACGAGGCCGCCGCGGTGATCCTCGGTCTCCAGGACCGGGAGACCCGGGACAAGGCCGCAGAATGGATGGAAGGGCCCGACGCCCAATCCGCTCTGCGCCTGTGGCAGGCGCTTTCACGCCGTTGCGTCGGACCGTACGAGGAGCACGCTGCTGCGCCGCTCACCCTGGCAGGCTGGGTCTCCTGGTCGACAGGCGACGAGCCGGGCGCCCGGGTCGCATTGGGGCTGGCCCTCCGGGTGGACCCCGACTACACCTTCGCTCAACTGCTCCATCAGGCGTGCAACCAAGGACTCGATCCGGAGGCTCTGCGCCGCTGCCTGCGCGGGGAGAGCAGCGAGCAGAAGGAGCGCGGTCATCATCGTGCCGAGCGAGTCGTCCGGCCTCGCACGGTACGCCCGTCGGCGGTGAGGCGGAACAAGACACAGCCCGGCCAGGCCCGGCCAAGGGCGGTCGCGCGACGCCGTGACCGTGACCGTGAGCCGCGGGCCCACGGTCACGGCCGGGCACGGGGCGGCCGATGATCATGGATCCCGATCGCCCGGTGTCGGGCAGGGGAGCGGGGGTGCGGCGCAGGGCATCGAGTTGAGCGGGCACAGACCGAGAAGAGCGACGAGGGGAGCCGCAGGTGCGCAGTGTCTGTGCACCGGAACGCAACGGCCTCCGGGGTGCTGCCGTGGCGTGCCCCGGAGAACGACTCGCATCGCGCGGGCGGTGAGCCGACCAGTTTCCGGGGCCGGGCTGGATGAAGATCATGACGAAGGGAGTGTTTATCGTCAGGCAGACGACTATGATCACGGCATGCCGCCCTACGACCCGTCGACCTTTCCGCCGTTCGCTGTCACCGTCGACCTGGTTGTGCTCACCGTGCGCCGTCATGCGCTCTGTGCGCTGGTGGTTCGCCGCGGCGAGTCCCCGTTCCAGGGCAGGTGGGCACTTCCCGGTGGCTTCGTCAGAGCCGATGAGGACCTCGGAGCCGCTGCGGCGCGTGAGCTCGTCGAGGAGACCGGACTGTGCGCGCAGGACCCGGTGGCCCCGGCAGTCGGCAACGGTGCCCATCTCGAACAGCTCGCCACCTACGGCGACCCCAGGCGAGACCCCCGGATGCGGGTCGTCAGCGTGGCTCACCTCGCACTCGCCCCCGACCTGCCTGCTCCCCGCGCGGGCGGCGACGCGAACAGCGCACGATGGGCACCCGTCGAGGACCTGCTCGGGCCGGAGGGCGGTTTCGGCCGCGAGGGTGATCAGCCCGCCCCGCTCGCCTTCGATCATGCGCAGATCCTCGCCGACGGCGTCGAGCGGGCACGTTCCAAGATCGAGTATTCCTCGCTGGCCACCGCTTTCTGTCCTCCTGCGTTCACGGTCGGAGAGCTGCGTCGGGTGTACGAAGCGGTCTGGGGGGTGGTTCTGGACCCGCGGAACTTCCATCGCAAGGTGACGGGCACCCCCGGCTTCCTGGTGCCTGCCGGCGGAACGACCACCCGCCAGGGTGGTCGCCCCGCCCAGCTCTTCCGGGCCGGCGCGGCCACCGTGCTCAACCCGCCGATGCTGAGGCCTGAGGTCTGACCTCGCGGAACGCCCGCAGGATTGATGATGCGCTAAAAGTCCGATATGCCGAGTTATCGTGCTGCGGTATCCGCCCTGCCGCCGAGCGGTCTCACCTCCCGCGAGAGAAGCGATGCTTCAGGCCATCGGACTCACCAGCGCCCCCCACCGCTGCCGTCCGCCCGCCGTGGACGACCTCACCTTCGAAGCCGGACCCGGCCGCGTCACGGCACTCCTTGGCGCCCCCGGTTCCGGCAAGACCACAGCCCTCCGCCTGATGCTCGAAATCGAGACGGGTCGCGGTGTCACCTACTTCCGTGGCAGGCCGCTGCACCGTATCCCGCATCCCGCCCGTGAAGTAGGAGTGCTCCTCGGGGACGTGCCCGGCCATCCCGTCCGCACCGTCCGTGGCCAGCTCCGCATGCTCAGCGCCGCAGCAGGGGTGCCCGCCTCCCGGGCTGACGAACTGCTCGACACCGTCGGCCTCGCCGGGCTCGGCGACCAGCGCATCGGAGCGCTCTCGCTCGGCATGGACCGCAGGCTGGGCCTCGCGTCGGCGCTGCTCGGAGACCCCCATGCGCTGATCCTCGACGATCCCGGAGAGGGCCTCTCGCCACGGGAGAAAGCTTGGTTGCACGGGTTCCTGCGTGCCCATGCCGCGCAGGGAGGAACGGTCCTCTACACCACCAGTGACCCCAAGGAGGCGGCGCGGGCGGCCGACCATGTGGTCACCGTCGACGCCGGCCGGCTGGTCTCCGACCAGACCGTCATCGACTTCTCGCGTACCCGTCTGCGCCCCCGCGTCGCAGTACGGACTCCGCACGCCGCACGGCTCGCCGCAGTCGTGAACCGTGAGGCGCGCGCGGCCCGGCGTTCCGTCGAGGTGGTCATCGAAGCGGGCAGCCGCCTCTCGGTGTACGGCAGCACGTGTGCGGAGATCGGCGACACGGCATTCCGTCACGGTGTTCCCGTTCACCAACTCGCCGACGAGATCGCCGACACCGGCCCCGCGACGGCCAGCGCGTCCGAAGCGGAGGCCTCATCGCCCGGGCGGGCGTCACTCGCGTCGGGCCCGGAGGCGGCACCGGCGCAACCAGAGCCGACTGCCCCCGAGCCGGAAGCTGTGCCGCAAACGGCATCGCTCGTCCCGGGTCAGGAGCGCGCACCGTCGATCCGCCGGCGGCCGGCTCGTGCTCCACACCGGCCGCTCCGCTACGAACTGCGCCGTCTCTTCGGCGTCAGGACAACGACGTTGATCATGGCGGCCGTTCTGGTCGTCTCGGTCGGACTCTCCCTTTTTCTCGCCCGCACCGGCCACGCCCCGCTGCCGAACCTGCTCGCAGCTTGGCCCACGGCGCTGCCCCTGCCGCCTGCTGCTGCCGGCGCCGGACTGCTCGGCGCGCTCTCCTTCGGTGACGAGTTCCGCTACCCCGCGCTTGCGGCGGGCCGCGGCACCGTCCCCCGCCGCCTCGGTCTGCTCCTGGCCAAGCTGGCGGTCTCCGCGGGTGTCGCGCTGCTCCTCGCTCTGATCGTGGTGGCGGCCTCCGCCGAGGCACTCCGTCTCGTGTACGGAGGCGACTTGGTCAGCGTTCCGCCGAATACGGCTTTTCTCGCGATGAGTTGGGTGGGCCTGAACGTGGGCTGCGCCTGGGCGGGTCTGCTGGCCGCCGGAATCTTCCGAGTGACCGCCGCCGGAGTCACCGCAGTGCTCGCTGTGCCCGCGTTTGTCGTTCCGCTTGTCCGAAGAGTGCTGTCGGGGCCGGCCGGTCACTCGGTACTCGAGCTTCCCAGCAGGCTCCGCGAACTGGCTTGGGTACAGTGGCCGGACGGGATGGACTCCTGGGTGGTGACGGGGGTGCGCGTGGTCGTGCACCCCGTGGGGGCGGCGCTGGCGTTGTTGCTCTCGGTCCTCATCTGCGCGTATGGATTCACCAGCCTTCGCGGCAGGGTCCGTTGGTGATCACGGAGCGCGGCCACCCGGTCACGAGGCCTGCAACTCCCTTGAAGGTGCCCGTTTTATACAGATAAGGCGTCAATTGGGGGGTGGGCGCCGATCACCCTTTCGTGTGCTTTTCACCAAAGACCTCAAGGGGCGGGCGAGCCGCGCCGACAAAGGATGCGTGAGTACCCTTGCGCACACCATGATGACCGCCGCCCGCTCCGTCGATTCCGGCCTCGCCGGCTCGGGTGAACTCGATCGCTACCCCTACACGGAGGCGCCGGCCGGCGAGCGCGCCGCCGTCCGTTCGTGGGACGGCACCGATGCAGAGCTGGGGCGAGCGGGCCGGCGGGGTTCGGCCAGCCGCGGCCGTGGCCTCCACGGACAGCTCGTTCAGCAGCTCGGTCAGATGATCGTCTCCGGTGATCTGGGTGCCGATCGCCCGCTCGTGCCGGAGGAGATCGGCCAGCGCTTCGAGGTCTCCCGCACCGTCGTACGTGAGTCTCTGCGCGTTCTTGAGGCCAAGGGCCTGGTCAGTGCCCGGCCCAATGTGGGTACCCGGGTCCGTCCGGTCAGCGACTGGAATCTGCTGGATCCCGACATCATCGAATGGCGAGCCTTCGGTCCGCAGCGCGACGATCAGCGGCGTGAGCTGGGTGAGCTCCGCTGGACGATCGAGCCGCTCGCCGCTCGCCTCGCCGCCGGTCACGGCCGGGAGGATCTTCAGCAGCGGCTCGGTGACATGATCGAGATCATGGGGCATGCGCTCGCGCAGGGCGACGTGATCACTTACTCGCGGGCCGACGCCGAATTTCATTCCCTGCTGATCCAGGCTGCCGGCAACCGCATGCTCGAACATCTCTCCGGCATCGTCTCCGCCGCCCTCCAGGTCTCGGGTGGTCCGGTCACCGGCTGTGACCGCCCCGGCGAGGCGTCCCTCGGCCACCACGTCCGGATCGTCGACGCCCTCGCGACCGGCGACGCGGCGGGTGCCGAGGCGGCCATGCGTCAATTGCTCGTCGTTCACCCCGAGGTGGAGCGGGTGGTGCCGGCGCCGCGCGAGCACTGACCGCGATACGGCCAGGGTGTACGAACCATGTGTCGCCGGACCGTCGCGGTCCGGCGGCTCAATTGTTGAAAGATGTCGCTCTTGGTCGCGTTCGCCGTAAATGGGGTGTGACTCGGGCCACGCGGATTGGGCGTAACACTCCTTGAGGCGGTGCGATGACTTAAGAGGTGACCGCCGCGGAAGGAATACAGCAGCCAATGACGGCGCTGTGCAGTTCTGAGGCCAAACCCGCGCCGTCGGTACATTCCCAGCCCGGCGGTCGTCGGTTCCAGCCCTCTCCCGGGCCGGACCGGAAGCCGTTTTCCATCGTTCCGAGAGGTTGTTCGTGTCGGCCAGCACATCCCGTACGCTCCCGCCGGAGATCGCCGAGTCCGAGTCTGTGATGGCGCTCATCGAGCGGGGAAAGGCTGATGGGCAGATCGCCGGCGATGACGTGCGTCGGGCCTTCGAGGCTGACCAGATTCCGCCAACCCAGTGGAAGAATGTTCTGCGCAGCCTCAATCAGATCCTCGAGGAAGAGGGTGTGACGCTGATGGTCAGTGCCGCGGAGTCGCCGAAGCGCGCCCGCAAGAGCGTCGCAGCGAAGAGCCCGGTCAAGCGCACCGCCACCAAGACTGTCGCGGCCAAGACGACCGTGACGAGGACCGTCGCGGCCACCGCCGCCACGTCGGCCGAGACCGTGGACGTGGTGGCCGACGACGCTGCCGCGGCCAGCCCTGCGAAGAAGGTGGCAGCCAAGAAGGCAGCTGCCAAGAAGACCGCCGTGAAGAAGACGGTGGCCAAGAAGACTGCAACGAAGAAGGCCGGTAAGAAGGACGCCGACGAGCTTCTCGACGGCGACGAGGCTGTCGAGGAAGTACAGGTCGGCAAGGGCGACGAGGAGGAGGGCGAGGGCGAGAACAAGGGATTCGTCCTCTCCGACGACGACGAGGACGACGCGCCCGCGCAGCAGGTCGCCGTCGCGGGTGCCACGGCCGACCCGGTCAAGGACTACCTGAAGCAGATCGGCAAGGTCCCGCTCCTCAACGCCGAGCAGGAGGTCGAGCTCGCCAAGCGCATCGAAGCGGGCCTCTTCGCCGAGGACAAGCTGGCGAACTCCGACAAGCTCGCGCCGAAGCTCAAGCGCGAGCTGGAGATCATCGCCGAGGACGGGCGCCGCGCCAAGAACCACCTGCTGGAGGCCAACCTCCGCCTCGTGGTCTCGCTGGCCAAGCGTTACACCGGCCGCGGCATGCTCTTCCTGGACCTGATCCAGGAGGGCAACCTCGGTCTGATCCGCGCGGTCGAAAAGTTCGACTACACCAAGGGCTACAAGTTCTCCACGTACGCCACCTGGTGGATCCGTCAGGCGATCACCCGCGCCATGGCCGACCAGGCCCGCACCATCCGTATCCCGGTGCACATGGTCGAGGTCATCAACAAGCTTGCGCGTGTGCAGCGTCAGATGCTCCAGGACCTGGGCCGTGAGCCCACCCCGGAGGAGCTGGCCAAGGAGCTCGACATGACCCCCGAGAAGGTCATCGAGGTCCAGAAGTACGGTCGTGAGCCGATCTCCCTCCATACGCCGCTGGGTGAGGACGGGGACAGTGAGTTCGGTGACCTGATCGAGGACTCCGAGGCGGTCGTCCCGGCCGACGCGGTCAGCTTCACGCTCCTTCAGGAGCAGCTGCACTCGGTGCTCGACACCCTCTCCGAGCGTGAGGCCGGCGTGGTCTCGATGCGCTTCGGCCTCACCGACGGTCAGCCGAAGACCCTCGACGAGATCGGCAAGGTCTACGGCGTGACGCGTGAGCGCATCCGTCAGATCGAGTCGAAGACCATGTCGAAGCTGCGTCACCCGTCGCGTTCGCAGGTGCTGCGCGACTACCTCGACTGAGTCGAGGCAGTAGGACGACCGAGGGCCCGGTTCCGAGGAACCGGGCCCTCGGCGCATGTGCGGGTGCGGTTGCCGACATGGTGGATGACTCTGAGTGGGCATGATCCACCGCAGAGTCAGGAGTACGCATGTCCCGTACCGTCGTCCGCGCCATGACCGGGCCACTCGCCCTGGTTGCCGCGGCAGCTGTGATACCGCTCGGGTCCCCGGTTCCGGCGGCTGCCGACAGCATTGTCATCGGTGGGCAGCCGGCGCATGTCAAGGACAGCCCGTGGGTCGTGGCGCTGTCCAGCCGTAACCGATTCGGAGGTACCCGTGCGGGCCAGTTCTGCGGTGCCGTGCAGGTAGAGCCGACGAAGGTGCTGACCGCCGCCCACTGTCTGAGCCGGGAGGCGCTCGGCGCCGATGTGGGCCAGGTGCGCGACCTGCGGATCATTGCCGGGCGGGATGAGCTGACCGGCTCCGGCGGCCGGGAGGTCGCGGTCAAGGAGACGTGGATCAACCCGGGGTACGACCCCACCACCAACTCCGGCGATCTGGCGGTGCTCACGCTGGCCGATGCGCTCCCCGGGGAGAGCGTGATCCCGATGGCCACAGCCGGTGACCGGGCTGATGAGCCGGGTAGCGCAGCCCTCGTCTACGGCTGGGGAGACGTCTCCGGGAACGGTGACTACGTGACGTCGCTCCGCTCCGCCCAGGTGAAGGTTCTGCCGGACAGCACGTGCCGACGGGCCTACCCCGGCGACAGAGGCGCCGCGTACGAGGCCTCGACGATGCTCTGCGCGGGCGAACAGCAGGGCGGGCGCGATGCATGCCAGGGGGACAGCGGAGGGCCACTGGTGGCCGGTGGGCGGCTCATCGGCCTGGTGTCCTGGGGGAATGGCTGTGGGGTCGCGGGGCGCCCCGGCGTCTACACGAGGATCTCCGCGGCGGCGGGCTGGATGGCAGCCAGTAGCTGACCGGCGTCGCTCCGAAGGTACGAGAACGGGCGGTTCCCCCCTCGGTGGGGGAGCCGCCCGTCGGCCGGTACGGAGCCGGACCCTGGCTCGTCGTGGATGCGAGGTGTCAGTGTTGTTCCTCTTCGACGGCATTGGCCTGCACGGCCGTCAGTCGGTCCGTCTCATCCTGTATCTCCGCGGCGATCTTCTTGAGTTCCGGCTCGAACTTGCGACCGTGGTGGGCGCAGAAGAGCAGTTCACCGCCGCTGATCAGGACGACGCGCAGATATGCCTGGGCGCCGCAACGGTCACAGCGGTCTGCTGCGGTCAGCGGGCTCGCGGGGGTCAGAACAGTAGTCACGTCGCCTCTTCTCTAGCTCGACGAGCTGTCGTACCAGGGTCAACATCCAACCAGGCCGAAAACGTTCCCGCTCGTGGCTTTTCTTCGAAACTTCTTCTCAAGATGGCTGTCTGTTGCCGGTTGGCGGCGAATGTGCCGTATTGCGTAGCGCTACGGTTTCGCGTTGCTTGTATGGGTGGGTCGGTCCGTCCGGCCGGCTTGCCGGTTTGTTCATGAGGACGTGCCCGGAGCCTAAATGGTTCATGCCTCGAAGGGAACGTGATGTGCGCGTCACTCCCACGAGGGATCGAACGCGTATGCGAGGCTGGTCTAGTGTGAGCATTCCCCGAGGGCGGCGGTACAACCGCTCTACCAGGCCTCGGTACGCTCTCAGCGGCAACCGAAGCCGAGCCCGTTACCCACCTGGACCCCAAATGAAATTCAGCGAGGAGCGAACCGCGTGACCGCCGATACGTCCGTGCCGTCCACTGCGCTGCTGACCGGAGCAGACCGAGACGGCTCCAACTACACCGCGCGGCACCTTCTCGTACTTGAGGGGCTTGAGGCGGTTCGCAAGCGCCCCGGGATGTACATCGGGTCGACCGACAGCCGTGGCCTCATGCACTGCCTCTGGGAGATCATCGACAACTCCGTCGACGAGGCCCTCGGCGGTTACTGCGACCACATCGAGGTCGTCCTCCACGAGGACAACTCCGTCGAGGTCCGGGACAACGGCCGGGGCATCCCCGTCGACGTGGAGCCCAAGACCGGACTGTCCGGGGTCGAGGTCGTCATGACCAAGCTGCATGCCGGCGGCAAGTTCGGCGGCGGCTCGTACGCCGCGTCCGGTGGTCTGCACGGTGTGGGCGCCTCCGTGGTCAACGCGCTCTCGGCCCGCCTCGACGTCGAGGTCGACCGCAACAGCGCGACCCACTCGATCAGCTTCCGGCGCGGAGTGCCGGGCATCTTCACCGAGCAGGGGCCGGACAGCCCGTTCGACCCGGCCAACGGCCTCCGCAAGGGGAAGCGAGTCCCGAAGACGCGCACCGGCACCAGGGTGCGCTACTGGGCCGACCGGCAGATCTTCCTCAAGGACGCCAAGCTCAGCCTGGAGACGCTGTACCAGCGGGCCCGGCAGACGGCATTCCTCGTCCCCGGACTCACGATCGTCGTACGCGACGAACGTGGTCTCGACGGTGCGGGCGAGACCGAGGAGACGTTCCGCTTCGACGGCGGAATCAGTGAATTCTGCGACTACCTCGCCCAGGACAAGGCCGTCTGTGACGTGCTGCGGCTGACCGGGCAGGGCACCTTCAAGGAGACCGTGCCGGTCCTGGACGAGCGCGGGCACATGACGGCGACCGAGGTCACGCGTGAGCTGGCTGTCGATATCGCCATGCGCTGGGGCACGGGATACGACACCAACCTCAAGTCCTTCGTCAACATCATTGCCACCCCCAAGGGCGGCACCCACGTGACCGGGTTCGAACGCTCCGTGACCAAGACGGTCAACGAGGTGCTCCGCTCCGCGAAGCTCCTGCGGGTCGCCGAGGACGACATCGTCAAGGACGACGCCCTGGAGGGCCTCACCGCAGTCGTCACCGTACGGCTGGCGGAGCCGCAGTTCGAGGGCCAGACCAAGGAGGTCCTCGGCACCTCGGCGGCCAACCGGATCGTCGCCAATGTCGTCGCCAAGGAGCTCAAGGCATTCCTCACCTCCACCAAGCGTGATGCCAAGGCGCAGGCCAGGGCGGTCCTGGACAAGGCGGTCGCCGCCGCGCGCACCCGCATCGCGGCCCGGCAGCACAAGGACGCGCAGCGTCGCAAGACGGCGCTGGAGTCCTCCTCGCTGCCCGCCAAGCTCGCGGACTGCCGCAGCGACGACGTGGACCGCAGCGAGCTCTTCATCGTGGAGGGGGACTCCGCGCTCGGCACGGCCAAGCTCGCCCGGAACAGTGAGTTCCAAGCACTGCTGCCGATCCGGGGCAAGATCCTCAACGTCCAGAAGGCATCCGTCTCGGACATGCTGAAGAACGCCGAGTGCGGCGCGATCATCCAGGTCATAGGGGCCGGGTCCGGGCGGACCTTCGACATCGACGCCGCCCGCTACGGCAAGATCGTCCTCCTGGTGGACGCCGATGTCGACGGCGCGCACATCCGCATCCTGCTGCTCACGCTCTTCCAGCGGTACATGCGGCCCATGGTCGAAGCGGGACGCGTCTTCGCTGCCGTGCCCCCGCTCCACCGGATCGAGCTGGTCCAGCCGAAGAAGGGCCAGGACAAGTACATCTACACGTACTCCGACGGTGAGCTGCGCCAGACGCTGCTGGAGCTGCGGCGCAAGAACGTCCGGTACAAGGACTCGATCCAGCGGTACAAGGGGCTGGGCGAGATGGACGCCGACCAGCTGGCCGAGACCACGATGGATCCGCGCCACCGCACACTGCGGCGGATCAACATCGGCGACCTCGAATCCTCCGAGCAGGTCTTCGATCTGCTGATGGGCAACGAGGTCGCGCCCCGCAAGGAATTCATCACCAGCTCGGCGGCCACACTGGACCGCTCGCGCATCGACGCGTGACCAGCGGACGCCGTCTCCACCCACGGGTGGAGACGGCGTCTCCACCTACGATCAATCCCTGAGCCGATCCTCTGACCTGACATAGTCCGTAGCGTCGAAGGTGTTGAACCTTTCCGCACCTCGGAGGCCGCCATGTCAGGGCTCATCAACGTCCTGGTGATCATTGCCGTCATCGCGCTCGTCGTGGTCCGCCAGTGCTCGGCACGGCTGACGCTGCTCGCGCGCAGCGGTGCGCTGACCAGGCGGTCCGTGGGGATAAGCCCGGCATACGGTGATGCTGTCGGTGGCCTGTCGTCGCAGCCGGTGTGGAAGGACCGGGTGTGACACGCGCTACCTGGACGAGCTGGCCGTCCCGGGAGGCACTCTCCCGGCAGGGGCGCAAGCGCCCACGGGCGGTCATTGCCTGGTCTGTTCGCGCGCTCCTGCTGGCCCTCGTGCTCTGGGGCAGCGTCACCGCCGGGAACTTCGGCCCCTGGGAAGTCGCGGTCGGACTGCTGGGCGTACTGGGCTGCGCCTGGACCGCATGGGCGTTCTACCGGACCAGTCTGGAACACCGGCTGTGGCCCTCCCTCGGGCTCATGGCGTTGCTGATGGCGGCCGCCTTCGGGGCACAGCAGGCCGGTGCCGGTGTGCCGGCCCTGGTCCTGTGGTGCGGCTGCGCGGTGACCGCACTGGAGCGGTTGCCGCTCTCGGCGGCCGTTCCTGCCACGGCCGTCGCGCTCGCCGCGTACGCCGCTGTCAACACCGAGGGGTGGATGACGACGGCGCTGACCACGGGGGGCCTCTGCCTTGCGGGATATGTGCTCCGGCTGGATGCCGAGGCACGTGGCAGCGCCCTGCGGCTTCTGGCGCAGGAGCGGGCGGCGAGGGCGGCGGAAGCGGAATCGGCTGCGCTGAACGAGCGCTCCAGGATCGTTCGGGAGATACACGATGTGCTCGCGCACAGTCTCTCCGCGCAGCTGGTGCACCTGGAGGCGGCGCGGCTGCTCATCGCACGAGAGCCTTCCGGGGAGTTCCGGGATCAGGTCCTGGAGCGAGTGGTGGCGGCCCGTTCGATGGCGTGCGAGGGGCTGGCCGAGACCCGGCAGGCGCTCTCCGCGCTCCGGGGTGAGGTCGCGCCGGTGGAGGACTTCCTGAGGCAGCTGGTGACTGCGGAGCCGGGCGCGGTGACCGTGGCCGGGGAGCAGCGGCCGCTGACGGCGGACGCCTCGCAGGCGGTCCGGCGGGTGGCGCAGGAGGCGCTGACCAATGTGCGCAAGCATGCGCCGGGGGCCACCGTTCTCGTACGGCTGGAGTATCTGCCGGGCGAAGTCGCCCTGGAGGTCAGGGACCGGGGTGGCCGACGACCCGTGGACGAGCTCGCTGTCAGCGGCTCCGGATACGGTCTGCTGGGAATGAAGGAGCGCGCCGAGCTGCTCGGCGGGACGTTGGAGGCAGGCCCGGGCGAGGAGGGGTTCGTGGTGAGTCTGCGGGTGCCCGCGTGAACGCGCGGGTCGTGGTCGCCGACGATCAGTCGGTGGTGCGCGAGGGAATCGTGATGCTGCTGGGGCTGTTGCCCGGAATCGAGGTGGTGGGATCGGCGAGGGACGGGGACGAGGCCGTGGCGCTCGTCGCCGAGCGGGCACCCGATGTGGTTCTGATGGATCTTCGGATGCCGCGCTGCGACGGGGTGGAGGCAACACGGCGCATCCGCACGGAGTATCCGGGCACACAGGTAGTGGTCCTGACGACGTTCGCGGACGACGACTCGCTCTTCCCCGCGCTGCAGGCGGGGGCCCGCGGCTACCTCACCAAGGACGCAGGGGGCGACGAGATCGTGCGGGCCATCCAGGCAGTGCTGTCGGGCGAGGCCGGGCTCTCGCCCATGGTGCAGCGCCGGCTGCTGGAGCGGGTCACCACAGCACCGGCCCCCGCCGGGCCGGTGCCTGACGAGTCGCGACTGCCCGACGGTCTCACGCCCCGCGAGGCGGAAGTACTCGTTCTCATCGCCGAGGGCCTGTCCAACCGGGAGATCGCCCGCAAGCTGCACATCTCGCAGGCCACGGTGAAGAGCCACATCAACAATCTCTTCGCCAAGGCCGGCGTGCGCGACAGAGCGCAGGCCGTGCGCTATGCGTACGTTCGGGGTCTCGCACACCCGCCCGGGACAGCCTTCACCTGAAGAGGTGAAGAGCGGCGAATGAAGTGCCCGGGAGCTTCCTGATCTGCCCATTCTTGGGTGCGCGGCCGAAGTGGTCCGTGGAAAAGGGGAGTTGTTCGGTGGAGAAGGAAGCAGGGTGCGATGCTGCAGCGATGCGAGTCGACGACCCGTGGTACGACGCTCTGGCCTCCGGATGGGGCGAGCTGGACGGTGCGGGGGGTTTCGTATCCGTCGGGCCGCCCGGGCCCGTGACCCCGCAGCGCGGCCACAGTGCGGCCGACATCTATCTGGAGGTGCAGCGCAGCGCGGCCTTCCAGGAAGTACGTCGTCGGTACCGGCGGTTCGTCGGCCCCGCCACCCTGGCCTTTGTCATCTGGTACCTCGCCTACGTTGTCACGGCAGTCACCGCTCCCGGGCTGATGGCCCGTCCGGTTGCCGGGGCCGTGAACGTGGCGATGGTCGCGGGACTCGGGCAGTTCCTCACCACGTTCCTGCTCACCGGGGCGTACACACGTCATGCGCGGCTGTGCAGGGACCAGACCGCGCTCGATCTGCGGTGGGAGACTCAGGAGATGACGCGGGGGATCGGGCGTTGATGGGGAATCACCAGACCCTGACATTGCTCCTGTTCAGCGCATTCATCGCCGTGACGCTCGCCATCACCACCTGGGTGAGCCGCAACCGGCACGGCTCGGCGGAGGAGTTCTATGCCGGCGGTCGGTTGTTCTCCCCCATGGAGAATGGTTTCGCGATCGCCGGTGACTACATGTCGGCCGCATCCTTTCTCGGTATCTCCGGCCTGATCGCGCTGTTCGGATACGACGGCATGCTGTACTCGGTCGGCTTCCTCGTCGCCTGGCTCGTCGTCCTGCTGCTGGTGGCCGAACTCGTCCGTAACTGCGGCCGATTCACCCTCGCCGACGTGGTGGCCGCGCGGATGTCGGAACGCCCGGTACGGATCGCGGCGGGCACCTCCTCCGTCACCGTCTCCGTGCTGTACCTGGTGGCGCAGATGGTGGGTGCGGGCAGTCTGGTCGCCCTGCTGCTCGGCGGTACGAGCAATGCCGCCCGCTCCTGGACCGTCATCGGGGTCGGGGCGCTCATGGTGATCTATGTGTCCCTCGGAGGGATGCGCGCCACGACCTGGATCCAGATCGTCAAGGCCGTCCTGCTGATCGTGGGCGCGACTGTGCTCACCGTGCTCGTTCTGGTCCATTTCCACGGCAACGTCAACGCGCTGCTCACCTCCGCCGCCGAGCGGAGCGGCCACGGACTGAAGTTCCTCTCGCCCGGACTCAAGTACGGCGGCAGCTGGACCGCCCGATTCGACTTCATCAGCCTCGGGCTGGCCCTGGTGCTCGGCACGGCCGGACTGCCCCACATCCTGTCGCGCTTCTACACCGTGCCCACCGCCCGCGCCGCGCGCCGCTCGGTCGTCTGGTCGATCGGCCTCATCGGCAGTTTCTACCTGATGACGATCGTGCTCGGGTTCGGTGCGGCAGCGCTGGTCGGTTCGGCGGACGTACGGGCGTCGAGTCCCGCCGGGAACACGGCTGTCCCGCTGCTGGCCCTGGTGCTCGGCGGCGGCGAAGGTTCCACCGGGGGAGCGATCCTGTTCGCCGTGGTCGCGGCCGTGGCCTTCGCGACCATTCTCGCCGTCGTCGCCGGGATCACGCTTGCCTCCTCCGCCTCCGTGGCTCATGACCTCTACGCCTCGCTCAGGCGCCCGGGCTCCAAGCAGCACAGCGAAGTCACCGTGGCCAGGGTTGCCGCGGCCGGGATCGGGGTGGCCGCCATCGGGCTGGGCCTGGTCGCCCAGGATCTGAATGTGGCGTTCCTGGTCGGGCTCGCCTTCGCCGTAGCCGCCTCGGCCAATCTGCCGGTGCTGCTCTACTCGCTGTTCTGGCGGAACTTCACCACGCGGGGAGCGGTCTGGTCGGTCTACGGCGGGCTGATCCCCGCGGTGCTGCTCGTCCTGCTTTCACCGGTCGTCTCCGGCAGCGCCACCTCGCTCTTCCCCGGCGTCGACTTCCAGTTCTTCCCGCTGGAGAACCCCGGACTGGTCTCCGTCCCGCTCGGCTTCCTGGCCGGCTGGATCGGCACAGTCACATCACCCGAGCCACCCGACGACGCCAAGCATGCGGAGACCGAGGTCCGCGCGCTGACCGGGGCGGGGGCGGTGTAGCCGGTCCCGGATGTCGTCGTCCACGATCAGGACCTGGATCACTGAACTCCTCCCGTGAGGTCCGGCTCCGGATGCTGTGTTTCCGCGAGCCCCGGCTCGGTGAGCGCCTCGGGCAGCACGACAGTGAACTCGGCGCCGCTTTCCGGCGCCCCGGCGACGGTGGCGCTGCCGCCCTGTCGTTCGGCCAGCCGCCGTACCATCGCGAGGCCCAGACCGCGCTTGCCGTGTGCCGGGAGTTCCTTGGTCGACCAGCCCTCCGTGAAGACCGATTCGCGACTCTCGGGAGGGACGCCGGTGCCGCTGTCACGGACCCGCAGCACCACCGTACGGCCGTCCGCCCGTAGTCCCACCTCGATCAGGGCGTCGTCCGATCCGGCGGCCGCGTCCAGGGCATTGTCGACGAGGTTGCCGACGACGGTGACCAGCCCGCGCGGGTCCACCAGCCGGTCGGGGAGCAGCGTGCCGGGCGCCATGCGCAGCGAGACGCCGCGCTCCGCGGCGACCGTCGCCTTGCCGACCAGCAGGGAGGCCAGCAGCGGATCATGGACCTTCTCGGTGACCTGCTCGGCGGTGGCCCGGTGGACGCCGACGACCTCGGTGACGAACTCCATCGCGTCTTCGTGCTTCTCCAGCTCCAGCAGCCCCAGGAGGGTGTGCAGCCGGTTGGCGTGCTCGTGGTCCTGCGCGCGCAAGGCATCGATCAGACCGCGGGTGGAGTCGAGCTCGCGGCCGAGACGTTCGAGTTCGGTGCGGTCGCGAAGGGTGGAGACGGCGCCTCCGTCGGCGGTCGGCATCCGGTTGGCGAGCAGCACCCGGTTGCCGCGCACGGTCAGCAGATCGTCGCCCACCACCCGGCCGGCCAGCACGTCCGCGGTCCGCCCCCGGCCGAGCACGTCGTCGAGCGGGCGGCCCGCGGCGTCGGGGCCGAGCCCCAGCAGCCTCTGCGCCTCGTCGTTCAGCAGCCGGATGCGTCCCGTACGGTCCAGCGCGACGACCCCTTCGCGGATGCTGTGCAGCATCGCCTCGCGCTCGGTCAGCAGCGCGGAGATGTCGGAGAAGGCCAGGTCGTGGGTCTGTCGCTGGATGCGGCGGGAGATCAGGTAGGCGGCCAGCGCCCCGACGGCGAGTGCCCCGCCCGCGTAGGCGAGCAGCCCCGGGATCGCCGCCAGGAGCCGGGCGTGGACACTGTCGTACGCGATGCCGACCGAGACCGCTCCGACGATGTGGTCCGCGTTGTCGCGGAGCGGCACCTTGCCGCGTGCCGAGCGGCCGAGCGTACCGCTGTCGATCTCCATGATCTCTCCGCCCGCGAGCGCCTCACTGGGGTCGGTCGAGACGACCTTGCCGATCCGGCGGGTGTCGGTGTGCGACCAGCGCACCCCGTGCCGGTCCATGACGACGACGTACTCGGCGCCGGTGGACCACCTGATCCGCTCCGCGGCAGATTGCACGGGCCCCCCGGGCTCGGGGGCCGTGGTGAGCAGGGACTCGGCGATCTGCGGCTGCGCCGCCGTGCTCTGCGCGATGGCGAGCGCACGGCGCATCGCCTCGTCGTCGAGCTGCGTGCTGAGGGGTGCCAGGAAGAGGCCGGTGGCGAGTGCGGTGACGCCGGTGGCGATGGCGAGCTGCATCAGCAGCACCTGGGAGAAGACCCGCTGCGGCCAGCCGAGCCGTCGCGGTCTCCGGGGGGTGGGCGATGGTGCGCTCATCGCATGAAGGTAAGACGCAGTCCTGCACTTCCTGAAATTTCTCTTCATTCCCACTCCACGCAAGCCGCCTGCGCTTCTTCGCGGATCCTGCGTGCATGACGGACAGCCCTTTGCTCAGGTGGCACAGGAGGCGGGAGTCAGCGAGGCCGCGGTCAGCCGGGGGCTCAACGGCAAGCCCGGAGTCTGTGACGCCACCCGGAAGGTCGTCCTCTCCGCGCTCGGCGTCCTCAGCTACGAGCGTCCGACCCGGCTGCGCGGCGCGTGTGCCCGGCTGGAACGCCAATATCCTGGAGCAGGCGGAGGACTCGAAGATCATCCGCCCGGCGGCCCGCTCCATCGGTCCACCCCCGCCGCAGCCGGTACCGGCGCTGAGGTCCCTCCGAGAAAGGCCACCGTTGAGCCCGTCATCCCCGCCCCGCAGGCAGCAGATCCCGGTCATCGTCCTGGCAGGGTTCCTGGGTTCCGGCAAGACGACCCTGCTCAACCACCTGCTCCGCCACCGCGCGGGGAACCGGATCGGCGTGATCGTCAACGATTTCGGTTCGATCGAGATCGATGCCATGACCGTCTCGGGGCAGGTCGGCTCGACTGTCTCACTGGGCAACGGATGTCTGTGCTGCGCCGTCGACGCGAGCGAACTCGACACCTTCCTGGAGACGCTGACCCGCCCCGCCGTCGGCCTCGACGTGATCGTCATCGAGGCCAGCGGACTCGCGGAACCCCAGGAGCTCGTGCGCATGCTGCTGGCCAGCGACAACCCGCACATCGTGTACGGGGGACTGGTCGAGCTCGTCGACGCCGCCGAGTTCGACGCCGTCCGGGAGCGCCATCCGGAGATCGACCGGCACCTCGGCGTCGCCGATCTTGTCGTGCTGAACAAGACGGACCGGGTCACGGACGAGGAGCAGGACCGTATCCGGGACGTCGTCGCGGCGACCGGCAGCAGGGCGGCCGTTGTCTCCGCCGAGTACGGACGCATCGACCCGGAGCTGCTCTTCGACCCGGCGCTGCGGCCGGACGGCGAGGAGCGGATGCGTCAGCTCTCCTTCGAGGACCTCCTGCTGGACGAGGCGGGCGGCGAGACGCACACCGGGCATCTGCACACCACGTACGAGAGTGTCTCGTTCAGCGCCGATGTACCCATGAACCCCCGCCGAACGATGGAGTTCCTCGACTCCCGGCCGGAGGGCCTCTACCGGATCAAGGGGTACGTCGACTTCGGCTCGGGAGACCACGGAAACAAGTACGAGGTGCATGCGGTCGGCCGGTTCCTGCGGTTCGCCCCGCGGCCCTGGAAGCGCGACGAACCGCGCCTCACCCAGTTGGTGCTGATCGGCTCCGGCATCGACCCGGAAGCCCTGCACAAGGAACTGGCCGACTGCCGCGAGAGCACCGAACCACCGGTGGAAGCAGGGCCGGCGCCGGACATGACGCAGGACGCCGCACATGAGCAGAGCATGTGGGGCGTCCTGCGTTACGTACAACGGCCGGCCGAAACCGACTGACGCATCCGGCCGACGGTATCCCGCCGGTTACACCGGTCCGGCGACCACAGCGACCGGCTTGGCCAGCGGCGTCCCCGAACCGTCGCGCCGCGGATCCGGCTCCGGCAGTTCGGACGGGGTGCCGTTCTTCTGTGCCGCCCGCGCCGGGACCGCACCCGCCCAAGCGAACACCAGGACGTCCTCGCCCTTGAGGAAGCGCTGACAGCGCACCCCGCCGGTGGCCCTGCCCTTGCGCGGGTACTGGTCGAACGGCGTGAGCTTCGCCGTCAGCACCGAGTCGTCCAGCGTGCCGTGCGAGCCCGCCACCGTGAACACCATCGCGTCCGCCGCAGGGTCCACCGCGCCGAACGAGAGCACCTCGGCGCCCTCCGCCAGCTTCACGCCCGCCATGCCGCCCGCCGGGCGGCCCTGCGGCCGTACCTGGGCCGCCTGGTAGCGCAGCAGCTGTGCGTCGGACGTGATGAAGACGAGGTCCTCCTCGCCCGTGCGCAGTTCGGCGGCGCCGACGATCCGGTCACCATCCTTGAGGGTGATGACCTCCAGCTCGTCCTTGTTGGCCGGATAGTCCGGCACCACCCGCTTGACGACGCCCTGCAGGGTGCCGATCGCCAGGCCCGGGGAGGACTCGTCGAGCGTGGTGAGGCAGATGACCTCCTCACCGGTCTCCAGCGTGAGGAACTCCGAGACCTGTGCCCCGCCCGAAAGATTGGGGGCGGCATGGGTGTCGGGCAGCTGGGGCAGGTCGATCACCGAGAGCCGCAGCAGCCGCCCTGTCGACGTCACCACGCCGACATCGCCACGTGCCGTCGCCGGCACGGCCGACACGATCACGTCGTGCTTGGCGCGCTTGGCGTCCTCGGTGACGACGATCGGGTCGCCGGTGGCCGTACGGGCCAGCAGACCGGTCGAGGACAGCAGCACCCGGCAGGGGTCGTCCGCGACCTCCAGCGGCACCGAGGCGACCTGCGAACCGGCCGACTCCAGCAGCACCGTACGCCGGTCGGTGCCGAACTTCTTCGCGACCGCGGCCAGTTCGGTGGAGACCAGTTTGCGCAGCGCGGCGTCCGATTCGAGGATCGTCGTCAGCTCGTCGATCTCGGTGCTGAGCCGGTCCCGCTCGCTCTCCAGCTCGATCCGGTCGAACCGGGTCAGCCGGCGCAGCGGGGTGTCCAGGATGTACTGCGTCTGGATCTCGCTCAGCGAGAAGTGCTCGATGAGCCGCTCCTTCGCCTGCGCGGAATTGTCGCTGGACCGGATGAGCCGGATGACCTCGTCGATGTCGATCAGCGCGACGAGCAGGCCCTCGACCAGGTGCAGCCGGTCCCGGCGCTTGGTCCGGCGGAACTCGCTGCGGCGGCGCACCACGTCGAAGCGGTGGTCGAGGTAGACCTCGAGGAGCTCCTTGAGACCCAGCGTGAGCGGCTGTCCGTCGACCAGCGCCACATTGTTGATGCCGAAGGACTCCTCCATCGGCGTCAGCTTGTAGAGCTGTTCCAGCACGGCCTCGGGCACGAAGCCGTTCTTGACCTCGATGACCAGGCGCAGGCCGTGCTCGCGGTCGGTGAGGTCCTTGACATCGGCGATGCCCTGGAGCTTCTTCACCGAGACCAGGTCCTTGATCTTGGCGATCACCTTCTCCGGGCCGACGGAGAAGGGCAGTTCGGTGACGACCAGGCCCTTGCGGCGGGCCGTCACATTCTCCACGGTGACCGTCGCACGGATCTTGAACGTGCCGCGCCCGGCTGCGTACGCGTCCTTGATCCCGCCGAGGCCTACGATCCGGCCACCGGTCGGCAGGTCGGGTCCGGGGACGAACCGCATCAGGGTTTCCAGGTCCGCGCCCGGATGCCTGATCAGGTGGCGGGCGGCGGCGATGACCTCGCCCAGGTTGTGGGGCGGCATGTTGGTCGCCATGCCGACCGCGATCCCGGATGATCCGTTGACCAGGAGGTTCGGATAGGCGGCGGGGAGGGCGACCGGTTCCTGTTCCTGTCCGTCGTAATTCGACTGGAAATCGACGGTGTCCTCGTCGATCGACTCCGTCATCAGCGACGTGGCGTCGGCCATCCGGCACTCGGTGTACCGCATGGCGGCCGGCGGGTCGTCGTTGCCGAGCGAGCCGAAGTTGCCGTGCCCGTCGACGAGGGGGAGCCGCATCGAGAACGGCTGCGCCATCCGGACCAGCGCGTCGTAGATCGACGCGTCGCCGTGCGGATGCAGCTTGCCCATGACCTCGCCGACGACGCGGGCACACTTCACATAGCCGCGGTCGGGGCGCAGCCCCATCTCGTTCATCTGGTACACGATGCGGCGGTGCACCGGCTTCATGCCGTCGCGGGCGTCCGGCAGGGCCCGTGAGTAGATCACCGAGTACGCGTACTCGAGGAAGGAGCCCTGCATTTCGTCGACGACGTCGATGTCGAGGATCTTCTCCTCGAAGTCGTCCGGCGGCGGGGTCTTCGTACTGCGGCGGGCCATCGCTGCTGCGACTCCTTCACAGATCTGTTCGGGCAACCTCTGGTTCTGACGCGGACCATTGTGGACCGCCGCACTGACAACGCCGACCTCGACCCGTCCCAAGCGCACTTTCACACGAACTTCCCCGGCACGGGAACTTCGCCAGGTGCCGGTGCGCTTGCTTACAGTGGCAGGTCTCGCAGGAAATCCAGTATCGCGATCGAAGGGACGTACATGCCCATGGGTCACACGGCCACAGCCCAGGCCGGCTCCGGCGGCTTGACAGCGACCGAGCACCGTCTGGCCAACGGCCTGCGCGTGGTGCTCTCCGAGGACCATCTGACCCCGGTCGCCGCGGTGTGCCTCTGGTACGACGTCGGGTCGCGCCACGAGGTCAAGGGGCGCACAGGTCTGGCTCACCTCTTCGAGCACCTGATGTTCCAGGGCTCCGGGCAGGTCAAGGGGAACGGACACTTCGAGCTGGTGCAGGGCGCCGGGGGCTCCCTCAACGGGACGACCAGCTTCGAACGCACCAACTACTTCGAGACGATGCCCACGCATCAGCTGGAACTGGCCCTGTGGCTCGAAGCCGACCGGATGGGCTCGCTGCTCGCCGCGCTCGACGACGAGTCCATGGAGAACCAGCGGGACGTCGTCAAGAACGAGCGCCGCCAGCGGTACGACAATGTTCCGTACGGCACGGCGTTCGAGAGGCTGACCGCCCTCGCCTACCCCGAGGGCCACCCGTACCACCACACCCCGATCGGCTCGATGGCCGACCTGGACGCGGCGACGCTCGAAGACGCGCGGACCTTCTTCCGTACGTACTACGCGCCCAACAACGCGGTGCTGTCGGTCGTCGGCGACATTGACCCCGAGCAGACGCTCGCCTGGATCGAGAAGTACTTCGGCTCCATCCCGTCCCACGACGGCAAGCAGCCGCCGCGCGACGGCACGCTCCCCGAGATCATCGGCGAGCAGCTGCGTGAAGAGGTCCACGAGGAGGTCCCGGCGCGGGCGCTGATGGCCGCCTACCGGCTGCCGCACGACGGCACCAGGGAGTGCGACGCCGCGGATCTCGCGCTGACCGTGCTCGGCGGAGGCGAGTCCTCCCGGCTGCACAACCGCCTGGTCCGCCGCGACCGCACGGCCGTTGCGGCAGGCTTCGGGCTGCTGCGGCTGGCCGGCGCGCCCTCGCTCGGCTGGCTGGACGTGAAGACCTCCGGCGGTGTCGAGGTGGCGCAGATCGAGGCCGCGGTCGACGAGGAGCTGGCCCGATTCGCCGCCGAGGGCCCCACGCCCGAGGAAATGGAGCGCGCTCAGGCACAGTTGGAGCGCGAGTGGCTGGACCGGCTCGGTACGGTCGCGGGCCGCGCCGATGAACTCTGCCGGTTCGCCGTGCTGTTCGGCGACCCGCAGCTCGCCCTCACCGCCGTCCAGCGGGTCCTCGACGTCACTGCGGACGAGGTCCAGGCGGCGGCCAGGGCCCAGCTGCGCCCCGACAACCGGGCGGTGCTCGTCTACGAGCCGGTCGAGCCGGCCGAATCCGCCGACGCGGAAGCCGACGAGACGGACACCGACACCGACGCGCACGAAGGGGCGGACAAGTGACCGACGCTGCCGCGACTGGAGTATCGATGGAGTACCACCCGCAGCCGACCCCCGGCACGGCCAGGCCCTGGGCCTTTCCCGCACCCGAGCGCGGCGCCTTGCCCAATGGGCTGACGGTGCTGCGCTGCCACCGTCCCGGCCAGCAGGTCGTCGCGGTCGAGATCTTCCTCGACGCCCCGCTGGAAGCCGAGCCCGAGGGGCTCGACGGCGTGGCCACGATCATGGCGCGGGCCCTTTCCGAGGGCACCGACAAGCACTCCGCCGAGGAGTTCGCCGCTGAGCTGGAGCGTTGCGGCGCCACCCTCGACGCACACGCCGACCATCCCGGCATGCGGGTCTCCCTGGAGGTTCCGGCATCCCGGCTGGCCAAGGCGCTCGGGCTGGTCGCCGAGGCGCTGCGGGCGCCGGCGTTCGCCGACAGCGAGATCGAGCGACTGGTGAACAACCGGCTCGACGAGATTCCGCACGAGCAGGCCAATCCGGCCCGTCGTGCCGCCAAGCAGCTCTCCAAGGAGCTCTTCCCGGCCACGTCGCGGATGTCACGCCCGCGCCAGGGCACCGAGGAAACGGTGGAGCGGATCGACTCCGCGGCCGTGCGCGCCTTCTACGAGGCCCATGTCAGGCCGTCCACCGCGACCGTCGTCGTCGTCGGCGACCTCACCGGTATCGACCTGGACGCCCTGCTCGCCGACACCATCGGCGACTGGACCGGGAACACTGTGGAGCCCCGTCCGGTCCCGCCGATCACCGCCGACGACACCGGCCGCGTGGTGATCGTCGACCGTCCGGGCGCCGTGCAGACGCAGCTGCTGATCGGCCGGATCGGCGCCGACCGGCACGACAGCGTGTGGCCGGCCCAGGTCCTCGGCACCTACTGCCTGGGCGGCACACTCACCTCCCGGCTGGACCGGGTGCTGCGCGAGGAGAAGGGCTACACCTACGGCGTGCGGGCCTTCGGTCAGGTCCTGCGCTCGACGGCCCCGGACTCCGCCTCCGGGGCGACCGGCGCGGCGATGCTGGCGATCAGCGGCTCGGTGGACACGGAGTCCACCGGACCGGCGCTCGACGACCTGTGGAAGGTCCTGCGGACCCTGGTGGCCGAGGGACTGACCGACGCCGAGCGCGAGACTGCTGTGCAGAACCTCGTGGGTGTCGCCCCGCTGAAGTTCGAGACGGCTGCCTCCGTCGCCGGCACGCTCGCCGACCAGGTCGAGCAGCACCTCCCGGACGACTACCAGGCGCAGTTGTACGCCCGCCTGGCCGAGACCGGCACGGTCGAGGCGACCGCGGCCGTGGTCAACGCCTTCCCCGTGGACCGGCTGGTCACGATTCTCGTCGGCGACGCTGCGCAGATCGAGGAGCCGGTCAGGGCGCTGGGCATCGGAGAGGTTTCCGTCGTCACCGGCTGATGCACCAAAGCCCCACAAAGAGGGGCGAAGAGAGACCCTGGCGAGTCACTTCCTGCCAGGGTCTTCCTTTTTGCCCGATTTGAGGCGAAAGCTTCTTGCTTGCCCTGTGGGATGCGCTACAAAGCGCCCTGTCCGTTTGGTGAATGAAAGTGCCCCCGCCTAGCGTCGGCTCCGCTGTCCGTCACTCGTATGCCGCATCCGTGGCGCCGGGCAGTGATCGCCGAGTCCCCGTCAGGCGCGAGCCCGGGGAGCCGGGGACCCATGCAGTCCTTGGGGTGAATCGGATGCCGTGACCTCCTGTGAGGCCGGGGATCCGTAGGAGACCTTCCTGCTCCGAACCCGTCAGCTAACCCGGTAGGCGAGAAGGAAGGAAAGGACCAGCTACTCCATGGCGTTCACCCGCCCCACCGGGAAGCACCGTGCCCCGAGCCGCCTGAAGCGCAGGAGCGCACGCGTCGCCGGAGTCGCGACGCTGGCGACCACCGGCGTCATCGGCGGACTGGCCTCTCCGGCCCTCGCCGCGGATGCCGAGGCCCCCTCCGGCAATGAAACCGGTCTGACCCAGATCGTCGCCATCGAGGACGCCCTCGCCGACCAGGTGGCCACCCAGGCCGAGGTGCAGAAGCGCCAGGCCGACGTCGCCACGAAGGCTGCCGAGGCTGCCAAGGCCGAGGCGGCGGCGAAGGCCAAGGCCGAGGCCGAGGCCCGCGCCAAGGCGGCCCGTGACGCGAAGGCCCGCGCCGCCCGTTCCGCCGAGCGCACCCGCCTGGGCTCCTATCAGCTCCCGGTCGCCGGTTCGTACGTCACCACCGGCTACAAGTCGAGCGGATCCCTCTGGTCCTCCGGTCGCCACTCGGGCATCGACTTCCACGCCGCTTCCGGCAGCTCCGTCGTCGCCGTCGGCGCCGGCACGGTCGTCGAGGCGGGCTGGGGCGGCGCATACGGCAACAACATCGTGCTGCGGATGACGGACGGCACGTACACCCAGTACGGCCACCTCTCCTCGATCGGCGTCTCCGTCGGCCAGACCGTCGGCGCGGGCCAGCAGATCGGCCTCTCCGGCTCGACCGGCAATTCCACCGGACCGCACCTCCACTTCGAGGCCCGCACCACGCCTTCGTACGGCTCCGACATGGACCCCGTGGCGTACCTGCGCGCCCATGGCGTGAACGTCTGACCGACGTCCCGTCCCCACACCCCGAAGGCCCCGGCTTCCGCCGGGGCCTTCGGGGTGTCCGCCCCTGCCGAACCGCCCGGCGGAACCGTCCCCGGGCCAGAAGGTATTCATGGTTTTCGGACCGGCTTCGGAAATGCGGTCGCCTTGCAATAGAGTCGCAGAACATGCGTCGATCGGCCGCGTTTCGCGGGGGATTAAGGCGGAGGTTCGGACATGCGCATTCCGGCGCAATCGGTATGCACGGCAATCCGTGACGAGATCGTCTCCGGTGTCTTCGAACGCGGTGGCAGACTCACCGAGGAGCTGCTCGCGCGTCGTTACGGGGTCTCCCGTGTCCCCGTGCGGGAAGCGCTGCGCACCCTGGAGTCCGAGGGCTTCGTGGTCACCCGCCGGCATGCCGGTGCCTGTGTCGCCGAGCCCACCGAACAGGAGGCCGCCGACCTTCTGGAGGTACGGATGCTGCTGGAGCCGCTGGGTGCGGCCCGTGCCGCGCAACGCCGCACCGAGGCACACCTCAAGGTGCTGCGCGGCCTGGTCAGGCTGGGTCAGGACAGAGCGCGGCGAGGTGCGGGGGAGGATCTGCACTCCCTGGGCAGCTGGTTCCACGAGACGCTCGCCCAGGCGTCCGGCAGCCCCGGGCTCATCGCGCTGCTCACCCAGCTACGCCACAAGATCGCCTGGATGTACGCGGTCGAGCAGCCGGCCCGCCCGGTCGACCACTGGGGTGAGCACGGAGCCATCGTGGACGCCGTGGCGCGCGGCGACGCGGATCGGGCCAGGGCGCTGGCCGCCCAGCACGCCGCGCGGGCCGCCGCCGCGCACCGGCTGCGCCGCGCGGGCGGTGCTCCGGGCCGCGATGCCGGCGCCCCCCGTTCCGGCGGCCGGGTGAGGACTTCGCAACATGCCGTAAACACCGCGAGCGGCCGGTATTAACACCTGCGCCGTATACAAGGTGAAGTAAGTGTGCGGGGCTTTCTTTTGGCTGCCCGAAATTCGCCCCGGAGGCATTGTCGGTATCAGAAAACGAAGGAGCCGCGATCCCGGTTGGGGGTATCGCGGCTCCGTCACGGAAATGGACCCGACAGGAACCGGCCGGAAAGGCTTCCCCCTGATCGGAATCCTGGAATCAGACGGTCTCCGGGAGCTCCTCGAGCCCCTCGGTGACCAGCTTCGCCAGCCGGTCGAGCGCGGCCTCGGCGTCGTCCGCCTCGGAGGCGAGCACGATCTCCTCGCCGCCGTGCGCGCCGAGACCGAGCACCGCGAGGATGGAGGCGGCGTTCACCGGGGGGCCGTCGGGCTTGGCGATCGTGACGGGGATGCCGGACGCCGTGGCCGCACGAACGAAGATGGAAGCGGGGCGGGCGTGCAGGCCCTCGGTCCAACCGACATTGACGCGACGCTCAGCCATGGTTCTGCCCTTCACGGATCAATGATTGTCCAGACCAGCCTCTCACGCAGTGCCCTGTTGCCCGCCGACCCGCGACCCGGCCCGTGCTGCACGGCTGATCGGAGCTCTCGGACTGCCCTGGCCCCGTGCCCTGGGCGACTGCTGACCGCGCCGTAGGCTTTGCCCATGCAGCCCACGCCGGAGCAGAGTCCGCACCACGTGTACCCCGACCACTGGGAAGCGGATGTGGTGCTCCGCGACGGCGGTACGGCCCGCATCAGGCCCATCACCACGGACGATGCCGAGCGCCTGGTCAGCTTCTACGAGCAGGTCTCCGAGGAGTCGAAGTACTACCGGTTCTTCGCTCCTTACCCCCGTCTGTCCGCCAAGGACGTCCACCGCTTCACCCATCACGACTACGTCGACCGGGTGGGGCTCGCCGCCACGGTCGGCGGTGATTTCATCGCCACTGTCCGCTACGACCGGATCGACGCGAACGGCCGGCCGGCCTCCGCCCCCGCCGACGAGGCCGAGGTCGCCTTTCTCGTCCAGGACGCGCACCAGGGCCGCGGCGTGGCATCGGCGCTCCTCGAACACATCGCCGCAGTGGCGCGTGAGCGCGGCATCCGCCGCTTTGCCGCCGAGGTGCTGCCCGCCAACACCAAGATGATCAAGGTGTTCCGTGATGCCGGGTACACCCAGCAGCGCAGCTTCGAGGACGGCGCCGTCCATCTCACCCTCGACCTCGAACCGACCGCCGAGTCCCTCGCCGTCCAGCGCGCCCGTGAGCAGCGGGCGGAGGCGCGGTCGGTGCAGCGGCTGCTCGCACCGGGGTCCGTCGCCGTCATCGGCACCGGGCGTAACCCCGGCGGGGTCGGCCGGACGGTTCTGCGCAACCTCCTCGGCGCGGGCTTCACCGGCCGTGCGTATGCCGTGAACAGTTCGTTCGCCGCAGACCAGGGAACGATCGACGGCGTCCCCGCGCACCGCTCCATCGGCGAGATCGGTGAACCAGTGGACCTCGCGGTCGTCGCCGTGCCCGCGGACCGGGTCCCGGAGGCCGTCGCCGACTGCGGCGAACACGGCGTTCAGGGCCTCGTGGTCCTCTCCGCCGGATATGCCGAATGGGGCGCCGAAGGCAGGGAAAGGCAGCGCGAACTGGTCCGCCAGGCCCGCTCGTACGGCATGCGCATCATCGGCCCGAACGCCTTCGGGATCATCAACAATGCGGACGCCGTACGGCTGAACGCCTCCCTCGCCCCCGAGCCGCCCGCCCAGGGGCGCATCGGACTGTTCACGCAGTCGGGGGCGATCGGCATCGCCCTGCTCTCCGGGCTCTACCGGCGCGGCGCGGGTCTGTCGACGTTCATCTCCGCGGGCAACCGCGCCGACATCTCGGGCAACGACTTCCTCCAGTACTGGTACGAGGACCCGGACACCGACGTCGCCCTGCTCTACCTCGAATCCCTCGGCAATCCGCGGAAGTTCACCCGCCTCGCGCGGCGCACCGCAGCGGTGAAGCCGGTCGTCGTGGTGAAGGGGGCCCGGCACAGCGGCAGCACCCCGCCCGGTCATGCGGTGCCGGTCAGCCGGATCCCGGACGCGACGGTCTCCGCGCTCATGCGGCAGGCGGGCGTGATCCGCGTCGACACGGTGACGGAGATGGTCGACGCGGGCCTGCTCCTCGCCGACCAGCCCCTCCCGGCGGGTCCCCGGGTCGCGATCCTCGGCAACTCCGAGTCCCTGGGCCTGCTCACGTACGACGCCTGCCTGGCCGAGGGGCTGCGCCCGCGCCCGCCCCGCGACCTCACCACCGCGGCCACCCCTCAGGACTTCCGGGATGCGCTGGCGGAGGCACTCGCCGACCGGAGCTGCGATGCGGTGGTGGTGACGGCGATCCCGTGGGTCGGCGAGAACGGCCAGGCGGAAACGGGTGACGGCGAGGTCCTGGCTGCCGCGCTGCGCGCAGCGGCGGCCACGGGACCGGCCAAGCCGGTGGCCGTGGTCCACGTGGAGATCGGCGGTCTGGCGGAGGCGCTCGCGGCCGCCAGCAGCACGGTCGCGGCGCCGCGGGTGGCCGCGACGGCTTCCCCGGGTGCTCCGGCCGCGGCGGACGGCAGGGGCATCCCGCGCGTCACGAGCCCCACAGGCGCTTCAGCCACGCCGGGCGTCACCGGCACCCCCGCCGGCTCAGTCACGCCGGATCTCCCGGCCCAGCCGAACGCCCCCGGCTCCGGTGCCCCCACGCCGTCTGCTCCCCCCACCGGCCGGATCCCCGCCTACCCCGCCGCCGAGCGTGCCGTCCGTGCCCTCGCCGAGGCGGTGAAGTACGCGCAGTGGCGACGGCAGGCCGCGGTGCCCGGCAAGGTGCCCGAGTTCCTCGAGGACACCATCGACGAGGCGGGCGCCGCCGAACGTATCGACGCACTCCTCGGGCCCGACCCCGATCCCCGGGGCCGTCAGCTCAGCCACGACGAGGCGCGCGAACTCCTTGGCCGCTACGGCATCACCGTACGGCCGACGCTCCCCGCCCCCGACCCGGACGCCGCCGTCGCCGCGGCTGCCCGGCTCGGCTTTCCGGTGGCGCTCAAGACCACCGCGCCTCATCTGCGCCACCGTGCCGACCTCGGCGGCGTACGGCTCGACCTCGCCAACGAGACCGCGCTGCGCCGGGCGTACGGCGAGCTGACCGACCTGCTCGGCAAGCCCACCGAGCTGCAGCCGGTCGTCCAGTCCATGGCACCGCGCGGCGTGGACACCGTCGTGCGGGCCACGATCGACCCGGCGGCGGGCGCCGTCCTCTCCTTCGGTCTCGCGGGCGCGCCCTCCGAACTCCTCGGGGACACCGCCCACCGCCTCGTGCCGGCCACCGACCGCGACGCTGCCGAACTGATCCGGTCCATCCGGGCGGCCCCGGTCCTCTTCGGCTGGCGGGGCTCGGCGCCCGTCGACACCGCGGCGCTCGAGGAACTGCTGCTGAGGGTGTCCCGGCTCGTCGACGATCACCCCGAGGTGGTCTCCGTCGCACTGGAACCGGTCGTGGTCGCCACGCAGGGGCTGACCGTCCTCGGCGCGACCGTCCGGCTGTCGCCGCCACCGGCCCGTACCGATCTCGGCCCCCGTCGTCTGCCCAACTACTGAATCCACGGGCGATCCGCCGCAGGCCCGTCCACAGCGTCCCCGGCAGTCATCCACCCCCCGTAGGATGGTCCGTATGGCGAAGACCGGTACGACGACCCAGGGGCTGCGCGCGGCGATCGAGCGCAGCGGCTACTACCCGGCCCTTGTGGCCGAGGCGGTGGAGGCCGCCGTCGGGGGTGAGCCGGTCGCTTCGTACCTGGTGCACCAGGAGACGACCTTCGACTCCAATGAGGTGCGCAGGCACGTCACGGTCCTGGTCCTGACGGACAACCGTTTCATCGTCAGCCACACCGACGAGCAGAACGCGGACACCAGTTCCCCGTCGCCGTACGCCACCACCTCCACCGAGTCCGTCAAGCTGGACCGGATCTCCTCGGTGGTGGTCAGCCGAGTCGTCGCCGACCCGGAGAAGTACGTCCCGGGCACACTGCCCCGCGAGGTCGTCCTGACCATCGGCTGGGGCGCGGTCTCCCGCATCGACCTGGAGCCCGCCGCCTGTGGCGACCCCAACTGCGAGGCGGACCACGGCTACACCGGCAGCTCCACCGCCGACGACCTGAGCCTGCGCGTCAGCGAGGCCGGTGACGGCCCGGATACGGTGCGGCAGACCCTTGCCTTCGCCCAGTCCCTCTCCGAGGCGACGGCCGCGATCGCGGCTACCGGCCGCTGATGGCCCAGCCGGCCTGGCAGGACCCCGTTCTGCTCCCTCTCGACACCGCTCCCGTCCCCGCGTACGGCAGCGGCTCGCTTGCCGATCTGCTGCCGACGCTCGTCGCCGGACAGGGCGTGCCAGGCTTCACGGCGGCGATACCTGAGCTCACCCCCGCCGACCGGAACTGCGTCTTCCTGATCGACGGACTCGGCTGGGAGCAGATCAAGGCCCACCCGGACGAGGCGCCGTATCTGCACTCGTTGCTCCCCACCTCTCGCGGGGGCACGGGCCGTCCCATCACGGCGGGCTTCCCGGCCACCACCGCGACCTCGCTCGCCTCGGTCGGTACGGGGCTGCCGCCCGGCGCACACGGCCTTCCCGGCTACACCGTCCGCAATCCGGAGACCGGCGAGCTGATGAACCAGCTCCGCTGGAAGCCCTGGACCTCGCCGGCAGTCTGGCAGCCGTATCCCACCGTCTTCCGGCTCGCCGACGAGGCCGGTGTGGCGACCGCGCAGGTCTCCGCCCCGACTTTCCAGCACACCCCGCTCACCGAGGTCGCGCTGAGCGGCGGCACGTTCCACGGCAGGCTCTCCGGCGAGGACCGGATGGACCTGGCCGCGGACCGGCTCGCCGCCGGTGACCGGTCGCTCGTCTACACGTACTACAGCGAGATCGACGGCAAGGGGCACCGCTTCGGCGTCGACTCCGACGCCTGGCGCGGCCAGCTGATGTACGTGGACGGTCTCGTGCAGCGCCTCGCCGAACAGCTCCCGCCCCGCTCGGCGCTGTACATCACCGCCGACCACGGCATGATCGACATCCCCTTCGACGAACAGTCCCGGATCGATTTCGACGAGGACTGGGAGCTGCGCGCGGGCGTCGCCCTGCTCGGCGGCGAGGGCCGGGCCCGCCATGTGTACGCCGTCCCCGGCGCCGAGGCCGATGTGCTGACCGTCTGGCAGGAAGTGCTCGGCGAGCAGTTCTGGGTGGCGAGCCGGGACGAGGCGATCGCGGCGGGCTGGTTCGGTCCGAAGGTCGACGAGCGGGTGTACGGCAGGGTCGGCGACGTGGTGGCGGCCGCCCGCGACGACGTGGTGGTCACCGCGTCCGTCCAGGAGCCGCACGAGTCGGCGATGGTGGGCATGCACGGCTCGATGACTCCCGCCGAGCAGCTCGTCCCGCTCCTCGAAGTACGCTCGTAACCCGTTTTCTCCCTTCTCTGCCCTTGCTGAACCGAAAGGTGTTCACCCCCTCATGCCCGAGCTTGTGTTCTTCTCCGGAACGATGGACTGCGGAAAGAGCACGCTGGCGCTGCAGATCGGCCACAACCGGTCGGCCAGGGGCCTGCAAGGCGTGATCTTCACTCGGGACGACCGCGCGGGCGAGGGCAAGCTCTCCTCGCGGCTGGGGCTCGTCACGGAGGCCGTCGAGGCCGACGAGGGCATGGATGTGTACGCCCATCTCGTCGACCACATCACCCGTGGCGGCCGGGCGGACTACGTGATCGTGGACGAGGCACAGTTCCTCGCGCCTGTACAGATCGACCAGCTCGCCCGGATCGTCGACGACCTCGGCCTGGACGTCTTCGCGTTCGGTATCACCACCGATTTCCGGACGAAGCTGTTCCCCGGTTCCCAGCGCCTGATGGAACTGGCCGACCGGGTCGAGACCCTCCAGGTCGAAGCGCTCTGCTGGTGCGGTGCACGGGCGACGCACAACGCCCGCACGGTGGGCGGCGAGATGGTCGTCGAAGGGGCCCAGGTCGTGGTGGGGGACGTCAACCAGCAGACGGACGAGGTCGGTTACGAGGTGCTGTGCAGGCGCCACCACCAGCGCAGAATGACCAGCGCGACGGCCCGCGCGGGTGTGCTGTCGCCGGATGTCCTTCCGGTGACGTCCGGCTGAGCCGCCGGCCCCGCTGAACCCGCCTTCCACGTCTCGTCTCCGCGCGCTTGACGTGCCGGAATTTTCCGACGCGTGATGACGGGAGCGCTGAACGAACCGGCGCTCGCCGGTGAGGACCGGTAGCGGGCCCGTGCGAACGCAAGGGGCTCAGGCGGCGCGGCGGACGCGGCCGCCCGAGGCGTGAGGGATCACCGGTCCTCGGACCGTACGATCGTGAAGGCGGCGCCCTCCGGGTCCGCGACGGTCGCCACGCGCCCGCTCGCCCCGTCCCGCGGGGGCTGCAGCACATGCCCGCCGAGATCCACCACCCGTGCGGTCGCCTCGTCGGTGTCGGCGACCTCGAAGTACGTCATCCAGTGCGGGCCGCGGTCGTGCGGCAGGGCGCGGCCGACGCCGTGCAGCGAGGCCACCGGGCGGCCGTTCAGGTGCAGGGTCTGGTAGTCGAAGTCGGCCGAGACCACCGCCTCTGCGTCGTAGCCGAAGACCGCCTGGTAGAACTTGGCGACCGTCGAGGTCTCGCGGGTCACCAGCTCGTTCCAGACCGGGGTGCCGGGGACCCGCGTCAGCGTCGTACCGAGATGCGCGGCGGCCTGCCAGATCCCGAAGACCGCACCGCTCGGGTCGGAGGCGATGGCGAGCCGGCCGGCGTCACCGGCGTCCAGCGGCCCCACGGCGACGGTGCCGCCGCAGGAGCGGATGGTCTCCGCCGTGACGTCGGCGTCGTCGGTGGCCAGATAGGTCGTCCAGGCGACCGGCAGGTGCCGTTCCGGCGGCAGCTGCCCGATGCCCGCGACCTCCTGCCCGTCGATCAGCGCTCGCACGTACGGTCCCAGTTGCTGCGGGCCGGGCCCGAACTCCCAGCCGAACAGCTCCGCGTAGAACTTCTGGGTTGCGGACAGGCCGTGCACGATCAGACTCACCCAGCACGGTGTTCCGGGTGTTCGCCGAACGGCAGCCTCGGTCATCGTCACTCTCTCCTCGGACCATCGTGGTGGCCGTACGGGGGAACGGGGCCGACGCGCCGACCGGCGCTGCGGGATGTGTACGCCCCGTGCAGATGCTTGCACCACCCGGCGCGCGATGCGCCTCGGCCGCGCCGCATGTTCCCGGATCTCGACAGAGGAAGTCCGGTTTGATGCGGTACACAGTGTTGTTACAGGTGAGCATGCTTCTGCGCGAGGATGGCACCCATGAAGCCCATCATCTCCGCATTCGAATGTGCGAGCGAGTCGGCGGGGCCACGTCCGCCGGTGCTCCTGGACGTACGTTGGCAGCTCGGTGGACCGCACGGCCGTCCCGACTACGAGGCCGGACACATCCCCGGTGCGGTCTTTGTCGATCTGGACGCGGAACTCGCCGGTCCGGCAGGCAACGGCGGCCGTCATCCACTGCCCGACCCCGAGGAATTCGGCGCCGTGATGCGCCGCGCCGGGGTCTCCCGCGACACTCCGGTCGTGGTGTACGACGGCGGTCAGGGCTGGGCCGCGGCACGCGCCTGGTGGCTGCTGCGCTGGACGGGTCACCCGGACGTCCGTGTGCTGGACGGCGGTCTCGCCGCCTGGAGCGGCGAGCTCTCCACCGAGTCGCCCACCCCGGCCGAGGGCGACTTCAGGCCCGAACCGGGTGCGCTGCCCCTGCTGGACGCGGAAGGCGCGGCGGCGCTGGCCCGCTCCGGACTGCTGCTCGACGCGCGGGCCGCGGAGCGCTACCGCGGCGACGTCGAGCCGATCGACCGGGTCGGCGGCCACATTCCCGGTGCGGTCTCGGCCCCGACGTCCGAGAACACAGGTGGTGACGGGCGGTTCCTGCCCGCAGAGGAGTTGGCCGCCCGCTTCAAGGAGCTCGGCACGGACGGGGCGCCGGAGATCGGCGTCTACTGCGGCTCCGGGGTCTCCGGCGCGCACGAGGTGCTGGCCCTGGCCGTCGCGGGAATCCCCGCCGCGCTGTACGCGGGCTCCTGGTCCGAGTGGTCTGCCGACGAGTCCCGGCCGGTGGCCACGGGCCCCGACCCCCAGTAACGGCGCCATCCGGAACTGCGGTGACCGGTTCCGGAGACAGACGGCACGAGGGCCCGTACGCAGCGGCGTACGGGCCCTCGTCATGCCACGGTCACCCGGGTCAGTCCTGCTTCTTGCGGCGGGTGCCGAAGACGATCTCGTCCCAGCTCGGCACCGCGGCCCGGCGGCCGGGACGGACACCGTCCGCCTCCGCCTGGCGGTCGGTCGTCCCGGTCAACCGGTCGCGGTGACCGGCCACCGCGCGCGGCATCAGCACATCCGCATAAGCGGAACCGGCGCCCGCGGAGGCTGCCGGGGCCGGCGGCTCGTCGGCCTCCGGCTCCTGAGCGGCGGGCTCGGTCGTCGGCGGCTCGGGCCGCTCCGGCACCACCATGTCGCCACGGAAGCTCGGCACGGCCTCCAGCAGGCTGGTCAGCGAGTCACGCTCACCGGCGGAGACTCCGACGATGTGCTCCTCGGGCTCGGGCGGAGGCGGCGGAGCGGGCCGTTCCATCTGGCGGTCGAGCGCACGGTCCAGCGGCCGGTCGCGCGGCAGTCGGGCGATCCGGGGCACGAACGGGAAGCTGGGCTCGGGCGCGGCGACATCGTCGGTCTCGCCGATCAGTGAACGCGCCTCGTCGTCCACGGCCTGGACCAGCCGTCGCGGTGGGTCGTACGTCCAGCTCGCCGAGTGCGGCTCGCCCGCGACCCGGTACACCAGCAGGACCTCCCAGGTGCCGTCGTCACGACGCCAGGAGTCCCACTGGACGGTTTCCTTGTCGGCGCCGCGCAGCAGGAGGCGCTCCTGCACCGCCTCGCCGAGCTGGGGGCCGGTGTTCTCGCCGGGACGGCGCACGGGAGTCTTCCGGGCCCGCTCGGCCATGAAGGCGCGCTCCGCGAGTACAGGGCCCTCGAAGCGGCGGACGCGGTCGACCGGAATTCCGGCGAACTGAGCGACCTCCTCCGCGGAGGCACCGGCTCGTATCCGTGCCTGGATGTCGCGGGGGCGGAGGTGGCTCTCCACCTCGATCTCGATCTGGCCGAGCCGCGCACGGTCGTTGCGCACGGCGGCGCGCAACCGCTCGTCGATCGGAAGCGTGTACTCCGTGCTGTCCGCAGCCTTGAGCACCAGTCGTGTGCCGTCGTTGGAGACGGCCACGACACGCAGTTCGGGCATGGGGACCTCCCGGGTGGTGCCTGCCGACGTCACGTGCGTCGCTGCTTCCGCTAGTCGAGTGTGGCCTGCCCGGGTGCAGCCTGCCACAACATTGCCGTGTTGCCCGGCGTGTCGGGCACGAGCCCTGGATCGCCGGTATGACACGGTGACCTTTGCGCAACGCTGAGTGACCAAATGTCACACCGCGTAGCTGGCCCCCGTGCGATGCCGTGGCGCCGCCGGATCGAGTGCCTCCTTCGGCCCCGCCCCGAAGGTTCCGGACCCCACGTGGGAGTCCGGCCCCAGGGCTCGCCACAGTACTCCATTCGGGCCACGTGGGTGGACCGGCGCGCCGCCGAAGTTCTCGGTGGATGCGGGAGTCCAACTACCCAACTGGACGCGAAATGCCCATGACGCGTGTCCTGCTTCACAGAATCACCTGAAGTGGAACTATTCACTTCGCCCGATTGTCCCTTCCTGTTGCATGGTGGGAGAGATGTCAATCAAGGGCTGGAAATGGTGCGAAAGCCGGAAAGTGACCCAGAACCCAGAGAGAGGCGTATCGATCTGAGCCTGCCGCAGGTGGCCGGCAGTGCGGTGGCGGCGGTCGCGGCGGCAGTGGCGGCCTCGCAACTGGGTGTGTACGGAACGATTCTCGGCGCCGGAGTGATGAGCATCGTCGCCACCTGCGGCGGCTCGGTCTTCCAGCACTTCTTCCGTCGCACCGGCGAGCAGATCCGTGAGGTCACGGTCCACGCGAAGCTCACAGGCCGGGAGACCCGCAGGGCGAGCGGGACGGGTGAGGCGCGGGACGCGTACGGAGCGGCGGATCCGCAGGAGGCACGCGCGGCACGCGATGTGGCGGAGCGCGAGACGTGGGATGCCCGCCGGCCGCCCGAGGGGTCCGCGGACGCGACGGCGGTGCTGCGTACGGTCGCGGCTGACCCGGACCGTACCCAGCTGCTGGAGCCGCTCGCCGATCACGAGACCCGGCCGCTGAGGCCCCTCGGCACGGACAGGACCCAGCTGCTCACGTCTCCCGGCACGGACGGGACCCGGCTGTTCGAACCACGTTCCGGGAACGGCGCCCGGCGGCCGGTGCGCGGCCCGGTCCCGGACGAGGAGTTCTCCGCGTCGACCACCCACGGCACCCGCCTCCGCGGCTGGAAGCGGTCGGCCGTCGGGGCCGCTGCGGTCTTCGCCGTGTCGATGGCCGGGATCACCACGTACGAGCTCGTCTCCGGTGGCGATCTGAGCGGTGGTCACGGAACGACCGTGGGATCCGTCGTAAGCGGCGGGGAACGGGGCTCGGAGCCCGCCGACCCGGCACCGTCCGTCAGCACGGACCCGGGTCAGGGGCGGACGCCGGGTCAGGAGAGCGGCGGGACGCCGGGCGCGGACTCGCAGGGCGGGCAGAGCCCGAATCCGGGCACCGGCCAGGGTGACCGCTCCACGGCCGAGCCGACGCCCGCACCCACGCCGTCGAGCTCGGGTGGCGCGACGGCTCCGGCTCCCACGCCCACTCCGACGGCGCCCGGCGACTCCGGCAGCGTCGCCCCGAACCCCACCGGTGCGGGCGTCGCACCGGGGCAGGAGGCACCGGCCACGACAGGCACGGGCGCCGGCCGGTGACCGGCCGACGCGGCGGTCAGTCGCCCAGGACCCGGCGCAGATAGTCGTTGGCGAAGAGCCGGTCCGGGTCCAGCCGGTCGCGCATGGCGGTGAACTCGCCGAACCGCGGGTACACCCCGGCCAGGTACTCCGCATCGCGGGTGTTGACCTTGCCCCAGTGCGGGCGGCCGCCGTGCGCCGTCATGATCCGTTCGACCGCGGTGAAGTACGCCTGGTAGGGCGTGCCCTTGTACAGATGGACGGCGATGTACGCGCTCTCCCGGCCCGAGGCCGTGGAGAGCGCGATGTCGTCCGCAGGGGCCGTGCGGACCTCCACCGGGAAGCTGATCCGCAACGGCGAGCGTTCGACCATCGCCCTGACCTCGCGCAGCGCCTCCGTCGCGGCCTCGCGCGGCAGGGCGTACTCCATCTCCACGAAGCGGACCCGGCGCGGGCTGGTGAAGACCTTGTACGGGACGTCGGTGTACGTACGGGCCGACAGGGCACGGCTGGAGAGCTTGGCGATCGACGGGATGGCGGCGGGGACCGCCCGCCCGAGCGAACAGGCCACCTGGAAGATCCCGTTGGAGAGGAGCTCGTCCTCGATCCAGCCGCTGACCTTTCCGGGCGGAGCGGCGGGGCCCGCGCTGCGGTTGTTGCGCTTGGTGTTGCAGTTGCCGGTGTGCGGGAACCAGTAGAACTCGAAGTGCTCGTTCTCGGCGACCAGTTCGTCGAAGTCGGCCGTGACCTTGTCGAAGGTCATCGGCTCCTCGCGGGCCGTCAACAGGAAGACCGGCTCCACGGCGAACGTGATCGCGGTGATGACACCGAGTGCGCCGAGCCCGATCCGGGCGACGGCAAAGATGTCGGCGTTCTCCTTCTCGGAGCAGGTCAGCACCGTGCCGTCCGCCGTGACCAGTTCGAGGGCGCGGATCTGGGCGGATATGGACGCCGAGTCGCGGCCGGTGCCGTGGGTGCCGGTCGAGGTGGCCCCGGCGACCGTCTGCTCCATGATGTCGCCCATGTTGGTGAGGGACAGGCCCTCCCGGGCGAGCGCGACGTTGAGCCGCTTCAGCGGGGTGCCGGCCTCGACGGTCACCGTCATCGCCGTGCGGTCGATCTCGCGGATGCCGGTGAGCAGATCGGGGCGGATCAACAGACCGTCGGTGGCGGCGGTCGCGGTGAAGGAGTGCCCGGTGCCGACGGGCTTCACCCTCAGGCCGTCCTCGGACGCCCGGCGCAGTGCCTCGGCGAGCTCGTCCACGGAGGCGGGGGAGACGGCCCGGGCCGGACGCGCGGTGACATTCCCCGCCCAGTTACGCCACGCGCTCGTCGTCGTCCGTGCGTAGGTGTCGGTCATCTTCCCCGCGCCTTCCCGTAGGAGCCGGCTTGGCAAGCCGGCGATACCCCAGGAACGCCACCGCGGCCGCGAGCGCTCCCGCCACGACGGGCACCGCGTACCCCGCCTTCGCCCCGGACGCGTCGACGACCCAGCCGGCGGCCGACGAGCCGAGCGCCACACCGACCGCGAGCCCGGTACTGGTCCAGGTCATGCCCTCGGTCAGCTTGGTGCGCGGTACGTGCTGCTCGACGAGGGCCATGGTGGTGACCATCGTCGGTGCGATGGCGAGACCCGCGACAAAGAGCGCCACGGCCAGGAACGGCAGGTTCCCGGCCAGTTGGAGGGGGATCATACTCACGGCCATGGCGCACACCCCCACCAGCCACCTGGTGGACGCCCTCCCCTTGAGGCGGAGCAGTCCGAACACGGCTCCGGCGAGGCAGGAACCCAGCGCGTACACGGCCAGCACCAGGCTCGCCGCGGCCTTGTGCCCCTGGTCGTCGGCGAAGGCCACGGTCACCACATCGACCGCGCCGAAGATCGCGCCGGTCGCCACGAAGGTGCCCACGAGCACCTGGAGACCCGGGGAGCGCAGCGCCGAGCCGCCGGTGTGCTGCTCGCGCGGATGCGGGACCGGCTCGGTGGCGCGCTGGGCGGTCAGCCAGACGACGCCGGCCAGCAGGAACCCGGCGGCCAGCAGTGGACCCGCCTCCGGGAACCAGGCAGTGGACAGACCGATCGAGATGATCGGCCCGAAGATGAAGCACACCTCGTCGACGATGGACTCCCACGAGTACGCCGTGTGCAATTGCTGCGGCGAGCCCCGGTAGATCTCCGCCCAGCGGGCCCGGATCATCGACCCCACACTGGGCACGCAGCCGGCCCCGGCGGCGAACACGAAGAGGGTCCAGTCCGGCAGCCGCTGCTGCGCGCAGATCAGCAGCCCGGCCACCGCTGTCAGCGCGACGAGGGTGACGGGGCGCAGGATGCGGCGCTGCCCGTGCCGGTCGACCAGCCGGGAGACCTGCGGTCCCAGCACCGCCGCCGACATCGCCAGCGTCGCGGAGAGCGCGCCCGCGAGACCGTAACGGCCGGTGATCTGGGAAACCATGGTCACCACACCGATGCCCATCATGGACAGCGGCATCCGGCCGAGGAATCCGGCAGCCGAGAACCGCTTGGTGCCGGGGGCGGCGAAGATCGCGCGGTAGGGACTGGGCAAGGAGGGCTCCGGTACGGCGAGGTCACACGAGGTGTCAGGGTCGTGTGTCATGCGTGAAGATGGCCGATACAGCTTACGGGCGGCGCACGGCGTCCGGCGCCGGGGCGGATGCCGGGGCAAGGGCACGCCGGTCGATGTCGGTTGGAGCCCTGCCACCGGCGGGTGGCAGGATCGTCCCATGTCCGAACTGCGCGCTCCCGCTCCCTACGACGCCCTGCTGCTGCTCTCCTTCGGCGGACCCGAGGGCCCGGACGACGTGGTCCCGTTCCTGGCGAACGTGACCCGCGGCCGCGGCATCCCCGAGGAGCGGCTGAAGGAGGTCGGAAAGCACTACTTCCTCTTCGGCGGCGTCAGTCCGATCAACGCCCAGAACAGGGCCCTGCTGGACGCCCTGCGCAAGGACTTCGCTGACCACGGACTCGATCTGCCGGTGTACTGGGGCAACCGCAACTGGGCGCCCTACCTCACCGACACCCTGCGCGAGATGGTTGCCGACGGACACCGCCGCATCGCCGTCCTCGCCACCAGCGCCTACGCCTCGTACTCAGGCTGCCGCCAGTACCGCGAGAACCTCGCCGAGTCGCTGGCCGTGCTGGAGGACGAGGGGCTGCCGGTGCCGCGCGTGGACAAGCTCCGGCACTACTTCAACCATCCGGGCTTCGTCCGGCCCATGGTGGAGGGTGTCCTCACGTCGCTCGCCGAGCTTCCCGAAGAGGACAGGGCCGGGGCACACCTCGCCTTCACCACACACTCCATCCCCACCTCTGCCGCCGACACCTCCGGCCCCGAGGAGGCGCACGGCGACGGCGGCGCGTATGTCGCCGAGCATCTCGACGTCGCCCGGGTGATCGTCGACGCGGTGCGCGAGGAGACCGGCGTCGCGTATCCCTGGCAGCTCGTCTACCAGTCGCGCAGCGGCGCCCCGCACATCCCCTGGCTGGAGCCCGACATCTGCGACCACCTGGAGGCGCTCCACGGGGCGGGCGTGCCCGCTGTGGTGATGGCCCCCATCGGCTTCGTGTCGGACCACATGGAGGTCCTGTACGACCTCGACACCGAGGCCACCGCGAAGGCCGCCGAGCTCGGTCTGCCGGTGCGGCGGTCCGCGACGGTCGGTGCGGACCCGCGGTTCGCCGCGGCCGTGCGCGAGCTGGTCCTGGAGCGCGCCGCCACCGACCGGGGACGCACGGTGGAGCGGTGTGCGCTCGGGGCGCTCGGTCCGAGCCACGATCTCTGTCCCGTCGGCTGCTGCCCGGCCCGTGCCCTCAAGCCTGCCGCGGCGGGCGCCGACAGTCCCTACGCCTAGGGCGTGTCCCTGAAGTCCCGCCTGCCGGGCGACGCCTGGCACGCACGCTCGCCGCGTTGTCGGGCTCGCCCCGATACGACCGGTATCGGGGCGGCCCTCCGCCTTGCGATCGCACGCACCGGACGCCGCTCGGCCCGCCCTGCGGCCGGACGGCGCTACCTTCGAAACACGCCCTAGGAGCGTTGTACCTCTGTGACCCCTGTGAGCCCTGGTCCCTCTGTGGCCGACCCCGTCCTGTCCGAACTGCTCGGCCTTGCCCTGGAGGCCGCCCGGCGCGCCGGTGCGCTGCTCCGCGACGGCCGCCCCGCCGATCTCGGGGTGGCCGCGACCAAGTCCAGTCCCATCGACGTCGTCACCGAGATGGACATCGCCGCCGAGAAGCTGATCACCGGCTTCCTCGCCGAGCACCGCCCCCAGGACGGCTTCCTCGGCGAGGAGGGTGCCAGCTCCGCGGGCAGCAGCGGCATCCGCTGGGTCATCGATCCGCTCGACGGCACAGTGAACTACCTCTACGGTCAGCCGACCTGGGCCGTCTCCATCGCGGCGGAACGGGACGGCGAGCGTGTCGTGGGCGTGGTGGAGGCCCCGATGCGCCGCGAGACATACCACGCGGTCCTCGGCAGCGGTGCGTACGCCAAGGGCGGCGCCTACGGCGACGGCACCGCGCTGCGCACCCGGCCCGCACCGCCGCTCGCTCAGGCGCTGGTCTCGACCGGCTTCAACTACGTCACCGACGTCCGTGCACACCAGGCGGACGTCGCCCAGCAGCTGATCCCGAAACTCCGCGACATCCGGCGCAGCGGCTCCGCCGCCGTCGATCTCTGCGATGTCGCCGCGGGCCGACTGGACGGCTACTACGAGCGCGGGCTCCACCCCTGGGACCTCGCCGCCGGTGACCTGATCGCCCGGGAGGCCGGCGCCCGCACCGGCGGCCGGCCCGGACTGCCCGCCGACGGCGACCTGACCGTGGCCGCGTCACCGGGTGTCTTCGAGCCCCTGCAGATCCTCCTGGAGGATCTGGGCGCCTGGCACGACTGACGCGCCCGGCCGCGAAGTGCCTGGGGCGCGCTGTGGCGGGCGTTCACGACAGCACAGAACCCCCGGCGCCATGGAGGCTGCCGGGGCCTGTGCCGACTGCTCAGACGGTCGTGGCGCCGACTTCGACGCCGTGCTCGGCGGCGAGGCGGTGCAGGTCGTCCAGCTCTCCCTGCTCGACATCCGCGAGGAAGTCGTCGCCCGTCTCGAGGGCCCTGGTCAGGTCGGACTCGGTGGTCTTGATTCGCTGCAGCAGACCTGCGGTGAAAGCGTCCATGGTGCGCCCCCTCATCGTGGGTCGGTGGCACGGGGGTGTGCCCGGGTTTCCCTCCGCCAGGGGCGGTAGGGCGGGTGATGATCACGCACTCTCCGGGGACGGAGCGGCCGTGGTGCGCCACATGCATGGCGTGATCGCGGGTGTGAATTCGTCCTCCCCAGGCCCTGGCTCAGAGAAACCTCAACTGGCCCGGAAATCCGGTGAATTCCCCGAAGCCGCAGGTCGTGCCGCGCCGCCTTACCGCCGGTTTATACGCGTTGCAGGCAGGATGGTGCCGGACAGATAGTGCTGTTGAGCCGGGCCGATCACGGTCCGTGGGCTCAGGTGAACGTTCTGAAGTTTCTAAGGAAGGAAAGCGCCGTGCGTGTACTCGTCGTGGAGGACGAGCAGCTGCTCGCCGATGCGGTGGCCACCGGATTGCGCCGGGAGGCCATGGCGGTCGACGTCGTGTACGACGGTGCGGCGGCCCTGGAGCGCATCGAGGTCAACGACTACGACGTCGTGGTGCTGGACCGGGACCTCCCCCTGGTGCACGGCGACGACGTCTGCCGCAGGATCGTCGAGCTGGGCATGCCGACCCGGGTGCTCATGCTCACGGCCTCCGGGGACGTGAGCGACCGGGTGGAGGGCCTGGAGCTCGGCGCCGACGACTACCTGCCGAAGCCGTTCGCCTTCAGCGAGCTGACCGCGCGGGTACGGGCCCTGGGGCGCCGCACGACGGTCGCGCTGCCGCCCATCCTGGAGCGCGCCGGCATCAAGCTGGACCCCAACCGCCGCGAGGTCTTCCGCGACGCGCAGGAGATCCAGCTCGCGCCGAAGGAGTTCGCGGTGCTGGAGGTGCTGATGCGCAGTGAGGGCGCGGTCGTCTCCGCGGAGCAGCTGCTGGAGAAGGCCTGGGACGAGAACACCGACCCGTTCACCAATGTGGTCCGGGTGACGGTCATGACCCTGCGCCGCAAACTCGGGGAACCGCCGGTCATCGTCACCGTGCCCGGCTCCGGTTACCGGATCTGAGGCCTGGTGTCCACCATCCCGGCGCCCCCGACAGCGCCCCCGAAACCCACCTGGGACCCCAAACAGCTGGAGCCCCCGTACCCCTGGCTGCGCCCGACCATCCGGATACGGCTCACGCTGCTGTACGGCGGGATGTTCCTGATCGCCGGCATCCTGCTGCTTTCGATCATCTACATGCTGGCCGCACAGGCCCTGCACGTGGGCAGTGAGCTGCCGTTCAAGGTCGTCAGCGGCCAGGTCTCCAGTGATCTGTGCAACCTCTCCGGAGAGGGGTCGTCACCGGCTGCCGTCAACGCGGCCATGAACTCGTGTGTCAACCATCAGCGCCAGCAGGCGCTCGACACCCTCCTGAACCGTTCGCTGCTGGCCCTCGTCGGTCTGAGCGTCATCGCCTTCGCCTTCGGCTACGCCATGGCGGGCCGGGTGCTCTCCCCGCTGGGCCGCATCACCCGCACCGCCCGCCGGGTGGCCGGGACAGACCTGTCCCGGCGGATCGAGCTGGACGGTCCCGACGACGAGCTCAAGGAGCTCGCCGACACCTTCGACGACATGCTCGACCGGCTGGAGCGGGCCTTCACCGCGCAGCAGCGGTTCGTCGGGAACGCCTCGCACGAGCTGCGCACCCCGCTCGCGATCAACCGCACCCTGCTCGAGGTCCACCTGTCCGACCCGCAGGCTCCGCCCGAGCTCCAGCAGCTCGGCAAGACCCTGCTGGCCACCAACGAGCGCAGCGAGCAGTTGGTGGAGGGGCTGCTGCTGCTCGCCCGCAGCGACAACCAGATCGTCGAGCGCAAGCCGGTCGACCTCGCGGAGGTCGCCACGCGCGCGCTCGACCAGACGCGGGCCGAGGCCGAGCAGAAGGGCGTGGAGATCCGTGAGGAGATCGTGCCCGCCGTCGTCCAGGGCAACGGTGTCCTGCTGGAGCGGATCGCGCTGAACCTTGTACAGAACGCCGTGCGCTACAACCTCCGGGAGGAGGGCTGGGTGGAAGTCACCACCCAGCTGCAGCCCGGCCAGGCGCTGCTGGTGGTCTCGAACACCGGCCCCGTGGTGCCGGCGTACGAGATCGACAACCTCTTCGAGCCCTTCAGACGGCTCCGTACGGAGCGAACGGGCAGCGACAAGGGGGTCGGGCTCGGCCTGTCGATCGCGCGGTCCGTGGCGCGTGCTCACGGCGGCCGTATCATCGCGGAACCCCGTGAGGGTGGTGGTCTCGTGATGCGCGTCACCCTGCCGGTCTGAGAGGCTGATTCGAGCAACACGCACAGGGATTAATTCGTTCGCTTTGAGCGGAATTTTCGGGACCCGCGCCCGAGGGGTCCGTGTGTGATCGATCACAGGTGCGAATCTCGGGCGTTCCACACTCCGTGACCAGGACTCCCGCCCAAAATCCGGCAAAAGCCGGGGTTTTCGGGGGTCGATATCACGGGAAGTACACGGGGTGGCGCCCGTGAAGCGCGGCATTCGGACCGTGTACGGTCCCCTTCGCCACCCAAGCCGACCGCTCCAGAGAGGTCCGCTCGGGTGTCGATTGAGTAACAGACCTTGATGTGAGGCAAAATCTCCGCCTCGGGTCGGGCACAAGTCCGGCCTCTCACGCGTTACGTGCGCTGAGACACCGCAGACACCCAGAGGGGGAGAGCGACACATGGCAACGGATTACGACACCCCACGCAAGACCGATGACGACGTCGACCAGGACAGCCTTGAGGAACTCAAGGCCCGTCGGAGCGACAAGACGGCGTCCGCCGTCGACGTCGACGAGTTCGACGCGGCAGAAGGACTGGAGCTCCCCGGAGCGGACCTGTCCAATGAGGAACTCGCCGTCAGGGTCCTGCCCAAGCAGGCCGACGAGTTCACCTGCATGAGCTGCTTCCTCGTGCACCACCGCAGCCAGCTGGCCCGCGAGAAGAACGGCCAGCCGATCTGCCGCGACTGCGACTAGGTCCGGTCGGACGTGGCAGGCGACACACCGTTCCGGAAGCGGCGCTTGCGACGCAAGGAGCCGTCGGAGGCGAATCAGGGCGGTACAGGCCCGGCAGAGGATGTAGCAGCCCTTGCCGAGCGGTCCGCCCTGCCACCCTCCGCAGGCGTTTCTGACGACGAGCGAGGCCGTTCGGCCTCGCTCGAAGCAGTGGAAGCCGCCATCGCCGCGGAAACGGGCCGAGCGATACCGGCAGCCGGCACGGCCGACGAGGCCGAGCAGACCGGCAGGACGGAGCCCGTGACCGGGGCAGGCCGTCTGCAAGCAGTCAAACGGGGTGTACGCAAGGGCGGGGAGAGCGCCAGGACGGCCGTCGGCTACATCGCCGACCGGATCATCGAGACCGCTCCCCGCGTCCCTGTGCGCGACCTCGCCACCCTGCGCAGGCAGTTCCCGGGCCTCGGCCCGGAGGAGCTCGCCGACAAGCTCGTCGCAGGCGCGAGCAAGGGCACTGCCACCGTCGGCGCCGGTATCGGCGCGGTGGCCATGCTGCCCGTACCGCCCGCCATGTTTACCGAGCTGGCCGCGGAGATCACCGGTGTGGCCGCGATCGAGATGAAGCTCGTGGCCGAACTGCACGAGGTCTACGGCCTGCGCCCGCCGGGCGGCCTCACCCAGCGCAGCACCGCGTACCTCACGTCGTGGACGGAGGAGCGCGGCATTGATGTCACCCATCCGGCGACGATCGATGCGGCGCTCGGCGGCCGGATGAAGCGGGAGCTGCGCCAGCAGGTCGTGAAGCGGATGATGCGCGATCTGCCGAACCTGATCCCGTTCCTGGCCGGCGCCGCCATCGGCGCGATCATGAACCGGCGCGACACGAAGAAGCTCGCCGACCGGGTCAGGAAAGACCTGCGCAAGGCCCAGGTCCCCTGGGACCGGCTCCCGGAGCTGCCGCCCCTGGAGCGGCCGCGGAAGCCGTACAAGGACCTCCCGAAGGGGACCGAGGGCTGACGGCCTTCCGCACGCCAGGGAGTGGGCTCCCGACGCCCTGCGGCTCCGCTGATTCACTCCCTGCCGCGGGGGAGGCCGCAAGGACCGCCCGGCGGCCCCCGGAGGCGCGAAACGGCTATGCGGCCCGTACCGCCGCGAGCGCCGCTACCAGCGCCTGCGGCTCGCGGGTCGACAGATAGACGTACGGAGTCGGGTCCTCCGGGTCGGTGACCTCCACCCGCACCGCCGTCTGGATGTAGCTGCGCTGCAGCATGAAGGCACGGGTGTCCGCCTTGTACGTGCGCCAGGCGCGCGCCTCTTCTCCCTCCAGCGCTTCCGCCTCGCCGAGTGCCGTCACCGGGATCCGGGCGTCACCCGCGACCAGGGCGCCCGCCACCACTCGGATCCGGGCGGAGCCGTACGAGCTGACCGTGAGCGAGGCCAGCGCGGTGCCGCCGACCAGGCCGGCCAGCAGCGGCAGGGTTCCCAGCGGCAGCAGCATCAGGGCGCAGGCGATCCCCATCAGGAAGGCAATGAACCACCACGAACGGGGTGCGGTCAGGCGTTCGTCGAAAGGCGGGGTGGAAGGCTGCATGAACCCTAGCTTGGCACGGCGCGACCTGCGGCTGGCCGCGCGGGTAAGGTCTGCGCCTGTGAGTGGAACATCTGCGGCTCTTCAGCCACCGGCCGACGCGGTGAAACCGGTCCGGCATCCCGACGCCCCGGTACCCGGTGAGCTCCTCGGCGCGCACTACGAACACTGTTTCGGCTGCGGTGAAGGACAACCTCACGGGCTGCACCTCCAGGCGCGGGCCGGCGAGGGTGTCAGCGTCACCGCCGATTTCACGGTGAAGGCCGCCCACCAGGGCGCCCCGGGCCTGGCGCACGGCGGCATCCTGACCACGGCGCTGGACGAGACGCTGGGCTCACTGAACTGGCTGCTGCGGGTGATCGCGGTGACCGGACGGCTGGAGACCGACTTCGTGCGCCCCGTGCCGGTCGACACCGTGCTGCACCTCGATGCCGAGGTCACCGCCGTCCACGGCCGGAAGATCTACTCCCGGGCGACCGGTCGGATCGGCGGCCCGGACGGGCCCGTCGCGGTCCGCGCCGAGGCCCTCTTCATCGAGGTCAAGGTCGACCACTTCATCGAGAACGGTCGCCCCGCCGAGATCCAGGCGGCGATGGCCGACCCGGACCAGGTGAGGCGCGCCCGTGCCTTCGAGGTGAATCCCTGATGCGCCGTCCTGTCGACGTACTGCTCCGCCGGGTCGATCCGGAGGTGCCGATTCCGGCGTACGGACACCCGGGCGACGCCGGGGTCGATCTGGTGACCACCGAGGCCGCCGAGCTCGCCCCGGGCGAACGCGCGATGCTGCCCACCGGCGTGTCGATCGCGCTGCCCGACGGGTACGCCGCGTTCGTGCATCCGCGGTCCGGCCTCGCGGCCCGTTGCGGAGTTGCCCTTGTCAATGCCCCGGGGACGGTTGATGCCGGGTACCGTGGAGAGATCAAGGTCATCGTCATCAATCTCGACCCGCGCGAGACCGTGCGGTTCGAGAGGTTCGACCGGATTGCCCAACTGGTCGTCCAGCAGGTCGAGAAGGTGCGCTTCCACGAGGTGTCGGAACTGCCCGGCTCGGCGAGGGGCGAGGGCGGCTTCGGTTCCACCGGAGGGCATGCCACGGGTGATGTTGACGGCGTCAGGGGCGGGATCACCCAGGGCGGGAACAGCTACGCTTCGGTCGTACCCGACCGGGAAGGACAGTGACGTGTTCGGACGTCGCAAGAAGAGTGGTTCCGCCGAGGACGTGGCGGACGAAGCGCGCGAGGCCGAGCAGGTCGTCGACGAGCTGGACGACACCGACGCCGCCGAGAGCGGAGCGCGCCGGGTGAATCTGCCGCCGGCGCCGCGGCCGGACGGGCCGTGGGACGTCGACGAGGTCTCCCAGCCCGGCGAGGGCCGGGTCGACCTGGGCGGCATCTTCGTGCCCGGGGTCGACGGAATGGAGCTGCGCGTCGAGGTCGCCGGTGACGCGATCGTCGCCGCCACCGTCGTGCTGCGCGACAGCGCGATCCAGCTGCAGGCCTTCGCCGCCCCCAAGAAGGAGGGCATCTGGGGCGAGGTCCGCGAGGAGATCGCCACCGGCATCACCCAGCAGGGCGGGATCATCGACGAGGTCGAGGGACCGCTGGGCTGGGAGCTGCGGGCACAGGTCCCCGTGCAGCTTCCGGACGGGACGAACGGCGTGCAGCTGGTGCGCTTCGTCGGCGTCGACGGGCCGCGCTGGTTCCTGCGCGGAGTGATCTCCGGCCAGGGCGCCGTGCAGCCGCAGGCCGCCGGGCTGCTGGAGACGATCTTCCGGGACACCGTGGTCGTCCGTGGCGAGGGCCCGATGGCCCCGCGCGACCCGATCGTCCTCAAGCTCCCCAGCGACGCCCAGATGGTGCCCGACGGTGTGCAGCAGGAGGACCAGGAGAGCTCGAAGTTCTCCGGTGGCATGGGCCAGCTCCAGCGCGGGCCCGAGATCACCGAGGTGCGCTGAACCGCCTCCCGGGGCGTGTGACAGCTTCGGCCGGTGGGCCGTACTTCCCTTCGAGGGAGGTGCGGCCCACCGGCTTTTGCATGCCTGCGGAGCACACTCACCGGCGCGTGTATGGGGTGCGTATGGGGCACGTATGGGCGCCGTCAAGGGCGCGCCCTTCGCCGTAAGGAAGCCATCAACGCAGGCCGCGGGGGCTTCGGGCGGGGGTTTGCTCATGAGGTCCGAGAATTCGAACCTCATCTAGGAGCACACGGTGGCCGATCTGGCCTTCGTCGTCACCACGATCGCGGTCTTCGCGCTGGTGGCTCTCGTCGCCAAGGGGGTGGCGAAGCTGTGACTGCCGAGAACATCGTCGGCCTGATCGTGGCCGCCGCCCTGCTGGGCTATCTCGTCCTCGCCCTTCTGTACCCGGAGAGGTTCTGAGCCCGATATGAGCCCCGTCCTCGCTGGTGTGCTCCAGCTGCTCGCGCTCGTCGTGGCGCTGGGCCTGGCCTACCGTCCGCTCGGCGACTACATGGCCGGCGTCTACTCCTCGACGAAGCACCTCCGGGTCGAGAAGTGGATCTACAAGGTCATCGGCGCCGACCCCGACACGGAGATGCGCTGGCCCGCCTATCTCCGCGGCGTCCTCGCGTTCTCCGCGGTGAGCGTCCTTTTCCTGTACCTGCTGCAGCGGCTCCAGGGCAGTCTGCCCGGCTCGCTCGGCTTCTCCTCGATCGATCCCGATCAGGCGTTCAACACGGCGGCCTCCTTCGTTACGAACACCAACTGGCAGTCGTACTACGGCGAGCAGGCCATGGGCCATGTCATCCAGACCGGCGGCCTCGCGGTGCAGAACTTCGTCTCGGCCTCCGTCGGCATCGCCGTCGCGGTGGCGCTCGTACGGGGCTTCGCCCGCTCCCGCACCGGTGAGCTCGGCAACTTCTGGTCCGACCTGGTGCGCGGCACGATACGGATCCTGCTGCCGATCGCCGTGATCGCCGCGCTCGTGCTCGTGGCGTGCGGCGCCATCCAGAACTTCGCCGGAATCCACGGGGTCGGCCAGTTCATGGGCGGCTCGCAGCAGTGGAACGGCGGTGCGGTCGCCTCGCAGGAGGCCATCAAGGAGCTGGGCACCAACGGCGGCGGTTACTTCAACGCCAATGCGGCGCACCCCTTCGAGAACCCCAACGGGCTCTCCAACCTCCTTGAGATCTTCCTGATCCTGGTCATCCCGTTCTCGCTGACCCGCACCTTCGGACGGATGGTCGGCTCGCTGAAGCAGGGCTACGCGATCCTCGCGGCGATGGGCATCATCTGGCTCGGCTTCACCGCGCTGATGATGTGGACCGAGTTTGCCCACCACGGACCCGCGTTCGACATCGCGGGCGGGGCGATGGAGGGCAAGGAGACCCGCTTCGGGGTCGGCGGATCGTCGATCTTCGCCGTGGCCACGACGCTCACCTCGACCGGAGCGGTGAACTCCTTCCACTCCTCGTTCACCGGCCTCGGCGGCGGCATCACCATGCTCGGCATGCAGCTCGGCGAGATCGCCCCCGGCGGTACCGGCTCCGGCCTCTACGGCATGCTGATCATGGCGATCATCGCGGTGTTCATCGCGGGCCTGATGGTCGGCCGCACGCCCGAGTACCTCGGCAAGAAGATCGGCACCCGCGAGATCAAGCTCGCGGCCTGCTACATCCTCATCACCCCGGCACTGGTGCTCTGCTTCACCGCGGCGGCGATGGCCCTGCCCACTCCGGTCCACTCGATGACCAACTCAGGTGCGCACGGCTTCTCCGAGATCCTCTATGCCTACACCTCCGGCGCCAACAACAACGGTTCGGCATTCGCCGGGCTCAACGCGGACACCCAGTGGTTCAACACCACGATCGGGCTCGCGATGCTGCTGGGCCGGTTCCTGCCCATGGTCTTCGTCCTGGCCCTGGCCGGCTCGCTCGCCGAGCAGCGGCCCGTACCGGCGACCGTCGGCACGCTCGGCACCCACAAGCCGCTCTTCAGCGGACTGCTGGTCGGCACGATCATGATCGTCGCCGGTCTGACCTACTTTCCGGCCCTGGCGCTGGGGCCGCTGGCCGAAGGGCTGGCGTCATGACCACCACACCTACTCAACGCGACGAATCGATGCATGAGGACGCGATGTCCACTGTCACCAAGGACCTGGCACCGCACCAGGACCCGACCACCGGTCACCGGACCGAGGGACGCGTCGGCGCGGGGCTGTTCGACCCCAAGCAGCTGCTCAAGTCCTTCCCCGACGCCGTCCGGAAGCTCGATCCGCGGGTGATGGTCAAGTCGCCGGTGATGTTCGTGGTCCTGGTCGGTTCGATGCTCACCACCGTCCTCGCCGCCCTGGACCCGACCGACTGGTTCGGCTGGACGATCGCCGCGTGGCTCTGGCTCACCACGATCTTCGCCAACCTGGCGGAGGCGGTCGCCGAGGGCCGCGGCAAGGCGCAGGCCGACACGCTGCGCAAGGCCAAGACCGACACGGTCGCGCGCCGGCTCGTCGGGAAGAACGAGGAGCGCGTACCCGGCACCGGTCTGCGCATCGGTGACCTGGTGGTCTGCGAGGCCGGTGACATCGTCCCCGGCGACGGTGACGTCGTCGAGGGCGTCGCCAGCGTCGACGAGTCCGCCATCACGGGGGAGTCGGCACCGGTCATCCGGGAGTCGGGCGGCGATCGCTCGGCCGTCACCGGTGGTACGAAGGTGCTCTCCGACCGCATCGTCATCAAGATCACCACCAAGCCCGGTGAGACCTTCATCGACCGGATGATCAACCTGGTCGAGGGCGCGGCCCGGCAGAAGACGCCCAACGAGATCGCGCTGAACATCCTGCTCGCGTCCCTCACCATCGTCTTCCTGCTGGCCGTCGTCACCCTGCAGCCGTTCGCCGTCTACGCGGGCCGGCGCCAGTCGTTGATCGTGCTGACCGCGCTGCTGGTCTGCCTCATCCCCACCACCATCGGCGCGCTGCTCTCCGCGATCGGCATTGCCGGCATGGACCGCCTCGTCCAGCGCAATGTCCTCGCCATGTCCGGACGCGCCGTCGAAGCCGCCGGCGACGTGTCGACCCTGCTGCTCGACAAGACCGGCACCATCACGCTCGGCAACCGGCAGGCCGCCGAGTTCGTCCCGGTCACGGGCGTGACGGAGGCCGAACTGGCGGACGCCGCCCAGCTCTCCTCGCTGGCCGACGAGACACCCGAGGGCCGCTCCGTCGTCGTCCTGGCCAAGGAGAAGTACGGGCTGCGCGAGCGCCACCAGGGTGAGCTCGTCGGGGCCGAGTGGGTCGGTTTCACCGCACAGACCCGGATGTCCGGTGTGGACGTCGAGGGGCGCAGGATCCGCAAGGGTGCGACCGGCTCGGTCGCCGCCTGGGCCGAGGAACAGGGCGGCACCGTCTCGCCGGACGCCCGCACGCTCACCGACCGGATCTCCCAGGCGGGCGGTACACCGCTGCTGGTCGCCGTCGACGACGAGCGGGGTGCCCGGATCCTCGGGGTCATCCACCTCAAGGACGTCGTCAAGGAAGGGATGCGGGAGCGGTTCGACGAGCTGCGCCGGATGGGTATCCGTACGGTGATGATCACCGGCGACAACCCGCTGACCGCGAAGGCGATCGCCGAGGAGGCGGGGGTCGACGACTTCCTCGCCGAGGCCACGCCCGAGGACAAGATGGCCCTCATCAAGCGTGAGCAGGCCGGCGGCAAGCTCGTCGCGATGACCGGTGACGGCACGAACGACGCGCCGGCGCTCGCCCAGGCCGATGTCGGCGTGGCCATGAACACCGGTACCTCGGCCGCCAAGGAGGCCGGGAACATGGTGGACCTGGACTCCAACCCGACGAAACTCATCGAGATCGTCGAGATCGGCAAGCAGTTGCTGATCACCCGCGGTGCGCTGACCACCTTCTCGATCGCCAACGACGTCGCGAAGTACTTCGCGATCATCCCGGCGATGTTCGCGGTGGTCTACCCGGGCCTGGACAAGCTGAACATCATGCACCTGTCCTCGCCGGAGTCCGCGATCCTGTCCGCCGTCGTCTTCAACGCACTGATCATCATCGCGCTGGTGCCGCTCGCCCTGAAGGGGGTGCGCTACCGGCCGAGCAGCGCCGACTCGATGCTCCGGCGGAACCTCGGGATCTACGGACTCGGCGGCCTGATCGCCCCGTTCATCGGCATCAAGATCATCGACCTGATCCTCTCCCTCATTCCCGGAATCGGCTGATCGCGTCATGACCTCCATGAACAACTCCGCGGGAAACACCGTTCGGCTGCTCTGGGCCGGGCTGCGCGCCCTGCTCGTCCTCACGATCGTCTGCGGCGTGATCTACCCGCTCGCCGTCACCGGCGTCGCCCAGGGCCTCTTCCCGGGCAGGGCGAACGGCTCCGAGATCACGGCGAACGGCAAGGTCGTCGGCTCCGAACTGATCGGTCAGCGCTACGACCTGCCGCTGAAGAAGGGCCAGGAGACCCCGGCCCCGGACCTCAAGTGGTTCCAGCCGCGCCCGTCCAACGGCCTCGGCACCAACAGCGTCAACACGCAGTACAAGCTGATCCTGTCCGGCGCGACCAACCGGTCCGGTGACAACAAGGATCTGATCGACTGGGTCACGGACGCCAAGGCCGCCGTCGTCAAGGACAACTCCGTACCCGGGCACCCGGTCAAGCCCTCGGACGTGCCGGCCGACGCCGTCACCTCCTCCGGGTCCGGTCTCGACCCGGACATCTCCCCGGCGTACGCGCAGCTCCAGGTGCGCCGCGTCGCCGAGCGGAACCACCTTGGCGTCGACCAGGTCGAGAAACTCGTGAAGCAGCACACCGACGGCCGGATCCTCGGCTTCGTGGGCGAGCCGCGAGTCAACGTCCTTCAGCTCAACATCGCGCTCAAGGAACTGGTGAACGGGGGCTGATCCCTTCGTCGGCGGATGTGCCGGGTCGCCGTGGCCGTACTGTAGGGGCCACTGCGGCCCGGCACCGTACCCGCCCGGGGGCCAAGACCTGTCCCGTAGGCCATTGCCCAGCCGTGTGCCTCGTGCACATACTGGCGGCCGACGGGACCGACCACGCATGGGGGAGCGCATGACCGACAGCACGAGCGGAACGAGCACCGGCGGACAGGGCGGCACGGCCGTCGCCGAGGACCCGGCCCGCGGGCCGATGGTCCGCATCGAGGACCTGCACCGCTCGTACGGAACCGGCGCGGGCGCCGTCCACGCGCTGCGCGGGGTCTCCTTCGAGGTGCCGCGTGGCGAGCTCGTCGCACTCAAGGGGCGCTCCGGCTCCGGCAAGACAACCCTGCTGAACCTGGTCGGCGGCCTCGACAGCCCCGACCGCGGCCGGATCACCGTCGACGGCACGGATCTCTCCGAGCTCGGCGAGAACGGGCTGCTGGAGCTGCGCCGGGACCGGATCGGCTTCATCTTTCAGTCGTTCGGTCTGATCCCGATCCTGACTGCCGCGGAGAACGTCGGCGTACCGATGCGGCTGCGCAATGCGGATCCGCGCGAGCGGGAGGACCGGGTGGCCCTGCTGCTCTCCCTGGTCGGGCTCGGCGACCACGGTGCGCAGCGGCCCGGAGAACTCTCGGGCGGCCAGCAGCAGCGAGTCGCCATCGCCCGCGCGCTCGCCAACCGGCCCGCACTGCTGATCGCGGACGAACCGACGGGCCAGCTCGACGCGGAGACGGGGCTCGCCGTGATGGAGCTGTTGCGCGCGGTGGTACGGAGCGAGGGGGTGACCGCGCTGGTGGCGACGCACGATGCGCAGCTGCTGGGGCTGGCGGACCGGGTGCTGGAGCTGAGCGACGGGCACATCGCCGAGTACGCGTAAGGGCCAGGGCGTGTTTCGAAAGCCCCGTCTGCCGGGCGACGCTACTTTCGAACCACGCCCTGGACGGGTGCCCGGGTTCGTCCCGGGCACCTTTTGCTGCTCACTTTCGGGATATGCGCAATCCGCCCGGTCCGACGCATCAGAATTCTGTCAATTCGGCCTTCTGCCCGCCCCTGAGCCTCATGCGCCGTAAAACTTCGGGGTAACTTCGAGAACGGCTGCCGCACCGGCCGCAGCCGTTCTGAAAGACAATGGGGCCATGGCACGCGGCAAGCTTCGGATCTACCTGGGTGCGGCACCGGGTGTCGGCAAGACGTACGCGATGCTCTCCGAGGCCCATCGCAGGGTGGAGCGGGGCACCGACTGTGTCGTGGCATTCGTGGAGCACCACGACCGGCCGCGCACCGAGGTCATGCTGCACGGCCTGGAACAGATCCGGCGCCGCGAGATCGAGTACCGGTCCGCCGTCTTCACCGAGATGGACGTCGACGCGGTCCTGGAACGTGCCCCGGCCGTCGCCCTGGTGGACGAGCTGGCCCACACCAATGTGCCGGGCTCCCGCAACGCCAAGCGCTGGCAGGATGTCGAGGAACTCCTCCAGGCCGGCATCGACGTCATCTCCACCGTCAACATCCAGCACCTGGAGTCGCTCGGCGACGTCGTCGAGTCGATAACGGGCGTACGGCAGCGCGAGACCGTCCCCGACGAGGTCGTCCGCCGCGCCGACCAGCTCGAACTGGTCGACATGTCGCCCCAGGCGCTGCGCCGGCGGATGGCCCACGGCAACATCTACAAGCCGGACCGGATCGACGCGTCCCTGTCCAACTACTTCCGCCCGGGCAACCTCACCGCCCTGCGCGAGCTCGCCCTCCTCTGGGTCGCCGACCGGGTCGACGAGTACCTCCAGGCGTACCGCGGCGAACACAACATCCGCTCCACCTGGCAGGCCCGCGAACGCATCGTCGTCGGACTCACCGGTGGCCCCGAGGGCCGTACGCTCATCCGCCGCGCAGCCCGTATGGCCGCCAAGGGCTCCGGCAGCGAGATCCTCGCCGTCTACATCGCCCGCAGCGACGGACTGACCTCCGCGTCGCCCAAGGAACTCACCGTCCAGCGCACCCTCGTCGAGGACCTCGGCGGTACGTTCCACCACGTCATCGGCGACGACATACCCTCGGCGCTCCTCGAATTCGCCCGCGGTGTCAACGCCACCCAGATCGTGCTCGGCTCCAGCCGCCGCAAGGCCTGGCAGTACATCTACGGGCCCGGCGTCGGAGCCACCGTCGCCCGCGAGTCCGGCCCCGACCTCGATGTCCACATCGTCACGCACGAAGAGGTCGCCAAGGGCCGCGGACTGCCGATCGCCCGCGGGGCCCGGCTGGGCCGGGCCCGGATCGTCTGGGGCTGGCTGGTCGGGGTCGGCGGCCCGGCCCTCCTCACGGTGCTGCTGACCGGCATGCAGAACGGCCCGGGGCTCGCCAACGACGTCCTGCTCTTCCTCTTTCTGACCGTCGCTGCAGCCCTGATCGGCGGGCTGCAGCCGGCCCTCGCCTCGGCAGCCGTCGGCTCTCTGCTGCTGAACTACTGGTTCACCCCACCGACCCACACCCTGACGGTCCAGGATCCGAGGAACTTCGTCGCCATCGTGATCTTCTTCGCGGTCGCGGTGGCGGTGGCCTCCGTCGTCGATCTGGCGGCCCGCCGTACCCATCAGGCGGCCCGGCTGCGCGCCGAGTCCGAGATCCTCTCGTTCCTCGCGGGCAGCGTCCTGCGTGGCGAGACGACGCTGGACGCCCTGCTGGAGCGGGTCCGTGAGACCTTCGCGATGGAGTCCGTCGCGCTGCTGGAGCGGAAGAGCGACGTCGACCCGTGGACCTGTGCGGGCAGCGTCGGCCCCGGGCCGGTCGCCCGCCCCGAGGACGCCGATGTGGACATGCCGGTCGGCGACCACATGGCGCTCGCGCTGTCCGGCCGGGTGCTGCCTGCCGAGGACCGTCGCGTGCTCGGTGCGTTCGCCGCCCAGGCCGCCGTCGTGCTCGACCGGCAGCGACTGGTCGGGGAGGCGGAGGAGGCCCGCCGGCTCGCCGAGGGCAACCGGATACGGACCGCGCTGCTGGCCGCCGTCAGCCATGACCTGCGGACCCCGCTGGCCGCCATCAAGGCCGCCGTCAGTTCCCTGCGCTCCGACGACGTCGCCTGGTCCGACGAGGACCAGGCGGAGCTCCTGGAAGGCATCGAGGCCGGCGCCGACCGCCTGGACCACCTGGTGGGCAACCTCCTCGACATGTCCCGGCTGCAGACCGGCACCGTCACCCCGCTGATCCGCGAGATCGACCTCGACGAGGTGGTCCCGATGGCGCTCGGAGGCGTACCGGAGGACAGCGTCGACCTGGACATCCCGGAGTCGCTGCCGATGGTCGCCGTCGACCCGGGGCTGCTGGAACGGGCCGTCGCCAACATCGTCGAGAACGCCGTCAAGTACAGCCCCGACGGGGAACGCGTCACGGTGGCCGCCAGCGCGCTGGGCTCCCGGGTCGAGCTACGGGTGGCCGACCGCGGGCCCGGCGTCCCCGACGAGGGCAAGGAGCGGATCTTCGAGCCGTTCCAGCGTTACGGCGACGCCCCGCGCGGCGCCGGGGTCGGCCTCGGACTCGCCGTCGCCCGCGGCTTCGTGGAGTCCATGGGCGGCACCCTCGGGGCTGAGGACACCCCCGGCGGTGGCATGACCATGGTCCTGACGCTCCAAGCGGTGTCGGGATACGTTCCGGCCGGCCCCGACCTGCCGGCGCAGGTCGCCTCATGATCCTCGTAACGCCTCAGTCAGCAGTTCTGTACAGCAGAAAGGCAGGTCCCCGATGACCCGGGTGCTTGTGGTCGACGACGAGCCGCAGATCGTACGCGCCCTCGTGATCAACCTGAAGGCGCGCAAGTACGAGGTGGACGCCGCGCCCGACGGTGCGACCGCCCTGCAGCTCGCCGCCGCGCGCCACCCCGACGTCGTCATCCTCGACCTCGGGCTGCCGGACATGGACGGTGTCGAGGTGATCAAGGGGCTGCGCGGCTGGACCCGGGTACCGATCCTGGTGCTCTCCGCCCGTCACACCTCCGACGAGAAGGTCGAGGCGCTGGACGCCGGGGCCGACGACTACGTCACCAAGCCGTTCGGCATGGACGAGCTGCTGGCCCGACTGCGTGCCTCGGTACGGCGGGCCGAGCCGGTCGGCCAGGACAGCGCCGACGACGTCGTGATGGTCGAGACCGAAGGGTTCACCGTGGATCTGGCGGCCAAGAAGGTCCACCGCGAGGGACGCGACGTGCGGCTCACCCCGACCGAGTGGCATCTGCTGGAGGTCCTGGTCCGCAACGGTGGCCGGCTGGTGAGCCAGAAGCAGCTGCTGCAGGAGGTGTGGGGGCCCTCGTACGGCACCGAGACCAACTATCTGCGGGTCTACATGGCACAGCTCCGGCGCAAGCTGGAGGCGGATCCCTCGCACCCCCGGCACTTCGTCACCGAGCCGGGCATGGGCTACCGCTTCGAACGCGGCTGACGCCCGAGCGCACCGGACCGACGGCGGCCGGCGCGCCGCGGGCGTCAAGAACGAGCCTTGCTGGGTATGCCGTTCGAGTGAAAGAACGGATAACCGCCCGGACCGCCGTGGCCCGGTACCCTTCGGGTATGAGTGCTGTTCCACGTCCCGAGAAGGCGGAGAGGCCGTCCGGCCGCTTCCGCCGGATGCTCGACCGGCTGTCCAGCTCCCAGCAGGACCTGGAGTCGGAGGAGCTGCAGGAGGACTCGCAGGCATCGGGTTGCACGCGGATCTCCGACTGCACCGACCGCCAGATCGTCAAGGTGACTGGTACGTTGCGGACCGTCACCCTGCGGCCGCGCGCCGGAGTGCCCGCCCTGGAGGCGGAGCTCTTCGACGGCACCGCACCGCTCGACGTGGTCTGGCTGGGCCGGCGCTCCATCGTGGGCATTGAGCCGGGCCGCAAGCTCATCGCCTCGGGCCGGATCGCCATGAGTCACGGGCGCCGGGTGCTGTTCAACCCCAAATACGAACTCCGACCGCTCGGCAAGGAGTAGCCGGTGACGTCTCTCGACAAGCCGACGTCCGACACGGACCGCACCAACCCGACCGCCCAGCAGGAGGCCGACGCCAAGGCGGTCACCGAAGCAGCCCTCTTCGAGGCATTCGGCGGCCTCCGAGGGATGGTGGAGACAGTCCTACCCGGGCTGCTCTTCGTCACGGTCTTCACCGTCAACAAGGACCTGCACACCTCGGCCATCGCGGCGCTGGCCGTGTCCCTGCTCCTCGTCGCCGTACGGCTGATCCGCAGGGACACCGTCAAGCACGCCTTCAGCGGGGTCTTCGGCGTGGCCTTCGGTGTGGTCTTCGCGATGATGACGGGCAATGCCAAGGACTTCTACCTGCCCGGGATGCTCTACACGCTGGGTCTGGCCGTTGCCTACCTCGTCACGACCCTCGCAGGGGTGCCGCTGATCGGGCTGATGCTGGGCCCGGTCTTCAAGGAGAACCTCTCCTGGCGTACCAGGAACCCCGGCCGCAAGAAGGCGTACGCCAAGGCCAGCTGGGCCTGGGGGCTGATCCTGCTCGCCAAGTGCGCGATCCTCTTCCCGCTCTACTGGTGGGCCGACACCGCGCAGCTCGGCTGGGTCCTGGTCGCCCTCAAGATCCCGCCGTTCCTGCTCGCGGTGTATCTGACGTGGGTCTTCCTCGCGAAGGCGCCGCCGCCGATCGACGTCTTCGCCGAGATGGAGGCGGAGGAACAGGCCGAGAAGGCCCGCAAGGCGGAAGCCGCCGCGGCCGTCCGTCACCACGAGGTCTGACCGGTCCGCGACAGCCGAAGGGGCCCGGAACCGCTGCATACGGTTCCGGGCCCCTTCGGCGTACAGGAATACGGGACGGCGCCGTCAGCCGCCGCTGATCTCGCGACGCACCGAGAGGAGGTCCTCCAGCTGCTCCTCGCGCGCCTGAGCGGCCACGAACAGCAGCTCGTCACCGGCCTCCAGCGTCTCCTCGGAACTCGGCGTCAGCACCCGCGTACCGCGGATGATGGTGACCAGCGAGGTGTCCTCCGGCCACGCCACATCGCCGACCTGGGTGCCGGCCAGCGCCGACTCCGGGGGCAGCGTCAGTTCGACCAGGTTGGCGTCGCCGTGGCTGAAGCGCAGCAGCCGGACCAGATCGCCGACGCTCACCGCTTCCTCGACCAGCGCGGACATCAGACGCGGCGTGGAGACCGCGACATCGACGCCCCACGACTCGTTGAACAACCACTCGTTCTTCGGGTTGTTGACCCGGGCGACGACCCGCGGCACGCCGTACTCCGTCTTGGCGAGCAGCGAGACGACCAGGTTCACCTTGTCGTCGCCGGTCGCGGCGATCACGACATTGCACCGTTGGAGCGCCGCCTCGTCCAGCGAGGTGATCTCGCAGGCGTCCGCGAGCAGCCACTCGGCCATCGGCACCCGCTCCACCGAGATGGCGGTCGGCGCCTTGTCCACGAGCAGCACCTCGTGGCCGTTCTCCAGCAGCTCGCCCGCGATGGAACGGCCCACCGCGCCGGCCCCGGCAATCGCGACACGCATCAGTGACCGCCCTCCTCAGGACCCTCGGCGAAGGCCGCCTCGACCTTCGCGACCTCGTCCGTTCGCATCATCACGTGGACCAGGTCGCCCTCCTGCAGCACCGTCTGCGACGAAGGCAGTATGGCTTCGCCCAGTCGGGTGAGGAACGCCACGCGGACGCCCGTCTCCTCCTGCAGGGTGCTGATCTTGTGCCCGATCCACGACGGCGTGGTGTGCACCTCGGCGAGCTGGACACCACCGCTCGGGTCCCGCCACAGCGGCTCGGCGCCCGACGGCAACAGCCGCCGCAGCATCTGGTCCGCGGTCCAGCGCACGGTGGCGACCGTGGGGATGCCGAGGCGCTGGTAGACCTCGGCGCGCCGCGGGTCGTAGATCCGCGCCGCGACGTTCTCGATGCCGAACATCTCGCGGGCCACCCGGGCGGCGATGATGTTCGAGTTGTCGCCGCTGCTCACCGCGGCGAACGCACCGGCTTCCTCGATTCCCGCCTCACGGAGGGTGTCCTGGTCGAAACCGACGCCGGTGACCCGCCGTCCGCCGAATCCGGACCCGAGGCGTCGGAACGCCGTGGGGTCCCGGTCGATCACGGCGACGGTGTGCCCCTGCTGCTCCAGGGTCTGCGCGAGAGCGGCTCCTACTCGCCCGCAGCCCATGATGACGATGTGCACCTTGCGCCTACCTCGCAGTCCTGGTCGTCCGGCTGACCTGCGAAAACACCCTGCTCACACTCTTTCTTCAGCTTGCCGGGCAAACAACGGGGCAACGTTTTCCGGCGTTGCCCGGGATGAGCTTATGCGGCCATGGACGCGTTGCCTCATTCGAGTGTGCTTTCACGGTGGCGGTGCCTGCAAAGGGGTGGTAAAGCGAAACGCCGGGGCAGGCGCCCACCACCGGCGTTGTGCCCAGCACAGGACATCGGGCCCCGGGGCCGAACTCTTGAGTCTCGCCATCACAGACATCTAACATGTCAGTTCATGGAGACTCTCCGGCCCGTCCAACGGACTCTGCTGCGGGACACCGCGTACGGGGCCATCCGCGACGCCATCGTCCGTGGCGAGATCCCACCCGGCGCGTCCGTGCGCGACGCCGACCTCGCCGAACGGCTCGGACTCTCCCGCGCCCCGGTCCGCGACGCCCTGTCCCGGCTCACCGGCGAAGGCCTCGTCGAGAGCAAGCCGCAGAGCTACACACGGGTGACCCGGCTCGTCCCGCGCGACGTACGCGACGCTGCCGCCGTCGTCCGCGCCATGCAGGAGCTTGCCGCCCGCACCGCCGTACCCCTGCTCACCGAGGCGGACATCACCGCGATGCGCGCGGCGAACGACCGCTTCCGGGCGGCGGCGCGGGGCGGTGACGTCGCGGGCGCGCTGCGCGCCGACGACGAGCTGCACGACGTCCTCGTCACCGCCTGCGGCAACCGCGCCGTCGCCGCCACCGTCGAGCGTTACACACCGCTGATCCGGCGCCTGGAATGGCGGCAGTTCGGCACGCAGAGCGCTGCGCACGGCTCGGCCGGACTGCACGACCGGCTGATCGAGGCGTGCGCGGCGCGCGATGCGGAGGCCGCCGCCCGGATCACCGCGGAGATCTGGCGCGCCCTCGAAGAACTGGCCGACGAACCCGCCGGCGACGAACCCGCCGACGGGACACCGGCCGGCGCACCCTGACCGGCTGACCGCAGGAACAGCAGAAGCCCGCCGAACCCGCCACCCCATGACGTCAGGAGTCCCATGACGACCTCCGCCTCCTCCTCCCTCTCCTCTTACGCCCGCTATCCGCTCCTCTTCGGTCCCTCGCCCGTGCACCGCCTCGACCGCCTCACTGCTCACCTCGGCGGCGCCGCGGTCTGGGCCAAACGCGAGGACTGCAACTCCGGCATCGCGTACGGCGGCAACAAGACCCGCAAGCTCGAATACCTCGTCGCCGACGCCCTGGCGAAGGGCTGCGACACGCTCGTCTCGATCGGCGGCGTCCAGTCCAACCACACCCGTCAGGTGGCGGCGGTCGCGGCCCGGGCGGGCCTGAAGTGCGTGCTCATCCAGGAGAGTTGGGTGGAGTGGCCCGACGCCGTCTACGACAAGGTCGGCAACATCCTGATCAGCCGTCTCGCGGGCGCCGATGTCCGCCTGGTGCGCGCCGGGTTCGGCATCGGCGTCAAGGAGAGCTGGGAGCAGGCGCTGCACCAGGTCGAGGAGGGCGGGGGACGTCCGTACGCCATCCCGGCCGGTGCCTCCGACCATCCGCTCGGCGGACTCGGCTTCGCGGGCTGGGCGTACGAGGTGGCCGAGCAGGAACGCGAGCTGGGCGTCTTCTTCGACACCGTCGTCGTCTGCTCGGTGACCGGTTCCACCCAGGCCGGCATGGTCGCGGGCTTCGCCGCCATCGAGGAGGCGGGCGGCCGTCCCCGCCGCGTCCTGGGCGTCGATGCCTCCGCCGAGCCCGCCCGTACCCGCGACCAGATCGCCAGGATCGCCGCCGCCACCGCGCGGCTCATCGGTGTGGGGCGGGAACTCACCGTCGACGACATCGAACTGGACGAGCGGTACCACGCAGGGACGTACGGCATCCCCGACGACGCCACCCTCGACGCCATGCGGCTGGCCGCCCGTACCGAGGGCATGATCACCGACCCCGTCTACGAGGGAAAGTCGATGGCCGCCACCGTCGACCTCGTGGCGCGCGGCGAGATCGACCGGAACGCCACCGTCCTCTACACCCATCTCGGTGGCCAACCGGCACTGAACGGTTACAGCGCGCTGTTCTCGTAGGCGGCGAGTGCAAGGATTCCGTTAAGGATTCCGTGGCGTTCTCGGCTATGTGCAGGAGATTGCAGGGCCACGGGGGTGGTGCGTCAGCGGCCTCCATACGGAACGCTTACGATCCTCTGCGTGTCCAAACTGACCGACCTGCCCAAACGGATCCTGATTGGCCGGGCGCTGCGCAGCGACAAGCTGGGGGAGACGCTCCTCCCCAAGCGCATCGCCCTCCCCGTCTTCGCATCCGACCCGCTGTCCTCGGTGGCGTACGCACCAGGAGAAGTTCTCCTGGTGCTGTCCGTCGCGGGCGTGTCGGCGTACAACTTCAGCCCGTGGATCGCCCTCGCTGTCGTGGTCCTGATGTTCACGGTCGTCGCCTCGTACCGGCAGAACGTGCACGCCTACCCGAGCGGTGGTGGCGACTACGAGGTCGCTACCACCAACCTCGGGCCCAAGGCCGGTCTGACCGTCGCCAGCGCCCTGCTGGTCGACTACGTCCTGACGGTCGCCGTGTCGATCGCCTCCGGTGTGGAGAACCTCGGCTCCGCGATCCCGTTCGTCGTCGAGCACAAGACGCTCTGCGCGATCGGGGCCATCGTGCTGCTGACGCTGATGAACCTGCGGGGCGTCAAGGAGTCCGGCAAGCTCTTCGCCATTCCCACCTATCTCTTCGTGGCCGGCGTCTTCATCATGATCGCCTGGGGTGCGTTCCGCGGTCTTGCCCTCGGTGACACCATGCACGCCCCGACCTCGAACTTCGAGATCAGGCCCGAGCGCGAGGGGCTGGCCGGCTTCGCCCTCGTCTTCCTGCTGCTGCGGGCGTTCTCCTCCGGCTGTGCGGCGCTGACCGGCGTCGAGGCGATCAGCAACGGTGTCCCCGCCTTCCGCAAGCCGAAGAGCAAGAACGCCGCGACCACCCTCGCGATGATGGGGCTGCTGGCCGTCACGATGTTCTGCGGCATCATCGGCCTGGCCATGGCCACCGATGTGAAGATGGCCGAGAACCCGGCGACGGACCTGATCCACAACGGCGTGCCCGTCGGTCCGGGCTTCGTCCAGGACCCGGTGATCTCCCAGGTCGCCGCCGCCGTCTTCGGCGACGGTTCGTTCCTCTTCGTCGTCCTCGCCGCGGCCACCGCCCTCGTGCTCTTCCTGGCCGCCAACACCGCGTACAACGGCTTCCCGCTGCTCGGCTCGATCCTTGCCCAGGACCGGTACCTGCCGCGCCAACTCCACACCCGCGGTGACCGGCTCGCCTTCTCCAACGGCATCGTGCTGCTGGCCGGTGCGGCCATCCTGCTCACCTGGGTCTACGGAGCCGACTCCACCCGGCTGATCCAGCTCTACATCGTCGGTGTGTTCGTCTCCTTCACCCTCAGCCAGACCGGCATGGTGCGGCACTGGAACCGCCATCTGAGCACCGAGAAGGACCCGGCCAAGCGCCGCCACATGATCCGCTCCCGGGCGATCAACACCTTCGGCGCCTTCTTCACGGGCCTGGTGCTCGTCGTCGTCCTCGCCACGAAGTTCACCCACGGCGCCTGGGTGGCGCTGCTCGGCATGGTGATCTTCTACGGGACGATGACCGCGATCCGCAGGCACTACGACCGCGTCGCCGAGGAGATCTCCGCCGAGGAGGTCCCGTCCGACGACACCATGAAGCCCTCCCGGGTCCACTCCATCGTCCTGGTCTCCAAGCTGCACCGGCCCACGCTGCGCGCGCTCGCGTACGCCAAGCTGATCCGCTCCCACCAGCTCGAGGCGCTCTCCATCAGCGTCGACCCGGCCGAGACGAAGGCGCTCAAGGAGGACTGGGAGCGGCGCGGCATCAACATCCCGCTGAAGATCCTCGACTCCCCGTACCGCGAGGTGACCCGCCCGGTCATCGACTACGTGAAGAGCCTCCGCCGGGAGAGCCCGCGTGATGTGGTCAGCGTCTACATCCCGGAGTACGTGGTCGGCCACTGGTACGAGCATCTGCTGCACAACCAGAGCGCCCTGCGCCTCAAGGGGCGGCTGCTGTTCACCCCCGGTGTCATGGTGACGTCCGTCCCGTACCAGCTGGAATCCTCCGAGGCCGCGAAGAAGCGCGCCAGGAAGCGCGCGGACTGGAACGCTCCTGGTTCGGTGCGCCGGGGCCCCGTGGAACGAAGGAACAAGGAGACCAGCAAGAGCTGACCCTCCCCGCCCGCCGTTTGGTAAGCGGCCGGACGCCACCCGCGTAGACTCGTGGGTTGTTGTCCGGCCGTTTTTCCTTTGATCTCTGGAGCCATCCCGTCATGCAGAACGAATCCACCTCGTCGCCGGCCGAGGACTCGCAGACCGGGGACTCGCTGATCGGCGAGGAGTACGAGGTCGAGGTGGGCCCCGTCGCCCACGGCGGCCACTGCATCGCCCGTACCGCGGAGGGCCAGGTCCTCTTCGTGCGGCACACCCTCCCCGGCGAGAAGGTCGTCGCCCGGGTCACCGACGGCACGAAGGACTCCCGCTTCCTGCGGGCCGACGCCGTCACCATCATCGAACCGTCCAAGGACCGCGTCGAGGCCCCCTGCCCGTACGCCGGCCCCGGCAAGTGCGGCGGCTGCGACTGGCAGCACGCCAAGCCGGGCGCCCAGCGGCGGCTCAAGGGCGAGGTCATCGCCGAACAGCTCCAGCGCCTCGCGGGCCTCACCCCCGAAGAGGCGGGCTGGGACGGCACCGTCATGCCGGCCGAGGGCGACAAGCTCCCGGCGGGCGAGGTGCCGGCCTGGCGCACCCGCGTCCAGTACGCCATCGACGAGAACGGCCGGGCCGGCCTGCGCAAGCACCGCTCGCACGACGTCGAACCGATCGAGCACTGCATGATCGCGGCGCCCGGAGTCTCCGAACTCGGCATCGAGAAGCGCGACTGGACCGGCATGGCCTCGGTGGAAGCCATCACCGCCACCGGCTCCAACGACCGCCAGGTCATCCTCGCCCCGAAGCCCGGCGCCCGGCTGCCGCTCGTCGAGCTCGACAAGCCGGTCTCGGTCCTGCGCGTCGACGAGCGCGACGGCGGCATCCACCGGGTCCACGGCCGCGGCTTCGTCCGCGAACGCGCCGACGACCGCACGTACCGCGTCGGCTCCGGCGGCTTCTGGCAGGTCCACCCGCAGGCCGCCAACACGCTGGTCCGCGCGGTCATGCAGGGCCTGCTGCCCCGCAAGAACGACATGGCCCTCGACCTCTACTGCGGCGTCGGCCTGTTCGCCGGAGCCCTCGGCCAGCGCATCGGCGAGAAGGGCGCGGTGCTCGGCATCGAGTCCGGCAAGCGCGCCGTCGAGGATGCCCGGCACAACCTGAAGGACCTGGAGCGGGTCCGCATCGAGCACGGCAAGGTCGAGCAGGTTCTGCCGCGTACCGGCATCACCGAGTGCGACCTGATCGTCCTCGACCCGCCGCGCGCGGGCGCGGGCAAGCAGACGGTGAAGCACCTGACCGGCCTCGGCGCCCGCCGCATCGCCTACGTCGCCTGCGACCCGGCGGCACTCGCCCGCGACCTGGCGTACTTCCGGGAGGGCGGCTACAAGGTGCGGACGCTGCGGGCGTTCGATCTGTTCCCGATGACGCATCATGTGGAGTGCGTGGCGATTCTCGAACCGCTCACAAGGGGCGTCTGACCTGCTGTTCTTCTGACTCTTCCGGTCAGAGGCGGGTCGCGTCGACCAGTTTCTGGAGGTGCGGAAGGTGGCGCGGGTCGCGATCCTTGCGAACGCCGCTCCTCGGCGCCGCCCGTACTCCGCGGCGCGGCATACGGCCCGACGTGGCCCGGGGCCGCCCACTCCTCCAGAACCTGCTGGCCTACCCCGTCCTGCACGTCCTGTGCCGCCCGCCGTAACAACGGCCTTGCTGCTTGCCGCGGGGCTGCGCAGGATGCCGGGGTCCTGGCGGGTGCTGTGACGCTTCCGTGGTCGGTCGCTCAGTCGTCCTCGTCCTCCTTGTGCTTCCCGTGCTTGTTTCCCCTCTGCTCCTTCTCGGTTTTCTGCTCCGGACGGTCTGCGGTGCTCGCCGGTAGCGATGCGGTGGACGAAGGGTCGGGTGTGTCGGACGGGGGGTCGGTCGGCTCCTGAGCCGTCGTGGGGCTCGTGGCGCCGGGCGTGTCGGTTTGCGGGGCCTCTGCCGAACTGCGGCCCGGCGAGAACCACAGCACCCCGGCGAGCATCGCGGCCAGAAAGGTCACCGCCCCGACGGCCACGCCCGCGACCCTCGGCCGGTGCGCCACGAGTCCGCGGATACCCGGCCCGACCCGGCGCCGAGGCGCACGTGACCGACGCGTGTGCCCGGCGGAGGAGGGCAAGGCGTAGGTGGTCGCGGGGCCGGCCGCAGTGGTGTGCGGCAGCCGTCCGGAGGGGGCGTCATGTCCTGGTGACGGCGCGGATGCGGTCCCCGTCGCAGGGGCAGGTATCGGAGCGGATCGGCCCTGCCAGGCGCCGGTGGCGAACCAGTCAGCGACCTGCTGTGCGATGGGCCGGTCCTGCGGCTGCTTGGCGAGGAGAGCCAGGAGGTAGTTCTCGAAGGCGGCCGGAATGTCCGCGCCCAGCTGCCGGGGCGGCACGGGGGAGGCGTCCAGGTGCTGGTGGAGGATCGCGACAGCGGTATCGGCCTGGAACGGCGGGCGGCCGGTGAGGAGCTGGTAGATCACACAGCCCAGGGCGTACACGTCGCAGGCCGGACCGGCGGGCCGGCCGAGGGCACGCTCGGGGGCGAGGTAGAGGCTCGTGCCGACGATCTGTCCCGTCGTGGTGAGGGCGGCGGCCGGATCGTCGACGAAACGGGCGATTCCGAAATCACCGATCTTGAGCGAACCGTCGGCGTCCAGAAGGAGGTTGGCGGGCTTGATGTCGCGGTGCACGACGCCTTGCTGGTGGGCGGCGGCGAGCCCGGCGGCGGCCTGCGCGGCGATCCGCGCCACCTGCTCGGCGGGCAACGGGCCGGCGGTGGTGAGGTGCCGGGCGAGGCTGTCGCCCTCAACCAGCTCCATCACCAGGAAAAGACGGTCCTCGTGCTCGCCGAAGTCGAAGACGCCCACCACATAGGGGTGGTTGAGGCTCCCCGCGGTCTGTGCCTCCAGGCGGAAACGTGAGGCGGCCGTCGGGTCCGTGTCCTGGGGGAGCAGGAGTTTGACGGCCACTGGTCTGCCGAGGGTCTCGTCGAAGGCTCGCCAGACCTCTCCCATCGCGCCGCGTCCGATCGGATCGTGCAGCCGGTATCGGCCCGCTATCAGCACCTGTGCTTCATCCTCATGCCGTGAGACGTCTCGACCGCCGCAGGAGGTCACTCACCACGTGGGCTCGGGTGACGGTGGGGGCCGCAGCCGCCCCAGCCTACCGGCCGTGGCAGGAGGGACCTGACGAGCCGCCAAGATCGGTCGTCGGCATGGCCGCGCTTTTTTGCGGGCGTTGCTGGTGATCGCGGCGGAGGACGAGCCGGATCCGGCGAAGGCTCACGTCGCCCTGTCCGCGCGTTTTGCCGACCTCGCCGACAACGCCCGTGTCTTCATGGGGCCGCGCCGGCGCACCATTGATCTGCACGACATCGAAGTCGAGGCGTTCCTCACGTACATGGACCGCTGATCCAGTATCTGGAGCGGTTCATCCAGGACCTGATCACTCTCGGCGGGCGGATCGCGCTGCTGATCGGGAAGACGGAGGATCAGGGGTAGGTGGGGCCGCTGCTCGGGAGACTGCCGAGCACACGGAGGCGGTTACGTGCGAGCGGTGGGCGGGCCGGTGTCCGGGATTCGCGCAGTGGTTCGTATCGGGGGAGGGGCGGCGGGAGTCGCATGCGCCGTCACCCGTGCCAGTGAGGAATCGCATGAATGACACCGCCGTCCATCGCGGCATCGGCGTCGTCGTGGCCGCCACCGGCTATCTGTCCTCAACATCAGCGGCGTCCGCCGTTCTCGTACGAGGACCGATCGCGTACGAGGCAAACGGCGCGCCTGGTCGCTCTGGATCCGGCCGACAAGGGCCGTGCGGCTTCGTACCGCCGTCGGCGGGCGGCCGACCGCTGTGCTCCGTTGGCTCCGGCAAGGAGTTCTGTATGTTGACATAGGTATGTGATCGTACCTATAGTCGATGTGTGCTCGACTCCCCCACCTCCGGCCGGCAGAACGACCACGTGGCCTCCGTGCTCGTGGCGGTTCTGCCTGTGCTGAACAGGGTGCTCGAGCGGCGGGTGGCCCTGGACTTCCCGCACCCGACGCTGTCGGAGGGGCAGCTCGCTCTGCTGCGGCTTGTCGAGGAGCGCGCGGGCATCACGGTCCGTGACGCGGCGGACGCCCTGTTGATGAAGCCGAACAACGTCAGTGCCCTTGTCTCCCAGCTCGCCGAGCTGGGGCTGCTGGAACGCAGACGGGACGTTGCTGACAAGCGGGTCGCTCATCTGCACCCGACGGCGCTGGCCGCGGAGCGACTCGCAGAAGCGCAGGGGTTGAAGGAAGCCCACATGGCGCGTCTGCTGGAGACCCTCACCGACGGGGAGCAGGACGCCCTCGGTTCGGCCTGTGGCGCGCTGCTGGCGTTGACCCGGCGCTTCTACTCCGCCGACTGACCTTCCGGCACCGGTTCTCCGGCGCGAGCGCTCGGTCCCGTGCGCAGCCCGCACGTCGACCACGCCGTTGCCCCGCCGCCCTTCCCCCCGTTGGTGGCCGCACGCCGCCGTGTCTCCGCCCGTGCCGAAGGCCTTGATCCATCGCGTCGACTTGTCGACGTTCTCACCACAGACAAGGCACTTGCATGCCCTCCACCTCCGTGGACCACTCAACCCTGCCCACTGCGTCGCCACTGCGCACCGAGCGGGGCCCGCGCTCCAATCCGTGGCTGACGCTGATCGCTGTCGCGATCGGTCTCTTCATGGTCAACCTCGACGGGTCCGTGGTCTCGATCGCGAACCCGGAGATCGGCCGCAGCCTGCACGCGTCCACCGCCGACCTGCAGTGGGTCACCAACTCCTACCTCATCGCCATGGCCGCCGCCCTGATCCTGGGCGGCAAGCTGGGTGACCGGTTCGGGCGGCGCACGTACTACATGACCGGAGTCGCGGGCTTCGTCGTGACCTCCGTCATGATCGGCCTGATCGGCTCCGTCGAAGGCGTGATCGCCTTCCGTGCGCTGCAGGGACTCTGCGCCGCGCTGCTGATCCCCAACACGCTCGGCCTGCTGCGTGCGGTCTTCCCGCCGGAGAAGTTCGGCCTGGCGGTGGGCCTGTGGGCGATGGTGGCCTCCTGCTCGACCGCGCTCGGACCGGTCGTCGGCGGCCTGCTGGTCGAGCACGTCAACTGGGAGTCGGTGTTCTACATCAACGCGCCCATCGGTGTCGCGACCCTGGTCTTCAGCGCGTTCGTACTGCCGCAGAGCAAGGAATCCACCGGCCGCCACCGCTTCGACATCGCCGGCGTGATCCTGCTGGCGCTCGGCCTGGTGGCCGTGGTCTTCGGCGTGATCAAGGGCGAGAGCTGGGGCTGGACCTCGGGAGGAACGCTGGGTTCCCTCGCCGCCGGGCTGGTCTTGCTGGTGCTCTTCGGCTGGTACGAGACCCGTGTCCGGCACCCGCTGCTGCCCATGCGGCTGTTCCGCAGCCCGGCGCTGACCATCGGCACCCTCGTCACCGCTATCAACTTCTTCGTGCTGCTCGGCGTCATCTTCTTCCTGATGCTGTACCTGCAGAACGTCCGGGGCCTGACCCCGGTCGAGGTGGGCGTGCGTACCCTGCCGCTGAGTCTGGCCTCCGTGGTCGCGGCACCGCTGGGCGCGGCGCTGACCGGGCGGTTCGGCGCACGTCTGTCCATGCCGGCGGGCATGCTGCTGGAGGCGGTGGCGTCCCTGTGGATGTTGACCTGGGACGCGCACTCCTCGTACGCGGCCATGTGGCCGCCGTTCGTACTGCTCGGTCTGGGTGTGGGCATGGTGATGTCGGCGTCCTCGGACGCGATCGTCGGCAACGCGCCCGTCAAGGACGGGGGTGTGGCGAGCGGCCTGCAGTCCACCGCGCTGCAGATCGGCGGCGCCCTCGGCACGTCCGTGCTGGTCTCGCTGATCAGCAGCCGCGTGGGCTCCACGCTCGTCGGCGAGCTGACCGGCGCCGGAGCGGAGGCCTCTGCGGCACATGGCTTCGAGGCGGCGAAGGACGCCGTGGCGATGGGCGTGGCGCCGGTCACGGGCAGCATGCCCGCACAGCTGAAGGCCGCCGTTGCCGAGGGCAGTGGCAACGCCTTCATGAACGGGGTGCACGCCGCCGTTCTCGTCACCGCCGTCCTGTGCGTCGCGGGTGCCCTGCTCGCCGCCGCTGGCCTGCGCCGCGGCGCCAACTCGCCTGCCACCGACGGCTGATGACGGGTGGGGGGAGGTGGGCCGAAGCCGGGCACACCGCCCGTCTGCCGCGCCCGGTGTGCGGCAGACGGGGTGGTGCGCGTCGATCGCCCCGGTGACGTCCTGAGAAGTCGCTGAGGTCAGGGATGGAGGACGGCCGGAGCCGATTCCGCTCCGCCGTCGCTTCCCGGAGCCGGCGGTGCGGGCGCCTCGTCCTCGGCGGAACGGCGGGCGTGAAGCCCGATCATGCCGAAGGCGGTCAGGACCGCGGCGACGGCGGCTGCCACACCGCACACCAGGAACGCGGTACTGAAGCCGCTGCCCAGGGCGTCCAGGGCCAGACCGTGCGCCGCGGATCCCGGGGCGCCGGGCAGCAGGCTGTTCACGGCGATGGGCCCTCCGGCCCCGGCGATCTCGCGTGCCGCTGCCTCCTGACCGCCCGGCAGGTCCGCGCCGGACAGGTTCGCCGCAAACGCCGACCCCGCGTTGGAGAGGGCGACCGCGCTGACAACGACCGGGCCGAGGGCGAAGCCGAGGTCGCGCAGCATGTTGGTGGTGGCGCTGGCCATGCCAGCCAGGTGCAGGGGCACGCTGTTCAGCGCCACGGCCGTCACCGAGCTGACGGTCAGGGCGAAACCGACGCCGATCAGCAGGGCGGGGGCGACGAACGCGCCGAGTCCCGGGTGGGTGACGTCCAGCCGGGTGAACAGCAGGCAGCCGACCGCCATCAGGACGAACCCGGAGGTCAGCAGCCAGGACGCGGCGACCCGGTGCAGGAGGCGCGAGACGACCGGGATGAGTACGAAGGCGGGCCCCTGGAGGAGCAGGAAGGGGATCCCGACGCGGATCGGGTCCTGGTGCTGCACGGGACCCAGCCACATGCTCATCGCGAAGCAGGCGCCGAGGAAGGCGAGCATGCCGATGACCGCGGCGACGGACGACACGGTGAAGGCCCGGTTGCGGAACAGCCTCAGGTCGAGGATCGGGGATTCGGCCCCCAGCTCCACCACGACGAATCCGGCGAGGAAGCATATGCCGAAGACGAAGGCGAGCATGACGGGAAGGGTGGTCCAGCCCGACTCGGGCCCCTCGACGGCTCCGTACAGCACCAGGATGAGACCGACGGCGAAAGTGATCTGACCGGCTACGTCGAATGTGCGGCCCTCGGGCGCATTCGACTCCGTGGCCAGCACCAGGGTGAGCACCATGCTGACCAGGGCGAGTCCGACGAGCACCCCGAAGGAACCACGCCACGACCCGACCTTGGCGAACATGCCGCCGAGCAGAGGTGAGACGGCGGCGCCGGCGGACAGGAAACCGCTCCAGAGTGCCACCGCGTGCGCCCGTTCCCGCAGGGTGCGGGTGACGGCGGTGATCGCGGTGAGCGAGCCGGGGAACATGGCGCCGGCGCCCAGCCCGTTGAGGGCGGCGCCGATCCACAGCACCTGCACGGTGGGCGCGAGCGCGGCCACGGTGCTGCCCGTGGCGACCAGGGCCGTGCCGGCCACGACGAGCCTTCGCCGCCCGAAGAGGTCACCGAGGACACCGAAGGTGAACTCGAAGCAGACCACCGCGATCATGAACGCGGCGGTGATCCACGTCAGTTGGGATCCGTGTGTGTTCAGGTCCTGCTGGAAGAGCCCGAGCAGCGAGGCCGGCAGCGCGTTCGCGACCTGGGCCACGAAGACCGCACCGCAGGCGGCAGCCAGTGTTCCCGCGTAGCCCGGTCTCCGGGCGGCCCCCGCGGTTGGGCCCTGGGGCGTGGTCGTCCCGTTGTTGAGTGTCATTGCTGTTCTCCCTGGCTGGGGAAAGGCGGGCGTCCCGGAAACGGGAGCCCCGAGAGCGTGAAAGCGCTCGGCTCGGCGCACGCGGTGGGGGAGGGGGCACGTCGCGAGTCCGGCGTGGTGTCGTGGAGAATGACACTTCGCTTTACGTCGCGTCAATGAAATACGCGCAACTTAAAATGAATGGTCTTGATGTAAGGCGACCCGAGGGCTCACAACCGCTCGGCCAGGTCCGTCTCCAGGGCGCGCGCGGCGGCGTCCAGAGTCGCCACCAGAGGCTGCAGGCGGTGCGGGTCGTAGCGCACGCCGGGCATCGACACCGACAGGCCGGCCAGGACGGTGCCGTTCCGATCACGCACCGGTACGCCGACGGCGATCAGACCCCGCTCGGACCGTTCTTTGTTGACGGCGAACCCGTTGCGCCGCAGCCGTTTCAGCTCTGTGTGCAGGCGGGCGAGGTCCGGTCGGTCGGCCGGACGGTCGCGGTAGCGCTCGGGGGCGTACACCTCGTCCAGTTCCTCGTCGGAGAGGTCGGCGAGCAGGAGCAATCCCGCCGTGGTGCGGTGTGCCGGGAACACCATGCCCTCCCGAGAGCCGACCCGTAGTGCCTGCCGGCACTCGACACTGGCGATGAACCGGGCCGTGTCCCCGGTGCGCACGATCAGGTTCGTGGTCTCGTCCAGCAGATCGACGACCCGGTGCAGGTGGGGCAGGCCCGCCGCGCGCAGCCGTGAGACCAGGGACTGGGAGTGCGCGGCGAGTTCCAGCACCGGTCCCGCGCGGTAGAGGCGGTCCTCGTCCTGCACGGCGAAGTCCCGGTAGACCAGCATCGCCAGGATCCGGTGGGCGGTGGACCGGGCGACGCCCAGCCGCTCGGCGATCTGCGAGACGGTCGCGCCGCCCTCCATCTGCAGGATGGTCGCCGCCCGCAGCGCGTGGTCCACGCTGGCGATCGGGTAGGGCGGCGGTGTCTTCAGCGGCTTGTCCATGGCGGGTCCCCTGATTCTGCTCTCCAGAATCTCCATGTTCCCTCACCAGACGCGGCGCACGCTGATGCCGTGACTGAGACCTCCATAGCCCAAGACACCGCCACCGGTTCCCCGGTCCGGCTCCAGGCCGTCTCCGTAGAGGGGCAGCCCGAGGTCACCCCGGCGCTCGAAGAGCTGTACCGGGGCTTCGAGCAGGAACTCCTTGTCCCGCTGTGGACCGAGATCGGCGACCTGATGCCGGCCCACCCGCGCTCGCGCGCCGTGCCGCACCTGTGGCGCTGGGAGCGGTTGCGGGAACTCGCCGCGCAGGCCGGCGACCTGGTCCCGGTCGGCCGCGGCGGTGAGCGCCGGGCCATCGCGCTGGCCAACCCCACCCTCGCCGGCAGGCCCTTCGCCACCCCGACGCTGTGGGCGGCCATCCAGTACCTCATGCCCGGCGAGGACGCCCCCGAGCACCGCCACACCCAGCACGCCTTCCGCTTCGTCGTCGAGGGTTCGGGTGTGTGGACGGTCGTCGGCGGCGACCCGGTGCCGATGAACCGCGGTGACTTCCTCCCGCAGGCCGGCTGGAACTGGCACGCCCACCACAACGCGACCTCCGAGCCGATGGCCTGGATCGACGGTCTGGACATCCCCTTCCAGTACGTCACCGAGGCGCAGTTCTTCGAGTTCGGCCGCGACGAGATCAGCGACGCGGAGCGGATCACCCCCGAGCGGTCGCGCTCCGAGCGCCTGTGGGGCCACCCCGGCCTGCGCCCGCTGTCGGCCGTACCCGCCACGCCGGGCAGCCCGCTGCTGTCGTACAAGTGGGAGTACACCAACGCGGCCCTGCGGGACCAACTGCTGCTGGAGAAAGAGGGCTTCGGCGGCACCGTCGAGCCCGGCCACGCCGCGGTGCGCTACGCCAACCCGCACGACGGCTCCGACGTGCTGCCGACCATTCGCGCCGAGTTCCACCGCATCGCCCGCGGCGCGGAGACCGCGCCGGTGCGCGAGACCGGGTCGTCGGTCTACCAGGTTTTCGACGGCTCCGGCGTGGTGAGCGTCGGCGACAAGTCCTGGACGGTCACCCGCGGCGACCTGTTCGTCGTCCCGTCCTGGGAGCCGTTCGCCGCCAGGTCCGAGGCCGGCACGACCGACTCCGACGAGGGAGCCCTCGACCTCTTCCGCTTCTCCGACGCGCCCGTCTTCGAGGCGCTCAAGCTCCACCGCAACGACCGCACCCAGAAGGACGCCTGACCATGAAGCTCGCCACCATCCGCACCGCCGACGGGACCCGGGCGGTCCGCCTCGACGGCGAGACCCTTGTCGACCTCGGGTACCCCGACCTGGGCGAGCTGTTCGCCGAGGACGGCTGGCAGGCCAGGGCCGCTGCCGCGTCCGGCACCACCTACCCGGCCGAGTCGGCGGACTTCGCGCCGGTCGTCCCGAACCCGTCCAAGGTCGTCTGCGTCGGCCACAACTACACCGACCACATCAAGGAGATGGGCCGGGACCTGCCGAGTTACCCGACGCTCTTCCCGAAGTTCGCCGACACCCTGCTGGGCGCGCACGACGACATCGTCAAGCCGGCCGAGACCGAGGCGTTCGACTGGGAGGTCGAGCTGGCCGTCGTGATCGGCAAGCAGGTGCGCCGCGCCGACGAGCAGCAGGCCGCGGACGCCATCGCGGGCTTCACCGTCATGAACGACATCTCGGTGCGTGACTGGCAGTTCCGCACCATCGAGTGGACCCAGGGCAAGATCTGGGAGGCCTCCACCCCGGTCGGCCCCTACGTCGTCACCCCCGATGAGGTCGGCGGCGTCCGCCCCGCGCTCGAAGTGAAGACGGTCGTCGACGGCCAGGTCATGCAGCAGGACGACACCGGCACGCTGCTGTTCGACCCGGTCTTCCTGGTGCAGTACATCTCCACCGTCATCACCCTGCGCCCGGGCGACATCATCGCCACCGGCACCCCGGCGGGCGTGGGCAACGCCCGCGACCCCAAGGTGTTCCTGCTCCCCGGCCAGACCGTCGTCACCGAGATCGCCGGCCTGGGCGCCTGCACCAACAAGGTGGTCGCGGCATGACCGAGGTCACGCGGACCTTCGCCGACGCGCGCGCGTGGGCCCGCACGGGCACCGAGCTGATGCTCGACGCCGTCGCGGGCCTCGACGAGACCGGCTTCGCGGCCCCGAGCGTGCTGCCGGAGTGGACCCGGGGGCACCTCGTGGCGCACATCGCCGCCAACGCCGACGCCCTGTGCAACCTGGTGCACTGGGCGGCCACCGGCGAGGAGACGCCGATGTACGCCTCCGCCGAGGAGCGCGCCGCCGGTATCGCCAAGGGCCCCACCCTGTCGGCCGACGAGCTCCGATCCTGGCTGACCGGCTCCGCGCACCGGCTCGCGCAGGGACTGGACGGGCTCACCGACGAGCAGTGGCAGCACAAGGTCGTCACCGCGCAGGGCCGTACCGTCCCGGCCACCGAACTCCCGTGGATGCGCGCCCGCGAGGTGTGCGTCCACGCCGTCGACCTCGGCACCGACGTCGTCACCTTCGCCGACCTTCCGAAGGGCTTCCTGACCGCCCTGGTCGCCGAGATCAGCGCCAAACGCGGGCTGACCGAGCTCCCCGACGGCCCGCTGTCCGAGGTCACCGCCTGGCTGGCCGGCCGTCCCCACTCGCTTGCCGACGCCCCCGAGCTCGGCCCGTGGCTGTAAAGGAGTGCATCCCATGTCACACCCTGATGTGATCGTCGTCGGCGGCGGCATCGGCGGCCTCGGCGTGGCGTTCTCGCTGACCCGCCAGGGCCAGAGCGTCCGCCTGCTGGAGAGCGCCCCCGCCTTCGGCGAGGTCGGCGCCGGCATCCAGCTCGCCCCCAACTGCACCCGCATCCTCGACGACTACGGTCTCCTGGAGGAGGCCAAGAGCCTCGGCGTCGTCCCGGACGCGATGGTCATGCGCGACGCCGTCGACGGCGACGAGCTGACCCGGCTCGACCTGCGCGCCCTGGAGAGGCGCTACGGCTACCCGTACCTGGTCATCCACCGCAGCGACCTGCACGGCCTGCTGCTGCGTGCTTGCGAACGCGCCGGTGTCGAGCTGATCAACGCCGCACGCGTGACCTCGTACGAGAACACCGACGGCGGCGCCCGTGTGACCGTCGCCTCCGGCGAGACCCACCAGGCCGGCATGGTGATCGCGGCCGACGGCCTGCACTCTCCGGCCCGCAAGCTGTTCGTCGACGACCAGCCGGTCTCCTCGGCGTACGTCGCCTACCGCGGCACCGTCCCCGCCGAGCAGCCGCGGGTGAAGTCCGTCGACCTCAGCGAGGTCGTGGTGTACGTCGGCCCCGGCTGCCACTTCGTCCACTACGGCCTGCGCGGCGGCGAGATGCTCAACCAGGTCGCGGTCTTCGAGTCGCCCAAGGCGCTGGCCGGCCGGGAGGACTGGGGCACGCCCGACGAGCTCGACGCCGCCTTCGCCAAGACCTGCGGTTTCGTCCAGGACGGCCTGCCGTTCATGTGGCGGGACAAGTGGTGGCGGATGTTCGACCGTGACCCGGTCATGAACTGGGTGCAGGGCCGGATCGCGCTGCTCGGTGACTCCGCGCACCCACCGCTGCAGTACATCGCACAGGGCGCGATCATGGCCCTCGAGGACGGCTGGGTGCTGGGCGAGCACGTCGCCCGCAACCGTGCCGAGGACGGCACGGTCGACTGGGGCACCGCGCTCGCCGCCTACGAGGCCGTCCGCCCGGAGCACTGCCGCCGCGTGCTGACCACCTCCCGCAAGTGGGGCGAGCTGTGGCACCTCGACGGAGTCGCCCGCGCGCAGCGCAACGTGCTGCTGCGCGCCCGCGACACCTACGACTACGCATTCACCGACTGGCTGTACGGGCCGACCGCGCTGACGCCGGACGAGGAGCCGGAGATGTTCACGCCGGTTCCGCTGTCCTCGGCGGCCGTCGAGGAATCGGTGCTTGCGGGTGATGCTGCATGAGCGACGCCTACCTGTACGCGGCGGCCCGCACCCCGTTCGGCCGGTTCAACGGGGCCCTCGCCGGGGCGCGCCCCGACGACCTCGCCGCCACCGCGCTGACCGGCCTGCTGGCCAAGGCGCCGGGCCTGGAGAACGTGACCGACGAGGTGAGCCAGGGATGACCACGACCATCGCCGCCACGGCCGACGAGGCCGTGGCGGGCATCGCGGACGGCTCGACGGTCCTGGTGGGCGGATTCGGTCTGGCGGGCATGCCGTTCGACCTCATCGACGCCCTCATCCGGCAGGGCGCCGGCGACCTGACCGTGGTGTCCAACAACGCCGGCAACGGGGACGTGGGCCTGGCCGCGCTGCTGAAGGCCGGCCGGGTGCGCAAGGTGATCTGCTCCTTCCCCCGGCAGAGCGACTCCTATGTCTTCGACGACCTGTACCGGGCCGGCCGGGTCGAGCTGGAGGTCGTACCGCAGGGCACCCTCGCCGAGCGGATGAGGGCCGCCGGGGCGGGCATCGGTGCCTTCTACAGCCCGGTCGGCGTCGGCACCCCGCTGGCGGAGGGCAGGGAGACGCGGGAGATCGACGGACGCGTCCACGTCCTGGAGTACCCGATCAAGGGCGACGTGGCTTTGGTCTCGGCGCACCGGGCGGACAGCACGGGCAATCTCGTCTACCGCAAGACCGCCCGGAACTTCGGCCCCGTCATGGCCACCGCGGCCGGCACGGTCGTCGCCCAGGTCACCGAGATCGTGCCCGTCGGGGAGATCGACCCGGAGACCGTGGTCACCCCGGGCATCTACGTCGACCGCCTGGTGCGGGCCGAGGCCCGCCGGCTGACCGTGCAAGGAGCCCGCTGATGACGACCGCAGCCACCACCGTGGAGCACACCGGCCGGGGCCCGCTCACCACCGACGAACTCGCCGCCCGCATCGCACGCGACATTCCGACCGGCTCGTACGTCAACCTCGGCATCGGGCAGCCGACCCGGATCGCCGAGCACCTGTCGCCGGACGCGGGGATCGTGCTGCACACCGAGAACGGCATGCTCGGCATGGGCCCGGCCGCGACCGGCGACGAGATCGACCCCGATCTCACCAACGCCGGGAAGGTGCCGGTCACCGAGCTGTCGGGGGCGGCCTACTTCCACCACGCCGACTCCTTCGCGATGATGCGCGGCGGCCACCTGGACGTGTGCGTCCTCGGGGCGTTCCAGGTGTCCCAGCACGGTGACCTGGCCAACTGGCACACCGGTGACCCCGATGCCATCCCCGCCGTGGGCGGTGCGATGGACCTTGCCGTCGGAGCACGGCAGGTCCTGGTGATGATGAAGCTGTTCACCCGGGACGGCGCCCCCAAGCTGGTCCCCGCGTGCACGTACCCGCTCACCGGACCCGGCTGTGTCCACCGCGTCTACACCGACCACGGCGTCTTTGTCGTCGGCCCGGACGGGGTCCGGGTCCTGGAGACGTACGGCCTCACGGTGGCGGAACTGAGGGAGCGGCTCTCCGTGAAGTTGCACGCCTGAATCCCTTACAGCAGATAAAGATCACATGTGGTGCGTAAAGCAAATGTCCGGTGTGTGCGTTCGCCGTGCAGTGACGGCGTTAGGATCTCGGGCATGGCGAACCTTCGTGAGGCACAGAAGCAGATGACCCGCCGTCTGCTGCTGGAGTCGGGACTCGAGTTGTTCAAGACGAAGGGGTACGCAGCCACCACGGTCGACGACATCGCGACCGCCGCGGGCACCACGCGCGTGACCTTCTACGCGTACTTCCCCTCGCGCAGTGAGCTGATGAGGGCACTGATCGACGAGCAGCTCAACGAGGTGCTGCAGCGCGTCCGCTCTCCCGAACACGGTTCCACGGCGCGGGATCTGGTGGCCACTGTCGCCGAGGGGACGCCGGAGGCGATCATGGCGTGGCTGCGGCGGACCGCCGAGAGCTGGCCGGCCATCCGGCCGATCATCCGCATCGGCCGCGATGCCGCGGTGATCGATCCGGAACTCCCCGACCTGGTCGAGCGGTGGCTGGAGGAGGCCATCAGCGACATCGAGGACGGGCTGACGGCGGCCGGGCGCCTCGAACCCCACCAACGCCACTTCCGGGGCGTTCTCGCCATGTCCCAGCTCGACTATGTCGCCCAGCACTGGGACGGTGCCGACTGGAAGATCACGCGCGACAAGATGCTCGACGAGCTCGGTGCCAGCTGGGTGCGGCTGCTGAGCTGACCGGGGTCAGAGCCCCGCCGCGACGTCGAGGAGCAGCGCCCGGAGCCATTCGACGAAGTGCTGATCGGCCAGCCGGGGGTTCCAGACCATGTCGATCCCGAGTCCGGGAAGCGGGAAGGGGAACTCCTCGATCCGCAGGTCGGCGAGCGTGCGCATGGCGGCGGCGACCTGGTAGCGCAGGAGAGCGACGCCGCCGGCGCGGGCGACCAGGAAGGGCACCAGCAGGAAGTCGGAGCTCAGCTGGCCGACCCGATAGGGGATGCCCTTGTCCTCCAGCACGGAGTAGGGAAAGACCCGCCGGTCGGTGTCGACGACGATGTGCGGCTGTGTCGTCAGGAGTTCGAGCGCGTCGGCGTCCGGTGGGGTGTCCGGGGAGGCCACCACCACACAGCGGTCGTTGTACAGGCGCTCGCGCGGATACGGCGAGAAGTGCCCCTCGGAGATGAGCACGACGTCGACGCCCTGATCGGTGAAGGTCGCCTCGGTCGGCACCGTGATCGTCCGCAGCCGCAGCGTGGCGTGCGGAGCGCGCTCGGTGACGAGCCGGGTCAGCCGCGGCCCCACGACGAACGCCGTGCTGTTCGTCATGGCGACCGTGATGAGCCGCCGGTCCGTCGCGGGGTCGAAGAGGGGGAAGTTCACGATGCGCGCCGTCTGCTGCAGGGCACTGCGCAGCGGCCCCACCAACTCCAGTGCGCGCGGAGTCAGCGTGACCCCGCTCCCCTGCCGGACGACGAGGTCGTCCCCCAGCATGCGCCGCATTCTCGTCAGGGCGTGGCTCATGGCCGGCTGGGACAGACCGACCCGCTCCGCGGCCCTGGTCACCGAACGTTCCTCCAGGAGCGCGAGGAGGGGCACCAGCAGGTTCAGGTTGACCGATGCAAGCCGGTCCAGGCCCGAACCCGTGGGGCCCCGTTCCTCTGCGCTCATGCGACGAACCCTACGTGGCCGCCCGGGTCATCCGGCGCAGCCGGGGGATCGGGATCCGGTAGTTGAGCGCCACGGCGTCACCGGTGCCGTCCTGGTGCGACCAGCGCATCAGCGCCGGACCGCCGCCGGGTCCTCCGTCGACGTACTCCGGATTCCCTTGCACCGGCAGGTTGCCCACCGCCTTCAGGCTCAGACCGAACTGCTCCGTCCAGAAGTACGGCTGGAACTGCAACGGCGGAGCCTCGTCGCCGCGGACGAGTGCCCGCGCCGCGACCTTCGCCTGCTCGATCGCGCTGCTCCACAGAGGGATGCGGCGCAGGCCCTGCGGGGTGGGGAAGGCCGCGAGATCGCCGACGGCCGCCACGTCGGGGCGGACGAGACCGCGCGCGTCGACCGGGATGGCGCCCTTGGCGGTGAGTCCCGAGTCGGCGAGCCACTCCATGTTGGGCACGTCGCCGGCGGCGGTGAGGATCACCTCGGCCTCGAGGACCCCGCCCTCGTCCAGGACGACCCGGGTGCTTCCGTCGCTCCCCTCGAGCCGGGCCGCCGCGGTCTCCACGACGGTGAGCCCCTGGCCCAGCGCGGCCTTGACGAACACGTCGGCGAGATACGGGCCGAGCTGGAGAATCAGCGGCGCGCCCTGGGAGACGAGCGTGACCTCGCAGCCGGCAGCCAGGCAGCAGGACGCGATCTCCATGCCGAGCGGGCCGCCGCCGACCACGACGACCGACGGCCCGGCCGCCAGCCGGCCGCGCAGGGACAGCGCGTCGTCGAGCCCGCGCAGGGTGAGCTCCCCGGCCAGATCGGAGAGACGTCGAGCCCGGGAACCGGTGGCCAGCACGACGCGGTCGTACGGCAGCGCCGTACCGTCGTCGAGCGTGACGAGCCGGCGGTCGAGGTCGAGGCTTGTCGCCCGCACGCCGAGCAGCTCGATCGCCCCGTGGCCGGCCGGCGGCAGCTCGTGCGACGACATGTCGTCACCGTCGAGAAGGAGCGCCTTCGACAGGGCCGGGCGGCTGTATGCCGGGTGCCGTTCGTCGCCGACGATGGTCAGCTCGCCGTCGAAACCGGCCTCGCGGAGGGTGTCGGCCGCGGTGAGCCCGGCGATCCCGTTGCCGACGACGACGACGCGCTTCAGGGTGCCGGTGCTCATGCGACCCTCAGCGCCGCGACCGGACACACCCGGACGGCGGCGTTCGCCAGGGCGGCGTCGGCCTCACCGACCTCCTCGCGGTCCAGGACCAGTTCGCCCTCGTCGTCGAGGTGCATGAGCTGCGGCGCGGCCTCCTCGCACAGGCCGTGGCCCTCACAGCGGGGGCGGTCAAGGACGATCTTCATGCGGGGATCACCTCCAGGACGGGGAGCTCCTCGATGCTCCGGGTGGTGTTGCTGGGGACGCGGACCTCGGGTCCGGCGACGAGGCGCTCGACACGCCGGGAGAGCGCCTCGATCACGGCGTGGGCCTCCAGACGGGCGAGCCCCTGGCCGGCGCAGCCGTGCGGGCCGTAGCCGAACGACAGGTGGTCGACCGGATTGCGCTCGACGAGGAAGGCGTCCGGGTTCTCGTAGTGCCGGGGGTCGCGGTTGCCGGCGCCGAACAGGATGGCGACCTGTGCGCCCGTCGGGACGACCGTCCCTTCGATCGTGACGTCCTTCGTGACACGCCTGCCCCAGGCGTGGACGGGAGCCCAGAAGCGCAGCACCTCGTTGAACGCCGCAGGGACCAATGACGGGTTCTCGCGGACCAGGGCGAGCTGGCCGGGATGCCGGGCGAAGAGGGCGACGATGTTTCCGATCGCCGCGATGGTGGTGTCGACGCCGGCTCCGAGGTACTGGTGGATGATGTGGCCGGCCGTGTCCGCCGGGATGGCGCCGCGGGCCTCGGCCTCGAAGATGCCGCGGCCCACGGACCCTTCCGCGAGGTCGTCGGCCTCGACCTGGGAGCACCAGGCGTAGAGCTCGCCGGCGACGGGGAAGTTCTCGGCCGTGCGCTGGTTCATGGGGCCGAGGACCTGCATGGCGGCCTGTCCCCAGCGGAGCATGTTGTCGCGCACGTGACCGGTGAAGCCGATCAGGTCCGCGACGACCTCCAGCGGGAAGGCCCGGGCTAGCGCGTCGATGGCCTCGAAGGAGCCCTTCTCGACGAGTTCGGCGACGAGGGCGTCCGCCTTCGTCTCGATCCCGGCCTTGAGACCGCGCAGCGCACGCGGGGAGAGATTCTCGGTGAGCGTGGCGCGCAGCTGGGTGTGCACGGGCGGGTCGGACGCGAGCGAAGTGCCGGTGAGCGCCTCGTTGGCCATCGGATTGAATGCGACCGAGGTCGAGGAGAACGACTCCCAGTCGGCGAGGGCGCCACGGACGGCGTCGTACCGCGTCAGCGCGTAGACGTCGTTCTCCGGGAGGTGGACGACGGGGCCCCGTTCCCGGAGTTCGGCGTAGACGGGGTAGGGATCGAGGACGACTTCGTCGGCGAAGAGGTCGACGTCGGAGGTAGGCGGGGTGCTCATGCCCCACAGTGAAGTGTCCGCCCCCCATATCGAACAAGTGAATGCTTTACATGGTCCTACATGCACACCGTGCATGTGTCATGCACTCGACAATACCCGCGCGCAAGGAGGAAGGTCGCGTTCGCGCAACCCTCAGCGAATTGTTTTTTCGTGGCGTTCATTTCATTGACGGCATGTAAAGCGAATGGTTACCGTGACCGCAGCCACAGGGTGCGCAGGCACCCCACACCGGACATGTGAGGCAAGGCATGAGCGTCGAAAGCAACACCGTGAACACCGTCCTGGGCCCGGTGCCGGCCGCCGAGCTGGGTGTCGTCTCGGTCCATGGGGCGCTGCTGTCGGTGGTGCCCGGCGCCGAGCACGCCTTCGACATCACCATCGACCGCGCCGAGATCTTCGAGACCCTCGCCGCGAAGCTGAAGGACTTCCGCGCCCACGGCGGCGGCACGATCGTCGACAGCACCGGCATGTTCCATGGCCGGGACGTCCGGCTGTACGAGACCCTCGCCCGCACGACCGGCGTGCACATCGTCGCCTCGACGGGGCAGGGCCCCGAGGAGTTGCTTGGCGGTTACTTCCTCACGCCGCAGACCAACCCGCCGACGCCGTGGCCGGCCGAGAAGTTCGCCGACCTCTTCACCAAGGAGGTCACCGAGGGCATGGTGGTCCCGCGGGTGGAGCGCCGCGGCGCGGCGGGCCTGGTGGCCACCACCGCGACCCGCGAGGGCATGACCGCGACCGACGAGAGCCTGTTCCGGGGTGCGGCCCGGACCGCTCTGACCACTGGCGTCGCGGTCTCCATCCGCTACGGGAGCGACGCCCTGCACGACCTGGACGTCGTCCTGGACGAGAAGCTGGCGGCCGACCGTGTGGTCGTTGGCGGACTCGACCGCAAGGACGCCGTCGCCGCCGGAGCACCCCTGGAGGTCGCCCGGCGAGGCGCCTACGTCGCCCTCGACCACGTCGGCGTGGAGGACGGGGAACACGTCACCGACGCCGAGCGTGCCGCTCTGGTCGCCGACCTGGTGAAGGCCGGCTTCGCCGACCGGATCCTGCTGTCGAGCAGCGCTACCGGCGTGACGAAGGGACACCCCGGCAACGACCTGCCGTACAGCTATGTCCTGACCACCTTCGTCCCGCTCCTGAAGACACAGGGTCTCAGCGACGAGGACGCGCGGCGGATTCTCGTGGAGAACCCGCGCGACCTGCTGTCGGTGCGCTGAGCGCGCCGGCACGAACGACCATCAAGTCTCTTACTCAAAGGTGAGTGTTGTGTCGAGAGTGAACACGGTCCTGGGGCCGGTCCCGGCCGAGGAGCTGGGACTCGTGGCCGTCCACGAGCACATCGGGTACGGCATGCCCGGCTCCGAACTGGACACCAAGTGGTGGAAGACCCCCGAGCAGCGGTACGAGGAGACCGTCCCGAAGCTGCGCGCGTTCCACGAGTACGGCGGCGGCACCTTCGTCGACGCGACCGGCATTTGCAACGGCCGTGACGTCGACCACTACAAGTCGCTGTCCGCGAAGACCGGCGTCCACATCGTCGCCTGCACCGGCTTCGTCGGCGGCGACACCGCCCTGCCGCACTTCGCGAACGCCGACGTGGACTATCTGATGCGGCAGTTCGTCCACGAGATCACCGTCGGCATCGGCAGCACCGGCGGCCTCGCCGGTGTCATCAAGGTCGGTGTCAGCCGCGGCGGCCGCATGACGGACCTGGACAAGCGGATCTACCGCGCCGCGGCCCGCGCCTCGCTCACCACGGGCGTGCCGATCCTGACCCACCTCGCGATCGACGCCGAGAACGCGATCGCCGTCTTCGACGAGGAGGGCCTGCCGCTGGACCGCGTCCTGTTCGGGCACGTCGACGACGGCGTGAACGCCGACAGGACGCGCGATGTCTGGATCGCGGAGAAGGGCGGCCGCATCGGCTTCGACACCTTCGGCTACGAGACCGAGCTGCCCGACCCGCCGTTCTGGGCCCGCCCCCGCAAGGAGCGGCTGGACCACTTCCTGCGGTTCATCGACGGGGGCCGGCGGCTGAAGCAGGTCCTCGCCTCCGCTGACGCCAACTGCAGCCCGCTGGGCTGGCCGGGCGTCAAGGGCCACACCGTCAACTACATCTTCGAGGACCTCATCCCGGACCTCCGCGCCGCCGGTCTCGACGAGGCCGCCATCAAGACGGTCTTCGTCGACAACCCCGCCGACTTCCTCACCCTGCAGAAGTAAAGAGAGAACCACCATGCAGTCCTCAGACCTGAAGAACCTGAAGATCGCCATCGTCGGAGCGGGATACGGCGGCGCTGCGGCGGCCAAGGCCCTGAGCCTGCTCGGCGCCGAGGTCGACGTCTACGAGCAGGCCAACCAGATCCGGGAGGTGGGCGCCGGTATCGGTCTGCGTCCCGTCACCATGAACCGGTTCCGCCAGTGGGGGATCTTCGACGCGATAGCGAAGGTGACCTCGCCGAGCGAGTACTTCGAGATCCTCACGGCCACCGGCGACCCGATCATGAAAGAGACGTGGCCGGTCGACGGCGAGCAGACCCATACCCACCTGATCCACCGCGGCGACTTCATCGACGCGCTTCTGGGCGTCCTCCCCGCGGGCATGGTGCACCTCGGCCACAAGCTCGAGAGCATCGAGGACAAGGGGGACAGCTCCGTCCTCACCTTCGCGGGCGGCAAGACCGTCGAGGCCGACCTGGTCGTCGGCGCCGACGGCATCAAGTCGGTGGTGCGGGGGCAGCTGTTCGGCGAGAAGGGCCCGGTGTTCTCGGGCGAGCACGCCTACCGCGCGGTCATCCCCGTCGACGCCGCCCACGGGATGGTCGTCGACGACAACCTTCGGATGTACATCGGCAAGGGCACGAAGATCTACCTGCTGCCGCTCCGCCACCGGGGCCAGGTGTCGTTCGACATCACCGCCCTCTGCCCGGACGGCACCTGGAACCCGCAGGTCTCGAAGGACGACATGCTGAAGACGGTGGAGGGCTTCGACGAGCGTCTCGTGAGCATCACGCGCGACCTCGACATGGACACCGTGAACATTCGCGCCGTCTACGACATCGACCCGGTCGACACGTGGCAATCGGACTCCGTCGTCCTCGTCGGCGACGCGGCCCACTCGATGCTGCACCACCAGGGCCAGGGCGCCAACTCGGCCATCGAGGACGGCGGCGCGCTCGCCGACGCCCTGCGGCAGGCGGACTCCGTGAAGGAGGCGCTGGCCCTGTACCAGGCCACCCGCAAGCCGGTGACCGACGAGCTGCAGCGCATCTCGCGCCAGGGGTGGACCGAGGACGAGATCAACGACGTCTTCCCCGGCCAGAAGCCCGCCGCTGCCGGGCAGGAGTGACACCATGACGCTGCATCCCGAGATCGCCGAATTCATCGCGAGCCTGCCCGCCCCGCCCGAGGGCCCGCTCGACCCGGTCGCCATGCGCGCCGCGGACGAGGCGCACGTCACCCCTCTGGAGGAGCCCCTGCCGCTCCACGCGGTCGACGACGTGACGGCGAAGACGGCCTCCGGCGAGGTACCGGTGCGGATCTACACCCCTGTCGAGGCCGACAGTTACGGCGTGCTGGTCTACTTCCACGGCGGCGCGTTCTTCCTCGGCAGCCTGGAGACCCACGACCACGTCGCGCGCTCGCTGGCCAAGGAGACCGGGCTCAAGGTCGTCTCCGTCGGCTACCGCCTGGCGCCCGAGGCGGCCTTCCCGGCCGGTCTCGACGATTGCTACGCGGTCGTGCGCTGGGCCGCCGAGGAGGGTACGGGCCTGGCCTGGGACGGTACGACCCTCGCCGTCGCCGGTGACAGCTCCGGCGGCACCTTCGCCGCCGCGGTCGCCGCCAGGGCGCACGACGACGGCTTCGACCGGATCACCCACCAGATCCTCTACTACCCCTCGCTCGACCTGGACTTCGACGTCGACCGCTACCCGTCGCTGCGGGAGAACGCGGTGGGCTACGGCCTGGAGACGGCGGGGCTGAAGCCCTTCAACGCCTTCTACCTCGACAGCGGCGCCGACCCCGCGGACCCGCTGGTGTCGCCGATCAAGCGGACCGACCTCACCGGTCTGCCGCCCGCGCTGGTCGTCACCGCCGAGCACGACCCGATGCGCGACGAGGGCGAGCTGTACGGCGAGCGGCTTCGCGAAGCCGGTGTGGAAGCGACAGTGAGCCGGTACGAGGGAGCGGGCCACGGGTTCGTCCAGCACTTCTCCTGGATCCCGGAGTATCACGCGGTCTTCACGCAGACACGCGACTTCCTCGGCCGCAGCTGACCGGCCGGCCCGTGCACGAGCGGAGTAGGAAAGCATGACGCACCCAGTCACCGTCCACCCCCTGGTCTCGCCCTGGGGCCGGTTCGGTCTCTACAGCTTCTTCATCGACGCACCCGAGCCGGCGATCGTCGACACCGGCATCGCCTCGTCGCCCGCCGAAGGGATGGCTCCCGCGCTCGAGGCCATCGGACGCCGCATCGAGGACGTGCGCTGGATCCTGCTGACACACGGTCACATCGACCACGTCGGCGGAGCGTACGCCCTGTGGGAGCTCACCGGGCGGCGCGCCCAGGTGGTCATCCACGAGTCCGACGCACCGATGCTCCGCTCGCGCCGGGCCCACGTGGAGGAGTACCTCGCGGGACGGGGCCGGTACCTGGACGACCCCGAGGGCGAGGCGAAGGTGACGGCCGCCACGGAGGCCGTCATCTCCGGCGAGATGGAGCCCTCCCTGCTGGTCAAGGGAGGCGAGACCCTCTCCCTCGGCGGTGATGTCACCGTGTCGGTGCACTCCGTACCGGGCCACACACCCGGATCGGTCGCCTACGTCGTCGACGGACAACGCTCGGTGTTCACCGGAGACGCCGTCCAGGTCCACGGGGCGGCGAACGGCTTCCCGGGCTACACGGACCCGGTCGCCTACCGCGCCGGCCTGGAGTACCTGCGGGACGAGATCCGCCCGTTTCACCTCTACCTGGGACACCCCTACCGCCGCGTCGACGGCACACCGTACGGCGTCGAGCTCGACGAGGCGCAGGCCCAGGAGGCCATCACCCAGAGCCTGGACATCGAGGCCCGTGTCGCCGCGGCCGCCTGCGGATGCCTGGAGGCGGGCCTGCGGGAGACGGATTCGCCGTACTCCCCGTTCGCCCGTGCCGCCGAGGAGCTCGGCTACACCGGTGACCCCGCGCTCGAGCCGTCGCCGTTCTTCACTTCCATGGCCGGCTACCGCACGCACCTCGAACAGAACGCGTAACACAGGAGTTTCACACCCATGACTGACCTTCACACGATCCGGGCGGGCGAGCAGTCGATCGCCGTCCGCAAGGATCTCCAGGTGCCGATGCGCGACGGCGTCACGCTGGTGGCCGACGCGTACAGCGGTGCGGACGACACACCGCGGCCCGCGCTGGTGGCCCTGAGCCCGTACGGCAAGGAGCTCCAGGCCCTGGCCCTGACGACCCCGCCGCAGCGCCGGCCGAGCCCCATGTGGGACGGCTGCATCGAGGCCGGCGACATCGCGCGCGTCGTCCAGGAGGGCTACGTCCACGTCATCGGCGACCTGCGCGGCTCCGGCGCCTCCGAGGGCGAGCACATCGGCAACTACAATGCCGGTGGCGTCTCGCTCGGCCAGGACGCGTACGACTTCATCGAGTGGGTCGCCGCGCAGCCGTGGTGCGACGGCAACGTCGGCATGATCGGCATCTCCTACTTCGGCTCGATGCAGGTGCTGGCGGCGGCCGAGCGTCCGCCGAGCCTCAAGGCCATCTTCGTCAGCGGCGGCCACTACGACTTCTACGAGACCACCTACCACGGCGGCGTCATGTGGTTCATGCCGCGCGCCGCCCGTGAGGGGCGCGGCGGCGACTCCGGCTGGGCCTTCACCGACGGCGTCAAGTCCCGCATGCTCGAGACCTGCTCGCCCGAAGAGATCAAGAAGCGGGTCGCCGAGCGCCTGCAGGACCCGGACGTGGCCGCCTGGCCCAATCTGGTCCACGTGCTGAACTACCCGAAGAACCACGAGGCCTGGTTCGACATCGTGATGAACGAGGTCGACGGCGAGTGGTACGAGGAGCGCAACCCCGTCACCCTCGCGCCGAACATCGACATCCCGGTCTGGCTCCAGATCGACCAGGGCCGCGGCTGGACGATGGACGGCACCATCGAGGTCTTCAACCGCCTCAAGGGCCCCAAGAAGCTGGACATCGGCCCGTACCCGCCCATGCAGTCGCGCCCCTTCATCGAAGAGCACGACAAGATGTTCCGCTGGTACGACTACTGGATCAAGGGCATCGACAACGGGATCATGGACGAGCCCGCCGTCACCGTGCACGTCGAGGGCTCACGCCAGTACGTCACCGGGGCCCAGTGGCCGCCGAAGGACGTGGAGCACAAGCCGCTCTACCTCCGCCCGCGCCACAAGCTCTCCTTCGAGCCCGAGCCCATGGGCGCCGAGCACGCCGTCCCCGACGGCTTCTACCAGGCGCCGCTCACGGTCACCGACAAGGTGGAGATGCTCAGCTGGAGCACCGAGCCGTTCACCGAGCCCACCGAGATGATCGGCCAGGGCGCGGCGCACCTCTTCGCGGAGATCGACCAGCCCGACACCAACTTCATCCTGCGCATGTGGGACGAGGCCCCGGGAGGCAAGCGACAGCTCATCACGACCGCCTACCTCAAGGCCTCGCACCGCGAGCTCGACGAGGGGCGCACCACCGAGGGCGACCCCTACCACCCGCACACCCGCGCGGTGCCGGTCGAGCCGGGGAAGATCGAGGAGTACGTGCTGCGCGTCTACCCGTTCGCGGCGACGTTCCTGCCGGGCCACAAACTGGTCGCGGAGCTCTCCAACGACGAGCCGCTGGCCGACGCGCACAACGCGCTGCTGCCGCCGGACGCCTTCCACCTGCCGGTGGGCCGCCCCGTCACCCACAAGATCTACCGCGACGCCGCACACCCCTCCCGGCTGGTGCTGCCGTTCACGACGGTCACGGCGCCGGACGTGACGCGATCGGGCTCCGCGCGCAACGAAGACGGAGACCGGCGCAGCGGCTCCTGACGAGGCCGACGCAGACCGGGGGACCGCCGTACCCCCGGCGGCCGCGTGGGCGGCACGGACGGCAACTGTCCGTGGCGGCCTGCGCGTGCCGTGCGGACACCGGGTCACTAGGCTCGGCATCGTGTCCACCATGAGTGTGATGTCGGCTTCCCTGATCCCCGCCGGAATCACGGTCGCGACGCGCTATCTCGACCTTGCCGGTGTCTTCTCGTGCGCGCTGCTGGGAGGCGCCGTGGCCCGCACGGCCGGCCTGGACCTGTTCGGGTTCCTGGTGGTGGGCATCATCTCCGGTCTCGGCGGAGGCATGATCAGGGACGTACTGCTGCAGCACGGTACGCCGGTCGCGCTGACCGACTACGCCTACCTGACGACCGCCGTCGCCGGTTCCGTGGTGGTCTTTCTCATCAGGATCAGCGAGGCGTCCTGGACCCGGCTTTTCACCGCGCTCGACGCCGCAGTCCTCGGGTTCTGGGCGGTCACCGGGGTCAACAAGACGCTCGCCGTGGGTCTGGGATGGCTTCCGGCCGTCCTTCTGGGCACCGTGACCGCCGTCGGTGGGGGCGCCCTGCGCGATGTCGTCCTCGGCCGGGTGCCGGCTGTCTTCGGCGGCAACGGTCTGTACGCCACCGTCGCCCTTGCGGTCGCCGGAACCACGGTGATCTGTGTGTACCTCGGCGTGCCGGCGATCGGCGTCGGCCTGGGCATCACCCTGGCCCTGGCCTTCCGGCTCACTGCCGTGCGGTTCGGCTGGAACCTGCCCACCAGCCTGGACTGGCAGCCCCGGTCCAAGCCGGCCGCGATGCTGCGGCACAGCACCGACGCCGCCGCCCCGAACGGGAAAGAAGAGCAGTCCCACCCGCGCAAGGAGACGCCGTGACCGACCGAAACAGTGCAGTGCTGTCCCGTCTCGCCGGTATCCGCTCCGATCTCGAGGACCTTTACCGGGATCTGCACAGGCATCCTGAACTCGGCCTGCGGGAGCACCGCACGGCGAGGAAGGCGTCCGACGCTCTGCGGGACCTCGGTTACGAGGTCACCGACGGCATCGGCGGCACGGGCGTGATCGGCGTACTGGCCAACGGCGACGGACCCACCGTCATGGCCCGCGCGGACATGGACGCCCTTCCGGTACGCGAGCAGACCGGTCTGCCCTACGCCTCCACTGTGACCCTGACCGGCCCGGACGGAACCGGGCAGCCGGTCACGCACGCCTGCGGGCACGATGTGCACGTGACCGCTCTGCTCGGCTGCGCACAGCTGATGGCCCAGGCCAAGGACGCCTGGCGCGGTACGTTCGTGGCGCTCTTCCAGCCCTCGGAGGAGAACGGCGACGGCGCCCGCGCCATGATCGACGACGGCCTCACGGGAAGGGCGCCCCGGCCTGACGTGGTACTCGCCCAGCATGTCCTGCCCTATCCGGCCGGCTACGTCGGCACCCGCCCCGGGCCCCTCCTGTCGGCCGCGGACAGCCTGCGCATCACCGTCCACGGCCGAGGGGCTCACGGCTCCATGCCCCAGGCCGCCGTCGACCCCGTGGTGATGGCCGCCATGATCGTCGTCCGCCTGCAGACAATCGTCTCCCGGGAACTCGCCGCCACCACCCCCGCCGTCGTCACCGTAGGCAGCATCCACGCCGGCACCGGCCCCAACGTCATCCCCGACAGCGCCGTCATCGAGGTCAACGTCCGTACCTACGAAGATGACACGCGCAGCCAGGTCCTGAAGGCGATCGAACGCATGGTCCGGACCGAGAGCGAGGCGTCCGGGTCGCCGAAGGCACCCGAGATCGTGCGAACGGCCGCCTTCCCACCCACCGTCAACGACGAGGAAGCGACCCGACGCGTCGCCGAGGCGTTCGCCGCCCACTTCGGCGAGGACGCGCACACCGTCGACCTGCAGACCGCCAGCGAGGACATGAGCGAGATTCCCCAGGCGTTCGGCGCGCCGTTCACCTATTGGGGCATCGGAGGCATCGACGCGGAGCTGTATGCCGAGGCAGCCAAGAAGGGCACCATCGCCCAGGACGTCCCGGTCAACCACAGCCCTGCCTTCGCCCCCGTCGTTCAACCCACCCTGGACACCGGCGTCAGCGCCATGACGGTGGCTGCGCTCGCCTGGCTCGGCAGCTGACGCGGACTCGGCGTTTCCGGCGTGCCGGTACCGACGAGGTACCGGCATGAGCGGTTCGCCCGGCAGAGTCACCCTGTAACACCCGTGACGCTCGCCTGACGCTCAGGGTGCCGACCACCCTGTTCCCCATCTGAGCAGGGCCTCGGAGAGGTAGCTGTTCAGCGGGGTCGGGCAGTGTGGTCAGGCTGCTGTGTCCGACGTGAGGGGGCGTCCTGAGGAGGCGGTTCATCGGCTTGTCGTACGTGTCACCCCTCGGCCTGCTGCCAGACGGAGGTGAGCGCCGTGACGGGGTCGGGGTCGGCGGGTGCTGCCGGCCACCAGTCGCCGTCGTCATGCTGGAGGTAGGGGTACCAGCGGGTGTCGGGGCCCAGGCGCAGCTGGATGTCGTGGTCGGCGAGGGTGAGGCGGTTGCGCCAGGCCCTCAGGGTGACCGGGGTGGTGGTCATTTGGGTGAGGGCCGCGGTCAGGGCGGTGCGGGCGGTTGTTATCGCCGTCGGGTCGGGGGCGTGGGGGTGTTCGGCGACGGTGAGGCCGGTTGGGCCGCCATACCGCCAGGCACGGGTAAGGCGGGCGAACGCGGTCGGTTTGGCACCGGTGTTCTGGATGAGGTGGCGGAACCACTCGGGGCCGCAGTTGCTTGCGGCGATCCGTGCCGCGTCCTCGTGCTGGTTCAGGTGCAGGCTGGTGGTGTTGCCCGTGAGCAGCCGGGCGGCACGTGCGGCGGTGTCCGCCATGAGGCGTTCGAGGTCAGTGGCCGAAAGACCGGTGCCGGGTGGCGGGGCGGCGGGCAGTGCGGCGATGTGGGGGGCCGGTTCGGGGAGTTCAGGAAGGGGCGGAGTGTGTTCGGCCAGGGCGGCCCAGGCTGCGTAGGCGCCGGCGGCAGGGAGACCGGCCGGGGCCGGTGGGGCGGAGGTCGCCTGGGCGGCCGTACGGCGGGCGCGCAGCTGGGCGAGGACTTCCTCCCGGCCGCGGCCGCGCAGGGCGAACACCACGAAGGGGTCGGCGTCGATGGTGGCAGCGATGGCGTAGCAGAGCGCGGCGGCGTGTTTGCAGGGGTAGCCCCAGTCGGGGCAGGAGCATTCGGGGTCGAGTTCGGTGGGTTGTGGCAGCAGGGGGACGCCGGCGTGGCGGGCGTCGTCGACGAGTTCGGCGGGCATCTCGCCGTCGAGGAGTGCGGCGAGATGCCCGGCTCGGGCCGCGATGGTGTCGAGGAGGGTGTCCCACTGGGCGTCGGTGAGGACGGGCAGGTGGACGGCGGAGCGGTAGGGGCGGGGTCTGCTGCCCTGGACGGCGGCTTTGACCTGGCCGGGGGCGATGGTGACGGGGCCGACCATGCCCTGGCGGGCGTAGGTGCGTCCGCGGGACAGACGCCCCGAGTCCAGGGTGGAGTCCTCCAGGGCCGTCACCCATGCCTGGCCCCACCAGGTCGCGGCGAAGGCCCGCCTGCCGCGGGCCGGCACGCGGCGCGGGCTGGGGACCGAGGGGCTCATGACTGCCTCCCCAGGGCGACGAGTTCGGCGAGATCGTCGTCGGACAGTTCGGTCAGAGCGGCCTCACCGGAGCCGACCACGGCGTCGGCGAGCGCGCGCTTGGCTTCGAGAAGCCTCGCCACCTTGTCCTCCACAGTCCCCTCCGCAAGGAGTTTGTGGACCTGTACGGGCTTGTCCTGGCCGATGCGGTAGGCACGGTCGGTGGCCTGGTCCTCGACCGCCGGGTTCCACCAGCGGTCGTAGTGCACCACATGGGTGGCCCGGGTGAGGTTGAGGCCGGTGCCCGCGGCCTTCAGGGAGAGCAGGAATACCGGCACCTCGCCGCGCTGGAAGCGGTCCACCATCTCTTCGCGCGCGGTGACGGGGGTGCCGCCGTGCAGGAAGAGGGTGGGGACGCCTCGTTCCCTGAAGTGCTTCTCCAGCAGGGTCGCCATCTGCTTGTACTGGGTGAAGACCAGCACAGACTCGCCTTCGGCGGTGATGGTGTCGACCAGTTCGTCGAGCAGCGCCAGTTTGCCGGACCGGCCGTGCAGCGGTGTGGACTGGCGCAGGTACTGGGCCGGATGGTTACAGATCTGCTTCAGCGCGGTGAGGAGCTTCAGGATCAGGCCGCGGCGGGCGATGCCCTCGGCTTCGGCGATCTTCGCCATGGTTTCGCGGACCACCGCCTCGTACAGGCTTGCCTGCTCGGCGGTCAGCGGTACGACACGGTCGGTTTCGGTCTTGGCGGGCAGTTCGGGCGCGATGCCCGGGTCCGACTTCCTGCGGCGCAGCAGGAACGGGCGGACGAGACGGGACAGCCGTTCGGCGGCCTGCGGGTCCTCGCCCGACTCGATCGCGCGGGCGTGGCGGTCGCGGAAAGCCGTGAGTGGGCCGAGGAGTCCGGGGGTGGTCCAGTCGAGGAGCGCCCACAGTTCGGAGAGGTTGTTCTCCACGGGGGTGCCGGTGAGGGCGACGCGGGCGCGGGCGGGCAGGGCGCGCAGCTCGCGGGCGGTGACGGCGTAGGGGTTCTTGACGTGCTGGGCCTCGTCGGCGGCGACGAGCGACCAGGCGTTCTCGGCGAGGGCCTCCCGGTCGCGGCGCAGCACTCCGTAGGTGACCAGGACGATCTCGTCCCCGGCCAGGTCTTTCAGGTGGCGGTCGCCGCCGTGGTAGCGGCGCACGGGAGTGGATGGTGCGAACCTGGCTGCCTCGCGCTGCCAGTTGCCGAGCAGCGAGGCGGGGCAGACGACGAGCGTGGGGCCCGCGGTGTCGGGATCGGTCTGGCGGTGCAGGTGCAGAGCGAGCAGGGTGATGGTCTTGCCCAGGCCCATGTCGTCGGCGAGACAGCCGCCGAGACCGACTTCGCACATCCCGGCCAGCCAGGCGAGGCCCCGTTTCTGGTAGTCGCGCAGCGTGGCCTTCAGAGCGGCGGGCTGCGGGGCGGGGGTGCGGGATTCGGGGTCGCGGATACGGGCGACGAGGTCGGCGAGCGCCCCGACCGCCGCGCAGCGAAGAGTTTCCCCGTCCCGCTCCACCTCGCCGGTCAGCGCGGCGCCCAGTGCCTCCATGGGAGCGAGCGGTTCCATCCGGCGGCGCCTGGCGCGGGCCACCAGCTTCGGGTCGGCGACCACCCACTGGTCGCGCAGCCGGACGAGGGGGCGGCGGGCCTCGGCGAGGGCGTCCATCTCGGCCTCGGTGAGCGGGTCGCCGCCGAGCGAGAGCTGCCAGCGGAAGTCGAGGAGGGTGTCGGCGTCGAGCATGCCGCCCGCGCTGGAGCCAGGCGCGGTGCGTTGCCCGATTTCTGCGGTGGCGGTGAGCGCTTTGACCAGCTCGCGCGGCCAGTGCACGTCGATACCGGCCCCGCGCAGGGTGTCGGTGGCGTCGCCCAGCAGGTCGAGGGCCTCGTCGTCGGTCAGCCGCAGCTGGTCCGGAGCCGCGTCCTTCAGTAGCCGGTCGAGCGGTGGCCAGACGCGGGCGCCGCGGCGCAGGGCGAGCAGCGTCTCGGTCTCGGCGCGCGGGCCGAGCAGCCGCTCCACTTCGGCCTGTTCGTTCCACAACTGTGCGGCCTCCACGACGAGCGCGGGATCCGTTGCGGTGTGCAACTGCAGGACGGCCCGGAACTGCCGACGCCTCCCCTCGGGTACGTCGACCCGCAGCGAGACCTTGACGTCGGCGGTGAACGCGGCGGCGGTCTCCTCGGCCCACTCGCGCAGGGCGGGCACGGCACGCGGCTCGCGCCAGGCGTACGGCAGGGCGCCCATGGCGAGCGGAGCGGCCGGGGTACGGACCAGTTCGTCGGCGACCGCGTCGCAGAACTGGCGTACCAGCGCGGCCGGTTCCGTGATCCGCAGCGGTGCGGACCCGGACTCGGGCAGGCAGTGGGCGTGGGGCGGGAAGGCTGCGGCGAGGGCGTCCAGCGTCCGACGCTGGGCGGCGGTGAAGGGGCCAGCCTGCCAGGTGTCGTAGCCGGCGGGGGTGAGGGCCGGGTGGAGGCGGCCATCGGCGAGCAGCCGCAGCGCGAAGCGGGAGGCGGCCTGCCAAGCGACGGTGGACGGATGCGGCGGCTGCACCCCGGACAGCGCGGCGACAGCGAGGGCGACGGGCAGCGCGTAACCCTCCACCTTGCGCCGCCTGACCGAGCGGCCGTGTGGCAGCACGAGCTCCGCCGCCTCGGCCTCGACGCCCACGGGTGCCATGCCCTCGGCGGCGGATGCCCCGACGGGCTGCCAGAGCAGCAACCGGCCGAGGCGGGCAGGCTCGCGGGGCAGGAAAACCGCCGCCCAGCCGCCGTCGAGCAGACCCTGAGCCCAGGCAGCCGACTCCGGTGCGGCCAAGGGCGGCACGCTCCTCGTGTCCATGCCCTGCTCCCGTACGAGGACTCGTGCCACTCTCTTTCCCTTCACCGTCGTCCAGGCGGTCTTCACCGCGCCTTCGTCCAGGCGGTCTTCACCGCGCCTTCGTCCACCAGCAGGTTGCGACCCTGCTGTCACCGGCGGGAGTGGGCCTTGTTCGCCGCGGTACGCATGCGTTTGGCCAGTCTCTTGTCGACGCCGCGCAGGCCCTCACCCAGTTCGGCGAGCACGTGGGCGGTGGCTGGGTGCTCCACTCGCCATAGCTCGTCCACCCGCTGTTCGAGCTCCTCCGGCGCCGTGTTCCAGTTCTCCAGGAAGCCTTGGACCATTTCCTCGCTCTCCTGAGCACCGGCGAGGATCGACAGCCCGTCGATGAGCAGCCACAACCCGGCCTCTTCCGCCCGCGCCGGGTCCACGCGCGCTGCTGCCCCAGGGTGTGCGCCCAGGGTCGTGGCGGCCACCTGGCGGCACCCCTGGACGTCGGAGTCCGCTGCCTTCCGCAGCACTCGCAGTGCGCGAGGGTCGTCGAGGCCGGCCAGCACCAGTTGGGCCACGGCGCGCTTCGCCGCGGCTTCGGGGCCGTCTCCCGCGCAGGCGTCGAGCAGCCCTACCGTGGCGTCCGCCGCAGAGCGGTGTGCCAGCCACCCTTCGACCTCCCGGCGCAACTCCTCGGGGGAGTAGTTCTGGAGCCCCTGGAGCAGAGTGCCGGCGTCCGCTTTGGCGTACTCACCGAGCAGCGGCGCAGGCACACCGCACTCCAGCAGGTAGGCGCGGAGCCCGTAGCGGCCGAGTGGGGTGAGCCGCATGCGGTGCCCGCACTTGTCGTCCCGCAACCGGTCCGACGCAGCCGACGGGGTTCGCGAACCACCGCCCATCTCCTGTCCGCTCATGGCGTTCAGGAGTGTGCGCAGAGCCTCCTCGGCCGAATCGTCGCCGTCACCGGGCTCGTACTCCACCGCCCCAAGCAGGGCGAGACCTTCGCCGAGCCCCTGGAAGGACGCCGTGAACAGCGCCTGGTAGAGATCGAACTCCGGCCCGTTCGCGACCACCTCAGCGGCCTTCGCACGCAGGTCGTCGACATCCACCCAGACGTCGTCCGGGGCGTCGTACAGCAGGCCGACCAGTCCGTCGGCGATCTCGGCCGTCAGCTCGCCCAGCTCACCGTGCCACCCGTCCAGCACCCCCGTCTCACCGATCTCCTCCAGCAGATCGCCCAACGTGGCAGCCCAGAACTCCAGAAGGTCCTCGTCGGCGAAGTCGGTTGCCGCGCCGCCCCACGCGCGGCCCCCGCTGATCGTGATCATCCCGCCATCCACGGCGAGCCACCACGGATCATCGAGAACGGCCACGTCCTTGGCGCTGCGCAGCGATTTCAGCGCACGAGCCCGCGCGACGGCATCGGCATACGGCGAGTCGTCGCCGGCCGGCTTCCACAGATGGAGCTCCTCGACGGCCTCGCGGGCGAGCGCGGGCCGCAGCACCCGAGCGGCGGTGACCTGCCGTCCCTCGCGGCACCAGGCGACGAGCCGCAGTGCCGCGTCGAAGAGCGGAACACCGCGCACGGCAGCGACAAGGTCCTCCTGCGAAGCCAGGGTCACCGGGCGCAGCACAGGCACATCCTCGTCCGGTTCGTCGACTCCGGCGTCGACCGGATCGCCCACGCGGCACTGCCCGCAGGTGCACGACGCCACGTCCTCGGCGGTCAGCCGACGGACACCGCCGCGCCCGGCCTGCCCACCGGCCGGCGGCTTCGCTTCACCGAACACCGTGTCCGGCATCAACTGGGCCAGCCGCCCGGTGATCCCGTCCCGGTCGAAGGCCGCCGGATCGTAACCGGCCGCCCGCAACTCAGCGACAAGCTCACCGTACGGGCCATCCCCCGCCCCGTCCGGGGCATCGAGACACTCCAGCACCCCGGCCAGCCCCCACACGCCGCCGATGTCCTCGGCCGGTACATCGGCGCGACGCCCGCCGACGCAGCGCACCGTCCGCTCCGCGCCGACCGGGCGCGGCAGCGTCTTCTCCAGCGTGATCCGGTGCTCCCAGTCGTCGCCGAAGTCGTAGACGTAGCGCAGCCGTGCTCCCTCCTCGGCCAGCACGTCGCCGAGCGCGGTGGCGCCCTCGTGGCCGACTCCGCGGCCGAAGCCGAGATCGATGTCGGAGAGTCGGGCCGCATCGCCGTACCCCCGGCCGAACTCGTCGGTGAAGAGGTGCAGATGACCACCGTGCCATCCGAAGGCGACCTGGATGGCGTCGTGCAGCGTCCCGAGCGAGGTGTCGGACGGCAGCACGAGGCGACGCCACAAAGGCGGTCTCGTGCCGTGCAGCACGATCTTCAGCTGGAGATCGGACGGGGCCGTCTTCCCGTCTTGCCACATCTGCTGCTCCCACTGCACCGGGGCCACTCGAACGGCCTCATCATGGCGCTGTCGGTGGGCCCAGCTCAAACCCGGGCGTGGGCCACCGTCCTTCTGGGCACATACGGTCTCGACGCCGCCCGCAGCGGGTATCCTGCGTCCTCGCAATCTTTCGCGGGCAGCGCAGGCGCTCGGGAGCCCACGGCCCTGCCAGCCACAGCAGCGTGATGCCGGGTCTGGTTGCCTCGGTGGGCACCCCGCCCGAGCTGGCCGGCCAACTGGGCTGGACCCGGTTGGGCCGGTCACCGGTTCCGTTGCGCCCTCTGTACAACCATCCTCCGTCCGCAGTGGTCCAAGAGTGCAGTCCGAGCAAGCACGGGCTCCTCCGGGAACGCGATCAGGGGCGCCCCGGAGACAGGAGACAACGGAGAACCATGCGCGCCACACGTACCGCCCTCGCCGCCACCGCGGCGCTCGCGGCGGCGATCTGCACCCCGCTGCTCGCCGCCCCTCCGGCGGACGCGGCCCCGGCCAAGCTCGCCGACGACTTCAACGGCGACGGCTACCGAGACCTCGTCCTGCTCGGCGGGGCGCATGGCAAGGACGGCAGGGTCACCGTCGTCTACGGCACGTCGACCGGCCCCGGTACGCGCGTGCAGACGATCCACCAGGACTCGCCCGGCATACCCGGCGCGGTGGAGCAGGGCGACGACTGGGGTTTCGCCGCGACCAGCGCCGACCTCGACCGCGACGGCTACGCGGACCTGGTCGTCGCCTCGCCCGGTGAGGATGTGGGCGACATCCGAAACCGAGGCGGGCTGACCGTCATCTGGGGCAGCGCCAAGGGCCTCGGCTCCGGCACCGTCTTCCACTCGCCGATCGCGCCGGAGTACGCGGGCTCGGGCGACCAGTTCGGGCTGGACGTCGTGGCCGGCGACTTCGACGGAGACGGGGACCAGGACCTCACCGCCATCAGCAACAGCCGGGCCGGCGCCGTCCTGCTCAAGGGCCCCTTCACCCGCACCGGGCGGCACGGCGGCTGGCAGTCCCTCGGCGGCGACTACGGCTACCTGAACGCCTCCCAGCTGGCGGCGGGCCGGGTCACCGCCGACGCCGCCACCGACCTCTACATCCTCGGCGAGGACCTCCAGGCCGACAGTGACCTGGACCTGCGGGCCTACTTCCACCGCGGCGGAGGCGACTTCACCCGCCGCGCCGGCGTGCTCCGCGTGCCCGACGACGGCGGCCACCAGGTGGGCGGCGGCCAGGTCACCGCCATCGCCGACTTCGACAAGGACGGCTTCGGCGACCTCGCGATCGGCCGCGGCTACGAGCAGCCGGACCGGGAACGCGGCTACGTCACCGTCCAGTACGGGGGCTCCACCGGGCCGAACACGGTACGCAAGCCGGTGAAGTTCACCCAGAACTCGGCGGGCGTACCCGGCGCCTCGGAGGACGAGGACCACTTCGGCGCCGCCATCGCCGCCGGCGACGTCAACGGCGACGGGTACGCGGACCTCGCCGTCGGCGTACCCGGCGAGGACCTGGCGGGCAAACGCGAGGGCGGCATGGTCACCGTGCTCCTCGGCCGTGCGGGCGGCCTGTCCGGCACCGGGGCCAAGGCGTACGACCAGAACACCACCGGTATCGCCGACGCCATCGAGAACGACGACTACTTCGGCCTGAGCCTCAAGCTCACCGACTACACCCGCGACGGTCGCGCCGACCTCCTGGTGGGCACCAACGAGCAACTGGACAACACCCGCTGGGGCATGGTCCACCTGCTGAAGGGCTCGAAGACCGGCACCACCGCCACCGGTTCCAAGGCCTTTACCGTGAACTCCCTGCGCCTCACCTACAAAACCCTCGGAGGCCCCTTCCCTCACTGAACCGCGAAGCCCCGGACGCAGCCCACACCTCAAGGACCGCGCCCTCTACGTCGGTAGACGACGGTCCCCTGCCCATGGGAAGCGCACGGGCAGGGGGCCCGTCACTACCAGACTGCCCGATTGCCTCTTGCGGTGACCGAGTTGGCACTGCGGCTGAACTCGGCCTCTAGGAGGTCGGTGAAGATGCCGATGGGGTCCTCCCAACGTCCTGTCGTCCAGTCGGCGTTGATGTTTACTGCGAGCATGTGTGTGCCCTCGCGTGTGCCGTAGACGTACGACCAGGAGCCGAAGAGTGCGCCGCCCATACCCCAGACCGCCGTGCCGGAAGGCAAGGCCAGGCGGGAAACTCCGAGACCGTAGGTGGCACCCGGAAGCCAGCTTTCCGTCGGGACCATGGTGAACATCTCGCGTTGCTGTTGCGGCCGAAGGAGGCGCCCTCCGAGCAGCGCTGCGAAGAACCGGTTGAGGTCCGCGACGGTGGAGATCATGCCGCCCGCAGCCCAGTATGGACTCGTCTCCAGTTCCGTGACGTCATAGACCGTCGCGTCCGGGTCAGGGGAGAACAGTTTGGTGTAATGGCTCGAATGTGGTCCGGAGAGCACCGGGTCGGCGCCGAGCGGCAGGGAAGTTCCCGTCAGGTCGAGCGGGCGGGCGAGACGGTCAGTGATCTCATCGGCGAGCGTTTCGCCGGTCACGCGCTCAACGATCATCCCGGCGAGAATGTAGTTGGTATTGGAGTACACCCAGCCCCTCCCCGCCGGGAAGTCGGCCGGATGCGACATGGCGATCTCCACGAGTTCTTCGGGCGTGTAGCTCTCCTGCCTGCTCAGTGCCGGCTGGTCGCGGGTGTGGCTGAAGACTCCGCTGGTGTGGTTGAGGAGCTGTCGGACAGTGATCGTGTTGCCGTCGTGCCCGTTCCCGGTGAGCACGCCCGGCAGCCACCGCTCCACCGTGTCCTGCAGGGCCAGTTGGCCCTCGGCCACAAGTTGCAGGATCACTGTGGCGGTGAAGGTCTTGGTGATGCTGCCGATCCGGAACCGGTCCTCGTGCCCGCGCGCCCGACGTGTCTGTGTGTCGGCGACCCCCGCCGTGCCGAACCAGTGACCGCCGCCGTCACGTACCTGAGTAAGAATTCCCGGTACTTCCCCTTCCCGCACCGCTTGGTCGAGCACACGCTGTGCGGCGTCGTGGTTCCTGCGGATGACGTGCGCTGCGGGCGTGGCATCTTCCATGAGAACCCCTTGGTTTCAAATTTTCGCGACACCTGAAAGCTACGTTGCACATGTATCCAGAGAAGCGGTGCGAGCGTTGGAATCTCCGGAAGCCGGGGAGTTTCCCGCACCTTGTAGCGTTGCCGGTGACGGCTAACGCAACGAACGGGGATGCGTGGAGTCGGTCGCGTGCGGCCGGCTCGCGGTGCACGCAGTGGGAGGGCGGATATGGGCGGCAGGAGACTCACCGCGGAGGACCGCAGGGACATTGAGGCGGGACTGGCCGAGGACTTGCCGTACGCCGCAATCGCCCGACGAATGGGACGGCCGACTTCGACCGTCAGCAGGGAGGTTGCCCGCAACGGCGGGCCCGGCGGCTACCGCGCGGAATACGCAGACCGGGCCAGTGCCTGGCAGCGACGCAGCCGGCGGCCTCGGCCCGCGACGCCACCGGCCGCCGCCGCCGAGGCACCGCACGGGCGGGGCCCCGCCGCCGTTCACGCCTACGTGGACAGATTCGCGACGATGATGATCGGGACCGGACTGCCTCGCACGGCCGCCAGGGTGCTGGCCTGTCTGGTAACTGCCCCATCTGGTGCGCGGACTGCTGCGGAACTCGCCCAACGGCTGCGGGTCAGCCCGGCCTCGGTGTCCAAGGCCGTGGGGTACCTCGAAGGGCTCGACGTCCTCACACGCGAGCACGAGCCCGGCCGTCGCCGCGCGCGCTACGTCATCGACGACGACGTCTGGCTCCGCGCCTGGCTGAACAGCGCCCAGAAGAGCGCGGTGTGGGCCGAGACCGCCCAGGTGGGTGCTGACCTGTTCGGCCTCAGCACCCCGGCAGGAGCACGGCTTGAGGCAATGCGGCAATTCTTTGTCGGAATCCACCGGGACATGACCGGTCCGTCGGTCACCGCGCCACTCGACGACGCGATTACCGTACTTGCCGCCCTCCTCCACGCCGCCCGGCCCCTCGCCACCCATGAACTCGCCGCCGCCCTCGGCTGGCCACAGGCGCGCGCCGCCACTGCTGTGCAAGCCGCCGACCACCAGCCGGAGCTTTGCGGACCACTGACACTTCAGCGCACCTCCTCCGGCGCACACCTGGTCACAGTCCAGCACGGCAGGCTCACTCCGGCCCAGCGCACGGCTCTCGCCCAGCGTCCGGGACAATGCCCAAGCGGAAGTCCAGACGAACCCGACTAGATCATCGAGCGAACCAGAGGAAGATGCCTGCGATGTGGAGTCCGGCCAGATAGATGGTCGCGGTCTTCTCGTAGCAAGTAGCAATGCGTCGACATTGCTGGTCCGTTCGCCGACGAGGTGTCAAAGACCAAGAGCAGCAGTGACTGCTCACCAGCCCCAGCGCGAACCCAGCAACGCACGCACTCGCAGCTTGACATGCATAGGGGCATCAAGCGGGCCTACGTCTTCCACGGCACCGTCACCGTCACCGTGATCTGGCTCTGGCTTCGTCCATGATCCGCCGGACAGAACCTGGCGGTGAGGCGCTCGAAAACCAGTGGTACAGCGCCGCAGTGCGCCATTACCGTGCGGTCGAACCAAGTCGTCCAGCAAAGGACATGCCGTTGTACACCCTGTGAGACCTCCCCGAGTGCTGATTTGTCGCGCGTCGCGCCTGTGCGCCGCGCTCCTTTCTGCTGCGGACTTCTCACTGAAACCGGTGTACTTCTGTGCTCACCAACTGGGTGGTCGCGCCCACCTGCCTGCCGCTTGTTCTCCGTCGTTGCCACGCGTGCGCGTCCGAGCGCTTCCGGGCAAGCGGTAAATTCCGCGTCAACGCAAACCACAAGCTCATCGACGCCTGGCTCCTCGTGCTCTGTACCGCTTGCGGGGAAACTGCAAAGCTCACGGTCCTGGAGCGGGTGAATGTGCGCTCCGTACGACCTGAGCTGCTGGACCGGCTGCATGACAACGACCTCGGCCTGACAGCTGAGCTGCTCCAGGATCCGGTCGTGCGGCGCCGTAATCGCATCGCCCTCGACTGGGACAACGCCTGGCGTCTCGACACCGGCGGATCGGATCACCTGGACCGCGAGGTGATCGATGTCTCGGTCCGCTTTGCGGCCCGGATCCCTGTCCGGCCGGTGCGGCTGATCGCTGAAGGCTGCGGTCTTTCACGGGCCGAGGTCGAGAGACTGGTCACGGAGGGCAACCTCGTTTCGGCAGTCCGGCTGAGCGGCAAGCTCTCCGGCGACTTCACCTTCACGCTCAAGCGCTGAGCCCTCCTCGGGGCCTGGGGCCTGTCCGGCAAGATCCGCCGGACAGGCCCCAGGAACCCTTAGCCATGAGTTCCGCTTGCGAACAGGGCGGTCAGCGGTGCTGCTTACCCGATGAGGTGGGGTCAGAGCTTCAGCGGCCCGTAGGTGCCCGCGTGGAAGGTGAAGACGGTCGGCTCGGCGTCGAATTCCTCGCGGAAGTGTCCGCCGTAGCCAGGTTCTTCGACGTGAGGTGCGAGCAGGCCCATGATGGGGTCGAGGTCACCCATCATGTCGTCGAGCCAGAGGTTGCGGCTGAACAGTCCCCAGACGTGGCGCTCACCGCTGGCCGTGAAGCCCCAGGACTGGCGTTGTAGGGACGCGAAGTCACCCCCGGGCAGGCGGCTGTCCGGATCCGGGGAGAGCAGCGGATATGTGCGCTCCTCCCCGTCGAGCCCTGCCGGGCGATCAGGGGTCAGGCCAAGGTGCCATCGCAGGGCGTCCAGGACCGCGTCGGGCGTGTCGTCGCGGAGGAGGCAGGCGAAGACGACTTCGTAGTGGAGGCTCACGGAGCCGTATTCTGCCCGGCACGACCGACAGGCCTGAAGTGTTGCCTCAGGGTCTGGACGCTCTGACTGAAGCCTCTGCGGCCATCCTCTGGCCAATATGGGGTGGCGTATCACCGTATCTGGCGCCGCGCGCTGATCCACCAGGGCTCTCAGAGCGTGCTTCGGAAGCAGTGTCGTCCGCCCGTAGGCGGGCCAGGCGCCGCCTGGCAGACGCCGCACCCTCACCCGGACGCTGCGTCAGACCGTCAGCCGGATCCCGGTGACCAGATCCGGACGGATGCGGACCGCACAGTCCATCACCCGGTCCGACCAGGGCCGGATCAGTCTCTGGTAGCGCATCAGGGCATCCGGATCGGTCACGGGGGCGGCAGTAACCCGTCGCGACGACGCTCCAGCCCAGATGGGTCAGCGGATCGATGTCATCTGCCTGGTAGGCGACCACGACTCCCCGGTCGCCATGGTGCCGGGCCTGGGCGAACAGGTCCGAGTCCTGATGTGTCCGGATGACGACATGACCGAGGTCCAGCAGATGGTTCACCGGCCGGACGGCGGGCAGCGCGCGCTGGGTGAAGACGATCCGCCCGAGCGAAGCCCCGCCGAGCCGGCTCAGCGCCTGAGCGCCCGTCAACTCGACCGTGCGGCGCGGTCCGGTGGCCGCCGGGCCATGAGCCGGGGCCGACGTCGACGACGTGGGTGCGGCCGCGGACACGGACCGCTGGGGCGACTGATGACCTGCGTGGCTCATGGGGCGGCCTCGTCTTCTGATCCGCTCACCTGCCGTACGAGTACATCGCGCGCTGCCATTCCCACGCCAGGGCCCAACGGCCCTAGCGGCGTCGGACGTCCGATGGGTTCACTGCAGGGGACCGCATGCCATGGGCCGGCCCAACGGCGGCTCCGGGGGCCGGGCCGTGGCGTGTGGAGCGTTCGGTCGGAGTGGGCGGTACGGATGTGCACAGGAAGGGAATGCGTTGATCGCGGTCGTCGGACACAGAGACCTCAACAACAGAACTCTGGCGCTGGTGGAGGCTGAACTGAGAGCGCGGCTGGACTCCGTGGCAGAGGGCATGGCCGCTCTCGTACGGGTCGGGGCCGGGCTGCCGCTCGTGTTCGGGCGCGCCGCCCGGGAGGCCGGACGGAAGCTGACGGTACTGTTGCCGGCCCAGGGCGCGGTGCCCGCGGTGCTGCCCGAGCGGGACCGGCCGGCCGCAGGGGAACTGCTGGTCCTGGCCGAGAGCGTACGGCTGCTGGCTTTTGATCCGGCCGACCGCAACGCCTGTGTCAGCGCCGATGAACGTCTGGTGGAGACGTGCCGGACCCTGCTTGCCGTGTGGGACGGTTCGCCGTCGGACGGCCGGGACGCCACCGCACATCTGGTTGCATTCGCCCGGGCGCGTGGGATCAGGGTGGAGGTCGTCTGGCCGGACGGCTCCGCGCGGGGGTGGGCATGAGCGCGTCGGCGCGTGAGTCGGAGATGGTGGCGGACGTCCCCGAAGCCGATGGCCGGGACGTTCACTTCTCCGAGGACCGGGCGAACGACGGTGCCTCGGGGACGAGCGACGCACAGGAGCGGATCGGGGCGCGCCGGGGATTCGCCTGGCTGCTGGTGATCACCGCCGCCCTCGGGCTGCTGGGCTCCTTCGTGATCACCACCGACAAGTTCGAACTGCTCGCCGACCCCGGCTTCGTCCCGGCCTGCTCGCTGAGCCCCGTGGTGTCCTGCACGAACGTGATGCGCAGCGAACAGGCGTCGGTGTTCGGCTTCCCCAATCCGCTCATCGGGCTGATCGCCTTCGGGGTGGTGATGGGGACCGGCGCGGGCCTGTTGGCAGGTGCGCGCTACCGGCGGTGGTATTGGCTGGGGCTGAACCTGGGCACCCTGTTCGGCGTCGGCTTCTGCATGTGGCTGATGACGCAGGCGCTGTACGACATCGGCGCGCTCTGCCTGTGGTGCGTACTCGTTTGGGTGGCCACCATCTTCATCTTCTGGCACACCACCGTGCACAATCTGCGCCACGGCGTTCTGCCGGCCCCACGCGCCCTGGTCGCGGCGGTCCTGGAGTTCCCCCTGGTGGTGCCGGTGACGTGGTGCCTGGTCATCGTCATGCTGATAGCAACCCGGTTCTGGTCGTACTGGCAGACGTTTCTGTGACCCATACGGTGTCGTGATGGATGTGCGTGGCCGGGACTCCGGCGGTGGCCAGCCGGCCGGCGACGGCCCGCACCAGGTCTGTGGTGGATGCCTCGGGTGCCAGGGCCAGATAGACGTGCTGCCGGGCGGCGGCCCCGGGACGCTGCGCCAGTATTCCGGCCAAGGCCCGCAGACCAGGATCTGCGGAGGTACCGGCCGGATCGGTCTGACCGGCGGTGAGGACGGTCAACCAGGGTCGTCCGCGCCGGAACGCCTCGAGGAACGCCGCGTCGTACCCGCCCTCACCCGCCCCTTCGTCCAGCAGCAGACGCACTCGGTGCGCACGGAACCGTTCGGCGTCGATCTGCTGGAGCACTGCCTTCATCGCGGCCCATCCGGTACCGGAGGCGATCAGCACAACGTCGGCGGACGGGGTGCGGTCGGGCAGTGCAAGGGCGCCCCGCGGTGCGCTGAGGCGGACAGTGACGCCCTCCCGCGTGCCGTGCACCAGCGCATCGCTCACCCCGTCGGCACCCCGGGCCCGTACATGGAACTCCAACTCGCCGTCCGGATGCGGCGCGCGGGCCAGATAGTAAGGACGCCATGCCTGCTCCAGCAGCGGCGACTCCAAGGACGCGAACTGCCCGGCCTTGAAAGCGTAGGGCTGATGGGGGCGCACCCTGAGCACCGCGAGATCCCGCGTACGGAACTCGTGCGAGGTCACCGTCGCCTCCCAGCTCGGCGGTTCGGCGATCGCCTCGTCCGCTCCCCGGACCATCGCCGAGACGGCCAGCCGCAACATCCGCAGCCAGGCGTCCTCCAGGGCACCGGTCCACCGGGCGCCCGCACGGATGCGCAGTGCCTCGATCAGCGCTGCCTCGAACGCGTCGAAGTGCGCGGGGCGTACACCGAGCTTGCGATGGTCGCGACCCAACTGCTCGAAGGTGCCGATCATCTCGTCCGTACGGTGCAGATTGCCGATCAGATAGCGGAAGATTCCGGCGAGATGGGCCTGCTGGAAGGCCATCGACTCGGGGAACAACGACCGCAGGTACGGTTGCCGCTCGAACAGAATCCGGTACAGCTCGGCGATCAGCTCCTCCAACGGGCTCACCAGAGGCAGGAATGCGATGATCAGCTGCTGGTCGGACGTTCCGTCGTACGGCTGCGGTGCCTCGGCGCTCCACGGTTCGGCGCCGACTCCGTCCGGGGACAGGATGCGTCGCCGCAGCCGCATGGCGTCGTGCCGCGCGAGCAGTGCGTGGTAGTCCTCGCTCGGAGTGTTCATGGACCGGTGACTCCTTTGGGCAGGACGGTGGGGGTGGGGTGGGGTGGGGTGAAGAGACGTCCGTAATGCCCGGACGATCTCGGCGGCGTCAGTATGGCACCGCGTCCAGCCTGCCGACCGACCCTGGCCACAGAGCCTTTCGGCCCTGTTCAGAGCCTGTTTGACATGCTGTGACACGACGGCGAACCGACCGCCGGCCGGAAGCAGATACTCCCGACAAGGCCGAGTGCTCCGTACTCCGCTTCGGTCAGCGTTACCGCGCGAGGCCGGGACCGTTCCGCGGGCGGTCAGCCTACGAGAGCCCGGGTGCCCAGGGTCCGGCGGTGTGGTTCCGGAGGCAGGCGCGGGCAGGGCCGGTCGGCTGCCGAATGTGCAGGGAAGTAGGGCCGGTCGGCCCTGTGGGAGGTGCCCGTCGGTCCCTGGAGAGCGTCGCGGGCGGCGACCAGCATGGTGCGGCCGGGAAGGTCCGGTCCGTCCCCTCGTGATCTGCCGGACCTTCCCGACCGCTCCCCGGACACGCCCCCGTGCAGCCGGGGAGTGCTCGGAGAACTGCCACAGCTGGAGGACACGGTCCGGTGGACGCAATGGAATCGCAGGGCAAGCAGGCCGCTCACGCATATGGCCCCAAGCCCCCCGGCCCCGGGGACGACCCCATCGACGCGGAGGCCACCGCGGCCGGTCGTCTGCCCACTCGGTCGGGCAGTACGCAGCCCGGCACCGGTCTGCCGGGCCGTTCCTCGCGCGGCCGGATCGTCGTCTCGTGGCTCACGACGACGGACCACAAGCAGATCGGCACGCTCTATCTCGTCACCGCGTTCTTCTTCTTCCTGATCGGCGGCGTGATGGCGCTGGTGATGCGCGCCGAACTCGCCCGTCCCGGTACGCAGATCATTTCCAACGAGCAGTTCAACCAGGCATTCACGATGCATGGCTCGGTGATGCTGCTGCTGTTCGCCATGCCGCTGTTCACGGGATTCGCCAACTGGCTCATGCCGCTCCAGATAGGCGCACCCGATGTGGCCTTCCCGCGACTGAACATGCTGGCCTTCTGGCTGTTCCTCTTCGGCTCGCTGATCGCCGCCGCAGGGTTTCTCACCCCGCAAGGTGCTGCCGACTTCGGCTGGTTCGCCTATGCTCCGCTGTCCGACGCCACCCATTCCCCCGGCATCGGCGCCGATATGTGGATCATGGGTGTGGCGCTGTCCGGCTTCGGTTCCATTCTCGGAGCGGTGAACTTCATCACCACCATCATCTGTATGCGTGCTCCGGGAATGACCATGTTCCGGATGTCGATCTTCACTTGGAACGTACTGCTGACCGCCGTACTCATCCTCCTGGTCTTCCCGGTCCTCGCCGCAGCGCTCCTCGCGCTGGAGATGGACCGGAAGTTCGGCTCGCACATCTTCGACGCGGCCAACGGGGGTGCGCTTCTGTGGCAGCACCTGTTCTGGTTCTTCGGGCACCCTGAGGTCTATGTGCTGGCCCTGCCGTTCTTCGGCATCGTCTCCGAGGTCATTCCGGTCTTCTCCCGGAAGCCGATGTTCGGTTATATCGGTCTCGTTTCCGCGACGATAGCCATTGCCGGATTGTCCGTCACCGTCTGGGCCCACCACATGTATGTCACCGGTGGTGTGCTGCTGCCCTTCTTCGCCTTCATGACCTTCCTGATCGCCGTACCGACCGGAGTGAAGTTCTTCAACTGGATCGGCACGATGTGGAACGGATCGCTGTCCTTCGAGACGCCGATGCTGTGGGCCACCGGATTTCTGGTCACCTTCGTCTTCGGTGGGCTGACCGGTGTCATCCTGGCCGCACCGCCACTGGACTTCCACGTCTCCGACTCGTACTTCGTGGTCGCCCACTTCCACTACACACTCTTCGGCACAGTCGTCTACGCGATGTTTGCCGGATTCCACTTCTGGTGGCCGAAGTTCACCGGAAAGATGCTCGACGAGCGCCTGGGGAAGATCACCTTCTGGGTGCTGACAGCCGGATTCCACCTCACGTTCCTCGTGCAGCACTGGCTCGGTGTGGAGGGAATGCCCCGCCGGTACGCGGACTATCTCGCCGCCGACGGTTTCACCGCCCTCAACACTCTGTCCACCATCGGCTCATTCCTGCTCGGGCTGTCGTTCCTCCCCTTCTTCTACAACATCTGGAAGACCGCCCAGTACGGCAAGAAGATAACCGTCGACGACCCCTGGGGTTATGGCCGCTCCCTGGAATGGGCCACCTCCTGTCCCCCTCCCCGCCACAACTTCATCGCCCTGCCCCGTATCCGCAGCGAGTCCCCGGCCTTCGATCTGCACCATCCGGAGATCGCCGCACTCGACCCCGCCGCATCGCACTGACCCCTGACCCCGCCCACCACCGCAATCCCCGCCCCCGAGGAGAGTGCTGCCCGATGTCCCATGGTGTTCTGGCGCTCGGCGTCGCCGTGCTCTGCGTGTCAGGCAACGTCTGGTACCTGCCCGCCTGCATCGATCTGCGTGCGGGCCAGGACCGGCCGCGCTCCCGCCGGCTGGTCGCGGCCGCCGTACTGGCCGGGTGGGGATCGGCGGCCCTCACGATGCTGGTGCTGCTCATGCCGGTCACCCTGTTCGCGGCCGCGCTGGTGGCGGTCGCGGGTACCACCACCACGGTGTCCCTGGCCGTCCGCGCGCGGCTGTGCCGAGGCCAGGAGCAGTGCGAAGAGGCGGCCCGCTGGGCCGCGCTCCTCCGTTGACAGCCGCGTTCGCCTCACAGCCGAAGTGAAGCTCGGCGGCACCGCTCGGGTCACGCTGCCCATACGGTTCCCACTTCCGCCTTCCCGGAGAGGCTTTCCTTCCCGGGAGGGGGACCGGAGAGGCTCGGACGTCCGAGCAGTTCGGCGAGCCGATCGGGGAACCTTTCCGGGCAGGACTACGGCCCGGCGCCGAACCCGTTGCCGCTACTGCGGAACCCGCCTGGCAGATGTCACCCGGAAGAGTGACAGTGGACGGCCGGCTTCCCCGGCGTGCAGGGAAGCCGGGGAAGGGGCGGCTGCAGAGGTCAGAGCCATGAGGGTGAGCAGTGCGCACACGGGGTAGGCCCAGCCGAGCACGGCGAGGGGCCATGAGTAGTCGAGCGAGGTGATCCGGGGATGAAGTTGTACCAGCCAGAAAGCGAGATGGCAGGGCAGCGTCGTCACCCAGGCGGCCTGGGCGGCTGCGCGCCAACGGGTGCGATGCGGGGTGTGGAGGAGCCAGAACAGGGCGGGGAGGGCCCAGACCCAGTGGTGGCACCACGAGATGGGGCTGGCGAGGAGGCCGAAGACCTGCACTGCGAGGAGGCAGCCGAGCCGGTCGGACCGCCGTGCGCTGCGCACCGCGGCGAGGAGTGCCAGCACGCCCACCAGGGCGGTTGCCGTCCACCATGGGGCGGACATGTCCACATCGTGGCCGAGAGAGCGTGAAAGCGCCCCGCGCAACGACTGGTTGAGCCCTGATCCGACGGGGCCGACCCGTGCGGCATCGCCCACCGCGTGGAGCCAGAAGTCGCGGGAGGGCCCTGGCGCCAGCCACCATCCGATCGCCGCCGCGGCGACGAACACCACGGCCGACCACGCGGCAGCTGTCCAGCGCCTGCGGATGAGGAAGTAGAGACCGGTGACCGCCGGGGTCAGCTTGATCGCGGCGGCGATACCGACACCGAATCCCGCCGCGGCTGCCGGGCGCTGCCGGACAGCGAGGACGACCAGGGCCGCGAGCAGCAGATTGATCTGTCCGAAGGCGAGTGTGGTGGTGACCGGTTCGGTCCACATCAGGGCGGCGCTCCACAGCAGTACCCGCTGCCGGTGCTGCTCGGGCGGCGTGTCCGGGGCGGCCAGGCGCAGGCTGCCGTGGACGAAGACGACCAGAGCCAGGAGTGAGGCCGTGGTCCAGGCAGCGGCCGCCAGCGGGAACGGGAGCGTGGAGAGAGGAAGGAAGAGGGCAGCGGCGAACGGGGGGTAGGTGAAGGGCAGGCGGAAGATGTCGGGGCCGGGCAGGTCGAGCCGGAAGGCGTACAGGTCGCCGGCGAGCAGATGGGTGGAACCGGTGCGGTAGACCCGTAGATCCACCATGCCGGAACGTGTGCAGGCGGGGATCCACACCAGCAGCAGCATCACCAGGGAACTCACGGCCAGCACCCATGTCGCTCGGCGGGCCAGCGCGGACCGCACGGCCGGCAGGGATGGCCACCGAAGCTGTGGGTCCTGCGGTTCTCGGCCACTTGGCGGAACGACGTTGTCGTCCACGGCGGTTGTCATGGTTGTGCCCTCCAACAACTTCGCTCGATCGCGGGCGATTGCCCGGGAAGCCCCGGCCGGCGGACCTCTGCCGACCGGGGTGCCGCCCTCACGCCGCCATCAGGGTGAAGGCGCCGGGAACCGGCCTGTTTCGGCGGCTCCGGTCATGGCGAGGGCCGTCTGTGCCCGACTCCGCTGAGCCGCCCATGTCAGCAACACCACGGTCACCGACGCCCCGATGACGGCAGCGACCACATAGGTCCAGGTCGGCCCCCGGCCCGCGGGCAGCACCAGCAGGAGCAGAGCGACCACCGCCCCCTTCACCCGGGCATCCGCCAGAGTGCGCCACGCCACCACAGCCAGCGGCACCCCGCCCCACAGCAGGTACCACACCTGCACCGCGGGAGCGCAGATCACCAGGGCCAGCAGCCCCATTGCCGCAGCGCGTTCCGCCCCCGTGCGGGGAGCACGCCATATGAAGAACACTGCCGCGCCCAGCCCCGCCAACGTCCCGACCGTACGTGCCGCGCTCACCGCTCCCGGCGCCGCGTTCGATCCCGCCCCGGCCGCGATCCACTCCAGCACTCGGCCCACGTCCGTGCTCACCGACAGCAGCGTGTACACCTCGGACGGCGTATGCATGGTCCGCAGCCACCCCCAGCCCTGACCGCACAGGGTCACACCCAGCCACAGCGTCCCGCCAGCCACCAGGGAGATCCCCAGAGCACGACCGAAGCGCCGCCGCCAGCCCGACTGTGCGGCCACCGCCACCATCGCGGCACACCCCAATGCCACCGCAGCGGGGGCCTTCACCAGCACGGCCCCTATCAGCACCGCAGCGCCCAGACCCCATCGCCCGGAGCGGAAGGCCACGAAACCGGCCATCATCAGGCCGACCATCAGTGCCTCGTTGTGTGCCCCGCCCACCACATGCGCCAGCACCAGCGGATTGAGCGGCGCCGCCCACCAGGCCCCTCCATCGCCGGCACCCGTCCGCACGGCCAGCCGCTGCACGGACCACGCCAGGAGGGCCAGCCCGGCGAGCGCCACCAGCCGCAGCCCCACGACCGCGGCGGCCACATGATGCTCCCCGGTCACCGATACCACGGCTTGGCTCACCAGCACGGACACCGGCCCGTACGGGGCCGGTGCGTCCCGCCACACCTCCGGGACATTGGCGGCGAGCGAGCCGCCCAGTGCCGTCGGGCCGACCTCGTAGACATTCCAGCCGCGCTGGGCCAGCGCACCCTGAGCCAGGTAGCTGTAGACGTCAGCGCTGAACAGCAGTGGCGCGGGCAGCAGGGGCAACGCCCAGCAGCCCAGCGTGCTCCACTGCTGCCTCCGGCTCATCACCGCACCGGCCCGCAACAGCGTGCCCAACTGCCACCAGGCCCACACCAGCAGCCCGAGTCCGGCATACGCCGCCGTCGCACCCATCGCTGTGAGGAGCGGGCCCGGTGCCCCCCACACCCCGTCCCGCACGCCTTGCGGCAACGCGCCGGCGCCCCACGCACCCGCTGAGAGCAGCACGGAACCCCACATGCCCCGTCGCGTCCATACCCGGACCGCGCTCCCCATCGCTCTCATTCGGCCCAACCTAGATTCCTTCCCCGGACCGCCCAAGCAGCACTCGTGAAATTGACGGCGAACTCAGGATGTCGGCCTGTTGTCCACGGCCAGGTCCGTGACGGGGGCAGTGCGACAGAGCCCGTTCGACAGACCCTCACGGACCGGGCGGAGTCGTTCGCGTCCGTCGCGGCCGCACTTCATGATTTCGGTTGCGGTGACCCTCCGTGGCTCTGGCGCCGAAACTGAAAGTGATCCAGAACCTAGCCCACCGACAATCCTTTCACTGGTTGTTTACGGGGGATGTCACTCCATTCATCTGCACTGCCCAGGATTCGCCACGGGCACGTCGTACACCATCACGGCGTGCCCTTCACCTTGTGGCGAGCAGGAAGGACGGCTGCTGATGCGGCCCACAGATCGGCGCGTACGGCCGGTTGGCGGATCAGGTGGACAACGGCTCGTGGGGGCAGCGCTCGCGGCGCTGCTCCTCGTGAGCGGCAACCTGACGGCGGCGTACGCCGAAACAGGTGCGGAGCAGCGCACACCAGGGCAGAGCGGGACGGCGGACGCCACGAGTCTGCCGACCCTCAGTCCCGGCGACGGGGAGTATCTGGAGGGCAGGCAGAAGGTTGCGGCCACGCCGACGCTGGCGGGTGACTCCGTGACGGGGCTCGCGGTCGACGGGAAGGCGATCGACGGCGAGCAGACGGTCGGGGTGTCCCGGCTCAGCTTCGACGTCGGGTCGAACTCGACGGAGGCCCGCTACCACAACTACGTGCTGGTCAACGGCGAGTACCGGGCCGACATCGGCGACTTCGTCAACGAGCGGGCCACGATCGAGATCCCGAACCAGCACCTCGTCAAGGGCGAGAACAAGATCGAGTTCTTCGCCGGGACGGTCGACAGCTCGTGCGGCGTCAACCACGACGACTTCGTGCTGTCCGACATCAGCCTGGACCTGCTCGGCGAGGTCGCGGACGGTGAGGAGAACGAGTACACGTACTCCTTCGGCGACGGCAGTTGCGGTTCCAACACCTCGCTGCTGACGAAGGCCGCACTCAGCTTCTTCGTCCTGGGTGAACCGCAGGGCACCACCGGCCTGCAGGGCGACCTGGACACCACGAAGCTCACCAACGGCGAGCATGCCCTCACCGCGACGACCACCTCGGGCAAGACGGTCAAGAACACCGTGACGGTGAACAACGCCCCGGCGGGCGCCCCCCGGCTGCTGCCCAAGGACGGCACGCTGGTGGGCGGCCGGCAGCCCGTGTTCGCGAACTTCCCGGCGGGCACCGAGGGCGGCGTCGAGTCGCTGACCGTGGACGGGGACGCCCCCGTCACCGATCCGCACCTAGGCAATGGCGCGGCGACCTTCTCCTTCGACGTCGGGTCGAACTCGATCGACGACCGGAACGACAACTATCTGCTGGTCAACGGCAAGCGCATCGACCTGGGCGGTACCTGGGTGAGCCAGCGGGTCGACATCGCGATCCCGGCGCGTTTCCTGGTGCCCGGTGACAACACCGTCGAGGTCGTCACCGGCCCGTACAAGGAGAGCTGCGGCAACAACCGCGACGACTTCGACATCTCGCGTCTGGCGCTCGCTTTCGAAGGCGGCACCGTCACCGGCCGTGACATCGCGGACTCCTACGCGATGGGCGACGGCACCTGCGGCAGCAGCGACACCCGCCTGCGCGAGGTGGCACTGCACTACACGATCGACGCCCCGGCCGTGCACGTCTTTGACACCCTCGGCTCCGGCAATGCGACCCTCGGCTTCACCGTGGACAGCAACTCGATCGAGGCCCGCTACCAGAACTACATCCTGGTGAACGGTCAGAAGCACGTGCTGGACGGCGATCTGGTCAGCCGGCACGTCGATCTGGCTTTCCCGAACGAGTGGCTCGTCCCCGGCTGGAACACGGTCGACTTCGTCACGGGCACCTATCCGACGTCGTGCGGCGCCAACCGCGACGACTTCGCCCTCTCCGACATCACCCTCACCCCGGCGAACGGCACTGCCGCCGGCCGGATGCTCAAGGGCTCGTACAGCCTCGGCGACGGCAATTGCGGCGACAACGTCAACCCGCTGACCGAGATCGACCTGGAGTTCTTCGTCGAAGGTCCTGCCCAGGGCCTCCGCGCGGACCTCGACACCACGAAGATCGACGACGGCAGGCACACCCTGGCCGCGACGTCGAAGACCGGCAAGACCGCGACCCGGGTCCTCGTCACCGACAACTCCGCGCCGCGGGTGGCTGCCAGCGTCCCCGCCGCCGGGCAGAAGATCACCGCCTCGGTCGTCCTCGACGTCCGGCTCGAGGACCTCTCCGGCGTGGTGAACGGCCCCGACGTCAAGCTCGACGGCAAGCCGGTCCAGCTCGGCGCCCCGGTGGGGCCCGGCCTGTCCGCCGGTGAGCACACCCTGACGGTGTCCGGCACCGACGGCGTCGGCAACAGCGGCGCCCACAAGGTGAAGTTCACCTCCGCCGGCATCCCGGACGTCCCCGCCGACCTCACCCCGAAGTCCGGCACGGCCGACGCGGGCAACAGCGTCAAGCTGTCGGCGAAGGTGGCCGAGCCCGACGGCGGCAAGGTGAGCGCCACCTTCTCCGAGGCCGAGATCCTCACCCCGAACCAGGTGTTCCAGGGCACGGCCGGGTCCGTTCCCACCACGCTCCAGGTCAAGGGCGAGAAGAAGGTGACGGCCGCAGGCCTTGCCCCCGCCGACGGCAGGACGCTCGACGCGCCGGCCGCCGAGGACGTCACGTTCCAGCGGTTCGACGTCCAGGTGAAGGGCCACGTCGACGCGCCGGTGCTGCGCTGGCAGGGGGTCATCGACCCCGAACGGCTCGCCGCGCTGCGCGTGTGGAACACCGCGACGGAGAAGTGGGACGTCCTGACGAGCGCCCGCGGCGCCGCCGAGGGCGACACCGTCCTGACCGCCGTCGTCGACCGGAAGTACGTCGACCGGCAGCAGGTCCACGCCATGGTGACCGGCGAGGATCCGTTCGCCGACGACATCGACGCCGGTGACCCGAACCGGTTCGCCGACCCCGACTCGTACGACTTCTCGATCGTCCACTACACCGACACCCAGTACCTTTCCGAGGGCGCGGTGGAGCAGGAGACGCCCGAGGAGCGCGCGGTCTGGGAGAAGGCGTACGGCGACGTGTCGCGCTGGATCGCCGACAACAAGGACAAGCGCAAGATCGCGTACGTCGCCCACACCGGCGACATCATCGAGAACAACATCCGCAAGCCCGCCGACGAGGCGATGCAGCGTCAGGTCACCGGCGAGCTGGAGCTGTCCTCGAAGCAGCAGAAGATCCTGGACGACGCGGGTGTGCCCAACGGTGTGATCGCGGGCAACCACGACAACCAGTCGGGCACCGAGAACGGTCCGGACGCGATCTACAACCAGTACTACGGGCCCGAGCGCTACCAGGCGCTCTCCAAGGGCTGGAAGCACGCCGAGTACGGCGGCCCGTGGCGCGAGGGCGACAACCAGAACCACTACGACCTGTTCTCCGCCGGCGGCCTCGACTTCGTCGTGGTCGGCCTCTCCTACGGCGTGACGCGCGAGGAGGCCGAATGGGCCGACTCGGTCTTCAAGCGCTACCCCGACCGCAACGGGATTCTGCTCTCGCACGACTACCTCGCCCCGAGCAGCAACTCCGACGGGCGCGGCGCCCCGTTCTCCGCACCGGATGGCTCGATGCTGTACAAGAAGGTGGTCCAGGACAACCCGAACGTGTTCCTGATCCTCGCCGGTCACGAGCACGGCGTCGGCACCAACGTGAAGCCCAAGGTCGGCAAGGTCGCACACGACGTCGTCGAGCTGCTCGCGGACTACCAGTTCTACACGGTGTCCGCGGACCGGCTCGGGCTCACCGAGATCGGCGGCTACAAGCCCGGCGACCAACTGCAGTTCGGCGCGAGCTTCTTCCGGATGCTCCAGTTCGACGTCGGCCGCTCCGAGCTGACCGTGGACACCTACTCGCCGCTGCTCGACGAGTTCGGCGCCACCGAGTACGACACGAACCACCGCTACAACGGCACCGAGGACAACATGGTGCTGCCGATCGACCTCAGCAGCCGCAAGACGACCTTCAAGACCGACTCGCTGGCGCTCTACGACCCCGTGAGCGTCATCGGGAAGACCGAGGCCGACTCCGGTGGGATCGCCTCGGTGACCTGGAACGGACTCAAGCCCGGCACGACCCACGCGTGGTTCGTCACGGCGCGCTCCACGGGCGGTGGCGTGACCGCCTCCGAGCCGAGTGCCTTCGTGACCAAGGACGCCCATGGCCGGCCCGGCGTCTGGGGAGCGGACGTGCCCGCGTACCCCTGGTTCACGTCGCCCACCGGCCGGCGCTGACCGGCTGACCAGCCGCCACGCCCGTCGTCCCGGACCGGACCGGTCCGGGACGACGGGCTCGCCGTCGTTCGCCTGTCGACAACGAGAACCGAGATCTCCATGCGTCCCGCCACCCTGCCCACTCCAACGCTCCTGCCCTTTTCCTGGCTGCCCCGGCTCCTGCCGCGCCGGCTGCCCGCCGCGCTCCTCACCACCGTCGCGGCCCTGGTGGCCGTGCTCGCCGCCGGCCTCGCCCATCCGTCGCGCGCCGCCGCGCACGACATGACCTCAACCGCGTACGTCGAGGTGAAGGGCACCGGAGCCCGTGTCGACGCGACGCTGGACCTCGAATACGACCTGCTCATGAAGTCGGCCTGGCTCTACGCCGAGGCGTACGGGGCGAAGGACCGCGCAGAGCAGCTGCACCAGCTGAAGACCAACGCCGGCGCAGTGACCGAGTACGTCACCGGCCGCTTCGCCGTCACCCGCGGCGGCAAGGCCTGCACACCCCGGCGTGCAGGCGACGCGGACATCCACACCCGCGGCACCCGTCCGTTCGCCGTCCTCACCCTGGCCTACGACTGCGCGGGCGGCACCGACGGCACGTACACGATCTCCAGTGCCCTGTTCCCCGACACCGAGAGCTTCGTCCACAGCGCGGAGACGATCGTCCATTACGACATCGACGGGCAGAGGGGCTCCCAGGTCCTGTCCGCCGCCGAACCGACCCTGGAGACCGGCGGACACCACAAGCCGCACCAGATCGCGGAGTTCTTCCTGCTCGGCACCGAGCACCTGCTGTTCGGCCTGGACCACATCCTCTTCCTGCTGTCGCTGCTCATCGGCGCCCGTGGCCTGCGCGACATCGTCCTCGCGGCGACCACCTTCACGGCCGCGCACAGCGTCACGTTCCTCCTGGCTGCCACGGGCGTCGTGAACGTGCCCGGATCCGTCGTGGAGCCCGTCATCGCCGCCTCGATCGCCGTCGTGGCGCTGGCCAACGTCGCCCTGCGCGACCGCGAGGGGACCGGGCGCTGGAGGCTGCCGGCCGTCTTCCTGTTCGGCCTCGTCCACGGCCTGGGTTTCGCCGGCGCGCTCGGCATCGACGAGAACCGGTCCTGGGAGCTGCTGCTGTCGTTGCTGAGTTTCAACGTCGGCATCGAGGCGGTGCAATTGGGCATCATCGCCGTCGGGTTCCCGCTGCTGGTCCTACTTCGCCGGACTCCCGCACACCGCTGGGCCCTGCCCGCGATGACCGCGCCCATCGTGATGGTCAGTCTGTACTGGTTCTTCGGCCGGGTGGCAGACGCGGTGTGACCGAGTGACGCCCGCACGCCCAGGGGCACCGTGACCTCCACGACGCGATCACCCCCGCCGTCCCGGCTCCGCCACGGGTGTTCCCGCTCGTGTGTCACGCCTGTTTCGTCTGTACGTGCCGGGAGTGCGACGCGCTCGGTGCAGGAGCTGATCGGCACGGGGGAACGTCCGGTGGTCAGAACTGCGCACAGCCGTAACGGAATCTTCGGCTCCAGACGTTGGTCTCTTTGCTGTGCTGTTGCCCGCCGGATGAAGTTACTCCCGGGTCGATGAAAACTGTCCGGATCCGTACGCTTCTCGCATCGCCAGACCCCTTCACGGTTGACATGATTGCCCACGCAACCTTCATGGTCGCGACGATGCTGTGATCATTTTGGTCGCTTTTTGTGGTCAGTGTGACTGCACGCAGTCACACTGATCTGTGGGGACGGGGGACGGGGGAGATTTTTGTCGCAGCAGTTGGTGTTCAGAATCCTGGGGCAACTGGTCGTCAACGCGGGCGAACGCACCATCTCGGTGGGAGGAGCACGGCAGCGGACCGTGCTGGCCATGCTCCTGCTGTCGCCCGACCGCGTCGTGTCGGTGGACAGTCTCATCCAGGCGGTCTGGCAGGGGAGTCCACCGTCGACGTCGAGGAATCAGATCGCGATCTGCGTCTCGGGGCTGCGCAAGATGTTCGAGTCCGAGGTGAATGTGGACAATCTCATTGTCACGGCACATCCCGGCTACATCCTGGCGACCGGCGACCATGTCGTCGACTCCCTGGAGTTCGAGGAAGAGGTGCGGCGGGGGCGGGAGCTGATCCGGCGAGGGCAGGCCGCCGAGGCCGGGGCCGTGCTGGAGAGTGCGTTGAACCTGTGGCGCGGGCCCGCGCTCGACGGGGTCAACGGTGCCGAGGAGGGCGCGGCGGCGCTCGATGAGCTCCGCCTCGACGCGTACGAGGAGCTGGCGGGGATACGGCTGCAACTGGGACAGCACCGCTCGCTCATCGGAGAGCTCGCCGGGCTGGTCAAGGAGCACCCGCTGCGTGAACAGGCGCGTGCCCATCTGATCCTCGCCCACTACCGGTCGGGGCGCCGGGCCGAGGCGCTCGAAGTGTTCCGCGAGGCACGCCAGCTGCTCGTGGAGGAACTGGGGATCGAGCCGGGTCCCGCACTCCAGGAGCTGCACGACCAGGTGCTGCGGGACGCCCCGGAGCTGACCGTGCGTCATATCGCCGCGCCGACAGTCTCCTTACCCGCGCAGCTTCCCGCCGGGGGAGCGGCCTTCACCGGGCGGGCGGCGCAGCTCGCCCTGCTCGACGGGCTGCTCGACGAGCGGCGGGGCCACGCGCCGCTTGCCGTGGCAGCCATCTCCGGGGTGAGCGGGGTGGGCAAGACGGCGCTCGCCGTGCACTGGGCCCACCAGGTCGCCGAGCGGTTCCCCGACGGGCAGCTCTTCGCGGATCTGCGGGGGTACGACGAGCACGACGACCCCACAGCGGCCAGCGCCGTCCTCGACCGTTTTCTGCGGGCGCTCGGGGTTCCCGGTCCGCAGGTCCCGACCGACCCGAACGAACGAGCTGCCCTGTACCGCAGCGTCCTGGGCAGCAGACGGGTCCTGATCGTGCTCGACAACGCCGCCTCCTATCAGCAGGTCCGCCTGCTGATGCCCGGAAACGGCCGGTGCTGTGTGCTGATCACCGGGCGGGACGCGCTCGACGGGCTGACCGGCGACTACGCCGTACGCCGCATCGGGCTCAACGTGATGAGCCAGGACGAGGCCATCCGGCTGCTCCGGAAGGTCGCGGGCGAGGAGCGGATCGCCGCCGACCCGGCAGGCGCCGAACTCCTCAGCCAGCTCTGCGACCGGCTGCCGCTCGCCCTGCGGATCGCGGGCGCCCGGCTGGCCGCCAAGCCGCACTGGTCGGTACGGACCCTCGTCAACCGGCTCTCCGACCAGCGGCTGCGGCTGGACGAACTCAGCCAGGGCGACCAGGGGGTACGCGCCGGATTCCGGCTCAGCTACCGGGCGCTGCCGCCGGCCGCTGCCCGGATGTACAGGCGCCTCGGCCTGCTCGCCGTACCCGACTTCACCTCCTGGGTCGGCGCCGCCGTCCTCGACACCGATCCGGCGACCGCCGAGACGCTCATCGAGCAACTCGTCGACGCCCAGCTGCTGGAGGTCGTCACCGGGGAAACGGACGGTGCCATCCGCTACCGCTTCCAGGATCTGCTGCGGCTGTTCGGCTGGGAGTGCGCGCAGGCCGAGGAGACCGAGGAGGAACGCGACGCTGCCCTCGACCGGGCCTTCGGCGGCTGGCTGGCCCTTGCCGATGCCGCACACCGACGGGCGCACGGCGGTGACTACACCATCTTTCACGGGCCCGCGCCGCGCCTGTCCCTGCCCGAGGAGATGGTGGACGGCCTGCTTGCCGACCCGATGGCCTGGTTCGAGTCGGAGCGCGCCGCGATCGTCGCGGTCGTCGAGCAGGCGGCGCGCACCGACCGGTCCGCGCAGGCCTGGGACCTGACGATGAGCAGCAGCACCCTGTTCTCCACCCACAACTACCTGGAGGACTGGCGCACCTGCGCCAGGCATGCCCTGGAGGCCGCCCGTCGGACAGGCGACCGTATCGGTGAGGCGGCGATGCTCCAGTCCCTCGGCTCCCTGGAGATCTACCAGAGCCGGTACGCCTCGGCGGAGGCCTGGCTGAATCCCGCCCAGCAGCTCTTCGACGAACAGGGCGAGGAGCACGGGCTCGCGCTCGTACGACGAAACCTGGCTCTGTGCGGGCGGTTCCGGGGCGAGTTGGGGTCGGCCCTGCGCTACGCCGAAGAGGCGCTGCGCGGCTTCAGGAAGGTCGGTGATCTGATGTCCGAGAGCTACGTCCTCGGCCTGATGGCGCAGATCGAACTGGAGTCTGGGCGGGTTCGTGAGGCCATCATCCTGAGTGCCGAGGCCGTCTCGATGAGCCGTGCGGCCGGATTCCTCAGGGGCGAGGCGCAGAACACCTACCGGCTGGCCGAGGCCCAGATGCGTAACGGCGAGCCCGCCAGAGCGGCCGAGCACTGCCGGACCGCACTCGGGCTGTCCCGTGTCGAAGGGGACATTGTCGGCGAAGTGTTCGCGCTGCGGGGGCTCGGGGAGGCACTGTGGCGGCAGGAACTGCTCGACGACGCGCAGAGCTGCCTCCAGGACGCGCTGCGCGTGGCCGAGGAGCTGGCCGACCGATTCCTTCAGGCCCGGATCAGCGTCGATCTCGGCGTCATTCTCGTCGCGCGGGGGGACGGGGAAGGCGCGGGGATGCTCGGCCGGGCGCGGGGGGTCTTCAAGGACCTCGGCGCCGACGCCTGGCAGCGCCGCGTCGGCCGCCTCGGCGACGCGGCACGGACCGCGGGCCCCGGCAGCCCCGTCCCGGTCGCCGAACTCGCCCGGCTGCTCGACAACTGACGGGGGCACGGGAGAGGGGACGCGGCGGTTGTCCGTGTGCCCGTGTGCGGACCCGCCTGCCCGCGCGCCGACGAACGCCGGCCCGGTCCGCAACGGGGGGCGCGGGCCGGGCCGGCGGGCTTGTGCGAGCGGCTAGGGCGTGTTTCGAAAGTCCCGCCTGCCGGGCGGCGTTTGGCACGCACGCTCGCGGCGTTGTCGGGTCGCCCCGATACGACCGGTATCGGGGCGGCCCTCCGCCTTGCGATCGCACGCACCAGACGCCGCCCGGCCCGCCCTACGGGCGGACGACGCTACTTTCGAAACACGCCCTAGGACCAGGGCTGCTCGGCCGGCACCGTGGCGCCGCCTCCCTCGCCGGGAGCGCTCCACGGCTGCTCGCCCAGTACCGTGGCGCCGCCTCCCTCGCCAGGAGCGCTCCACGGCTGCTCGGCGGCGAACCGGAAGCCGTCCGCGGTGGCCGGGCCCGTGGTCAGGGCGGCTGCCATGCCGGCCAGCAGGAGCGCGGCGGTGCACAGGGCTCCGGTGGTGGCGGAAACCGTCTTTGTGGCGAGCATTTCCCACTCCTCGTCAGGCTTTGTTGGTGCGACAGGAGTAACGCTACGGGCTCCTATTTTTGAAGCGATATCACTTCAATTTCGAAGCGCCCGAAGATGCTTGGAGAAGTAGTCGACGAGATCCGCCTCGTACGGTTCCAGATAGAAATGATCCCCCGGGAAAATGCGATGGCTGAACGACGAGGTGGTGAGTTCCTCCCACGATCTCAGTCCGTCGAGGCCGCATCGCGGATCGCTGATGCCCGCGCAGGCCACGATCGGGGTGCCGAGTGCCACCGGGTAGTGCGGCCTGCCCGTCTCCAGCACCCGGTAGTCCGCCCTCAGGGCCGGCATCAGGAGCTCCCTGAGGTCCGGGTCGTCGAAGACGTCCAATTGCGTACTGCCCAGCCGTCGCAGCGACTCGATGATCGCCTCGTCCCCCTCATGGTGCACGGTCGTCGGCTCCACCCGGTGCGGCGCCGGGCGGCCCGAGACGATGAGGAGCGCGGGATTCACCCCGTGCTCCGCCGACAGCTTGGCCGCGACGGTGTACGCCACCGCGGACCCCATGCTGTGCCCGAAGAGCGCGAGCGGACGGTCGAGGAGGCCGAGCAGCGCCCCGGTGATCCGCTCCGCGAGTTCGTCCATCGACTCGATGGCCGGTTCGGCGATCCGGTCCTGCCGGCCCGGGTAGCGGGCGGCGAGCAGCTCGACGTCCGGCGGCAGCAGCCGCCGCCAGCCCCGGAACATGCTCGCGGTGCCCCCGGCGTGCGGGAAACACGCCAGCCGCAGGGCCGGTTCGGCCGTGCCCCGCAGTCGCCGGAACCACAGCTCATCGCTTCTTTCCGCGGTAATACCCATATGAAATCCCCTCCGGCGCCGAATCATAGTGAATCCCGGAGCCGCAGGCCGCCACCCCCTGCATATCGAAGAAATATAGCCACGCCCGGAATGCTTCGCCCGGAGACCCGACTGATGAGCAGCTGCGGGCGGCCCGTCCGCATCCAGGGAATATGGGGTAATCCGTGGGATCCACAACAGAAGATCGCAGCGGTGGTCAGGCAGCCCCCGGGGAGACCGTCTGGCCGGGACACGGCGGCGTCGGCGGGGTGAGCCTGGCCGTCGAGCGGGCGAGGCCGGCCGAACGCTCGGCGGAGGCCGCTCGCCACGCACTCGCGCGGTGGTCGAAGGCTCCGGCGCAGGCGTTCCCGTACGCCGAAGTGCTCGCCCACTACCGGGCCGTAGGGCGCAATCACGCCGAAGACGGTCTGCTCGCCGAGCTGCGTACCGTCGGCGAGAAGCTCACCGCGAGCGCCCCGGCGTACGGGGAGGAGCGGCTGCTCGCTGACTGGTTGCCGATGACGTACGACCGCACGGACGGCGACTACGACTCGTACATCGGGACCGCTGTCTTCGACTCGCTCGTCGAGCAGGCCGGTCCCGGACGCCGGGCCGAGGCCATCGACGGATTCACCGCGGTGGCCGTCGCCGACCTCGTGGCCATCGAGGCAGAGGCGCTGGCGACCGCGCCCGACGACGTGCGCGGCTATGCCCGTACCCGGGCAGCAGCCCGCACGCTCACCCGGATCGCGGACTATCTTCCGCGCGCGGCGGCGGAGTCGGAGGACCTGGCGCAGCTGCGTGCGGCACTGACCGGGCAGAGCGCCGCCGACACCCTGGCCGCCGTCGCGAGCAAGGCCGCCCAGTCGACGGCCGAGCGCTTTCCCGTGCTCTACCGGAAGGCGGTGGAGCTCACGCTGATCCCCACCACCCGGCTGCACGACGAGCTGATGTTCATCCGCAGCATCCAGATCTTCGAGGGCATCTACCAGCAGGTCGCCCGCGGCGTGGAGGCGGCGGCAGCGGCGCTGGAGCTCGGGAACGTGCCGGCCGTCCTCGAACTGCTCGCCGACGGGGCCGCCCGGATCGAGGCCACGCCCATCCTGTACCGCGTTCTGACCGGAATGCCCATCGACTCGTTCGCCGTCATCCGCGCCTACACGGACGGCAGGAGCGCCATCCAGTCACGCTGGTACCGGCAGGTGGAGGCCTTCTGCGTGCCCGGACAGCCGATGCCGACGGGCAAGAAGATCCCGGCCGTGGTCGTCGAAGGGCCTGGCCTGGACGCCGCGTTCGCCTCGCGCGCCGCCAGCCTGCCGGCCGACCGTGCGGCACAGGTGGCCGAGGCCATGGAGCGGCTGGACAAGGCGTGGCGGGCGATGAAGCGCAACCACTGGGGGCTCACGCTGAAAATCATCGGCGACGTGCCTGGTACGGGCGGCACGAGCGGGGCCTCCTATCTGAAGACGGCCGCGCAGGTCCCGCTCTTCCCGCGCCTGCGTGACGAGGCCGGAACCGATGCCCCCGAGGACACCGCGTCCGAAGAAGGAGTCAACTGATGGATGACGCACAGCGCCACAACCATGAACTGCGCCAGAAGATCATGGGGTACATCGTCTCCCAGGCCATCCACGCGGTCTGCGAACTCGGCATCCCCGACCTGCTCGGTGACCGCCCGCAGCGCATCGGCGAACTCGCCGCCGGGACCGGCGCCGACCCCGACGCCCTGCACCGGTTCCTCCGCGTCCTCGCGGCCGAGGGCATCCTGAACGAGGAGCAGCCCGGCACCTTCGGGCTGACACCCATGGGCGCCCTCCTGCGTACCGACACCCCCGGCTCCCTCTCCCATCTCTCCAGCCTGATGGCCGGCGAGGCGTACGAGGCCTGGGGAGCCGCGACCCACGCGCTGCGCACCGGGCGGCCCGGTTTCGACAAGGTCTACGGCAGCCCGTACTTCGAGTGGCTCGCCGCCCATCCCGAGGCCGCCCGCACCTTCAACGAGGGCCAGGCGGGTCTGGTGACCCTGCGTCTCCTGCCGCTCCTGGAATGGGACTGGAGCGCGGTCGGCAGCGTCGTCGACGTCGGCGGCGGCAACGGCACCCTGCTCACCGACCTGCTGCGCGGCAACGACCGGCTGAAGGGGTTCGTCTTCGACCTCCCGCACGTCCTCGACGAGGCACGGCAGGCCCTGGCCGACGCCGGGCTCGACGGCCGCGCGGACTGCGTCGGCGGCAGCTTCTTCGACGAGGTGCCCGCAGGCGGCGACGTCTATGTCCTGGCCCAGATCCTGCACGACTGGGACGACGAGAGCGCGATACGGATCCTGGAGTCCTGCCGCCGGGCCATGGGCGGCCAGGGCCGGCTCCTCATCCTGGAACAGGTGGTGCCCGACGACGGCTCCCGGCACCCGGCCGCGCTGCTCGACCTGCACATGCTGGTGCTGCTCGGAGGTCGGGAGCGTACCGAGTCGGAGTGGCGTGCCCTGCTGGACCGGGGCGGTTTCGACACCGCCGACATCCACCGGGGAGCCAGGGCGGCGCTCATCGAAGCCGTCCCTCGCTGACCGCCGGCCCACCCCGGCCCTCTCCTCACGCAGGGCCTCTGACCAGGCATTCGTCCAGGGGGGACCTAGGTCCCCCCTGGAAATGGGGGACAAGCCCAATGTTCCCGGAGCGGTCGCAGGACAGACTGATGCCTGCAGGGACCAAGAGGTTCCGAACCGAGGAGGCCCGGATGACGACACCCGCACCGCCCAAGCTCTGGCAGCCGCCACTGCAGGGGCTGGCCCTGGCGGCACAGAAGGTGCCTCAGCTCGCCCTGTTCGTCCTGATGGTGATCTCCCTGGCCTATCTCGGCCTCGGCGTCGGCGTCCTGCTCCTGCCGCTGGTCGTGGCCGCCGTCAGGAAGCTGGCGAACCGGTCGCGGAGGCTGGCCCACGTCTGGTCGGGGGTCCGGATCGCCGAGCCGTACCGTGAACTGCCGCCGCGGGAGCCCGGCTTCTTCGGCCGATGGCGACGCTGCAGGCAACTCCTGTCCGACCCCGCCACCTGGCGGGACATGCTGTGGACGATCGCTGACCCCGTCGTCGGCACCGTCCTCGCCCTCATGCCGGCGGCGCTGCTCGTCTACGGACTGGAGGGCCTGGTCTTCCCGTTCGTCTGGGACGACCTGGTGTCCGCCGGATACGACGACCACTACGCAGGACTGATCCATGTGCACGGCGAGACCGGTCTGCGTACCTGGCTGATGCCCTTCGTCGGCATGGGGTTCATCGGGTTGGGGCTGTGGGCAGGACCCAAGCTGATCAGGGCACATGGCCGCTTCACCGGCACCCTTCTCGGCACCCACCCGAGCGCCGAACTCGCCGCACGGGTCGGTCATTTGACCCGCACCCGGGGCGCGGTCGTCGACAGCCAGGCGGCGGAGCTCCGCAGGATCGAGCGCGACCTCCACGACGGAGCGCAGGCCAGGCTCGTCGCGATGGGCATGAACCTCGATGCCGTCGAACAGCTCCTGGATTCCAACCCCGAGGCGGCGCGCGCCCTGTTGTTGGAGACCAGGGACTCGTCCTCCAAGGCACTGAGTGAACTCCGCGACCTCGTAAGGGGAATCCACCCGCCGGTCCTCTCCGACCGGGGTCTGGGAGACGCCGTGCGCGCCCTGGCGCTGGACAGTCCGCTCCCTGTCGATGTGGTGGTCGACCTGCCCGGCCGGCTGGAGGCCCCCGTCGAGTCCGCCGCGTACTTCGCCGTCAGTGAACTGCTGACGAATGTGGCGAAACACGCGAAGGCCGGGAGGGTATGGATCGATATCAGGCACGACCGGGACGCCCTGCGCATCAGCATGAGCGACGACGGGGTCGGTGGCGCCGCGGCATCTGCTGGAACGGGGCTGCGCGGAATTGAGAGCCGCATTGCCGCATTCGACGGCATACTTGCCGTGAACAGCCCTCAGGGTGGACCGACGATGGCGACGATGGAGATCCCGTGCGCATTGTTCTCGCCGAAGACCTCTTCCTCCTGAGGGAAGGGCTCGTGCGCCTCCTGACGGCCCATGGATTCGAGATCGCCGCTGCCGTGGACACCGGCCCTGCACTCCTGGACGCCCTGCTCGAACACCGGCCGGACATCGCGCTCGTCGACGTACGGCTCCCGCCCACCTTCACCGACGAGGGCCTGCGCGCCGCCATCGAGGCGCGCAGCCGGATCCCGGGGCTCCCGGTGCTCGTGCTCTCGCAGTACGTGGAACAGCTCTACGCCCGTGAGCTGCTGGCGGACGGTTCGGGCGGGGTCGGCTATCTGCTCAAGGACCGCGTCTTCGACAGCCGCCAGTTCATCGACTGCGTGCGCCGGGTGGCCGCGGGCGGCAGTGCGATGGACCCCGATGTGGTGGCGAAGCTCCTGGCGGGCAACGCCTCCGACGCCCCCCTGGGCCGGCTCACCGCACGGGAGCGGGAAGTGCTCGGACTGGTGGCGGAGGGCCGCTCCAACGCCGCCATCGCCGGGCGGCTCGGTGTCAGCGAGAAGGTCGTCACCAAGCACACATCGAATGTCTTCACGAAACTCGACCTCGTACCGTCCGATGACGACAACCGCCGCGTTCTCGCCGTCCTCGCCTATCTGAATTCCTGACAACTCTCGCTGTATAGGCGCCGTATAGCCCCTGCGGGCATGCTGCGCCCGATGAGTCATGACCTCATTCGGGGAAATCAGAGAAATCAGAGAAGCCAAATGAATGGGCCGGTCGGTCCGACAGGGAGTGTCAGAATCATGCGAGCCGGATCGCCAGAATTCGAAGGAATGGTCGGCAGGTTGCGGCGCCACGCCGACGAGCTTCCCGACCGGGACGCCGTGCTGTTCTTCCGGGGGGCTGCCCAGGACCACGCGCCCGAACGGCTGGACTACGCCGGCCTGGACCGTGCCGCCCGTTCCACCGCGGCCTGGCTCCAGTCCCGTTGCCGCCCCGGCGACCGCGTCCTGCTGCTGCACCCGCAGGGCCTCGACCTGGTGAAGTCCTTCGTCGCCTGTCTGTACGCGGGGCTCGCCCCGGTCGTCGTCCCGGTGCCGGGCGGTCACGCCCACCAGGCCGAGCGGACTGCCCGGATCGCCGTCGACTGCGCGGCATCCGTGGTGCTGACCGACAGCGTCAGCCTGCCCGACGTGCAGGCCTGGCTGGACCTGCCCGGAACTCCCGCACTGGAATACGCCGTGACGGACGACGGTGACCTCGCCCCGGCCGGGAACTGGACCGATCCGGGCGCCGGTCCCGACGACGTGGCATTCCTGCAATACACCTCCGGATCGACAAGTGATCCGCGCGGAGTGATCGTCAGCCACGCCAACATCGCGCACAACATCGGGGAACTCACCGACGCGCTCGGCTGGGACGCCGACATGCGCTTCTGCGGCTGGGTCCCGATGTTCCACGACATGGGCCTGATCCTGACCGTGCTCTCCCCGCTCTACCTCGGCACCACCACGGTCCTGATGACCGCCACCTCCTTCCTCAAGCGGCCCCTCATGTGGCTCCAGTTGATCGACCGGTACGACATCCAGGTCAGCTGCGCCCCCAACTTCGCCTACGACCTGTGCGTCCGGCGGCTGACCGACGAGCAGATCGCCGGACTCGACCTCTCCCGCTGGGTGTGCGCGGCCAACGGCGCCGAGCCCGTCGACGCCGCCACCATGGAGCGCTTCGCCCGCCGCTTCGCCCGCGCCGGGTTCCGCTACGAGTCCTTCGCTCCCGCCTACGGACTGGCGGAGACCACCCTCCTGGTCTCCGGAACCCCGACCGGCCGCGCACCCGTGCTGCGTCAGGTCGACCCGGCCTCCCTGGAGAAGCACCGCATGGTGCCGGTCGGGGAGGAGGAGGACTCCGTGACCCTGGCCGGGTCCGGGCAGGTCGCCGGCATGGACGTACGGATCGTCGACCCCAGCTCGCTGGACGAGCTTTCCGACGGCTACATCGGCGAGGTGTGGGTGCGGGGCCCCTCCATCACCCAGGGCTACTGGCAGCGCCCTGAGGCCACCGAACGCCTCTTCCACGCCGCCACCACCGACGACGAGCGCGGTTTCCTGCGCACCGGGGACCTCGGCGCGCTCCTCGACGGGGAACTCTTCATCACCGGCCGGATCAAGGAAATGCTCATCATCCGGGGCCGCAACCTCTACCCGCACGACATCGAACGCGAGGTCGGCGCACTCGACCCGGCCTTCGAGGGCAGGACCGGCAGCGCCTTCTCCGTCCCGGGCCCGGCGGGTCAGGGCGAGGAGATCGTCGTCGTCCAGGAGATACGGGCCGGGCAGACCGACCCCGGCCGGCTCAGCAGCCTCGCGGCGCACGTCAAGGACACCATGGGCCGCAGCCTCGGCGTGAAGGCCCCGCATGTCGTCCTGGTCAGGCCCGGCCAGGTCCGCCGCACCACCAGCGGAAAGATCCAGCGCTCACTGATGCGGGACCTGTACCTGTCCGACCAGCTCACCCCGCTGTACGCCACTGAGAGGCAGGCATGACGACCGACCCGAATCTGTTGGGCTTCGAAGCCGATGTGAACGCGGCGGACTTCGACGCCGAAGCGACGCGTGACTGGCTCATCGAGCTGGTCGCCGACTACCTCGAAAGGCCACCGGCGGTCATCCCGCCCGACGCCTCGCTGATCTCGATGGGCCTCGACTCCGTCTACGCCGTCGCCCTCTGCGGCGATCTGGAGGACCGCTTCGGTCTGGAGCTCGACGCGGCTCTGGTGTGGGAGCACCCCACGGTCGACGCCCTTGTCAGCCACGTCCGGGCCCAGTTGGCCACCGCGGACACCAACGGTCGTACCTGAGAGAGCAGAGAGATTCGATGACACGGCACACCGTACCCAGGATCGCGGTCATCGGCGCCGGTATCGGCGGACTGACCGCCGCGCTGGCTCTGACCCGCCGAGGATTCCGGGTGACCGTCCACGAACAGGCCCCCGAACTCCGTGAAGTGGGTGTCGGACTCCACCTGGCCCCCAACGGCAGCCGGCTCCTTCACCGCTTCGGCCTCGCGGACGCCCTTCACCGGGTGGCCGTACGTCCCGAGGCGCTCGAAGTCCGGCGGTGGAACGACGGAGAGGTCCTCACCCGACGCCCGATGGGCGACGCCTGGGAGGCCGAGTTCGGCGGTCCGCACTACACCGTGCACCGCGCTGATCTGCACGCCCTGCTCGCCGCCCGCCTCCCGGTGGACTGCCTGCGCCTGGACAGCCGGTGCACCGGCTACGCCGAGGACCTCGACGGCGTGGAACTTCACTTCGCCGACGGATCCAACGCACGGGCCGATCTCGTGATCGGCGCCGACGGTGTCAACTCCCGCATGCGTGCGGCGGTTTCGGGCGGACAGGACCTCCTGGTGCGGACCGGGACCTGCGCGGTGCGCGGGCTCGTCCCCATGGACCGGCTGCCCCGCCTCGACGCCGAGGACATGTACGTGTGGGCCGGTCCCGGCGGTCGCATGCTCACCGCCCCGGTGAGCGCCGGGCAGCAGCTGTCCTTCGTCGCTGTGATCCCCGAGAGCGACGAGGAGCAGCGGCGCGAGTCCTGGAGCAGGCCGGCCGAGCTGGACCTGGTCGCCAAGGCGTTCCAGGGCTGGGACCCCACCGTGCAGGAGCTGATCGACGCCGCTGACGAGGCCGGCCACTGGACACTCTGCGACCGCGAGCCGCTGACCCGCTGGAGCACCGCGCGCACCACGCTCCTCGGTGACGCGGCCCACCCGATGCTCCCGCATCACGGCCAGGGCGCCAGCCAGGCCATCGAGGACGCCGTCGTCCTGGCGGCCTGCGTCGCCGATGCGGGGGAGACCCCGAGTCCGCAGGGCATCGCCGCGGCACTGCGGCGGTACGAGACGGTCCGCCTGGCCCACACCGCGCAGGTCCAGCTGGGCAGCCGCGACAGCGGCTCGCAGCGCCTGGGCGGCGGCCCGGCCGGTCTGCAGGCCCGCAGACAGTCCGGCCAGGAGATGAAGGCGCTCGTCGCCGACACCTCCTGGATCCAGCGCCACGACGCGGAGGCGGCGCTCGCCGAACAGCCCGCCGCCTGAACTGTTCCCCCACGCACCACGCACCACGCGCCCGTGCCCCGCACATCCCACACCCTGGACGAGGAGTCCCCATGTCACGACCGCACCGCTGGGCCGACCGGCTCCTGAAACTGCCAGGAGGGAGGAAGGGCAAGTGGCTGACGCTGATCACCTGGCTGATCATCGTCGTCGCGTCCGTGCCCCTCGCCGGACAGCTCTCGGAGATCGCGAAGGACGAGCTGACCATCGAGCTGCCCCGAGGGGCCGAGTCCACCGATGTCGCCGGACTCGCCGACCGGTTCGCCGACGGCAAGATCTCCCTCGGCATCGTCGTCTACGTACGGGAGAGCGGGCTGACCGCCGAGGACAAGGCCAAGGTCGCGTCCGACATCAAGGAGTTCGCGACCTTCGCGGCCGGTGAGGTCGGGCCGGCCAGGCCGTCCGAGGACGGCAAGGCACTGACCGCGTTCGTGCCCCTCGACAAGGAGGACAGCACCGCACTCGCGAACAACGCGGAGAAGGTACGGAACCGGGCCACCGCCGACCGGCCGGACGGCCTCGAAGCCAGACTCACCGGCCCGGCGGGCAACTCGCTGGACGCGGCCGACGCCCGGGAGTCGACCGGCCGCGCGCTGACCCTCATCACGGTCCTCGTCGTCGCCGCCCTGCTCCTGATCACGTACCGCAGTGCCATCCTGTGGTTGCTGCCGCTGCTCACCGTCGGAGTCGCCTTCCTCACCACGCAGGCCGTCTCGTACCTCCTCGCCAAGGGCTTCGGGCTCACGGTCGGCGGCGGCAACGAGATCGTCGTGACAGCACTGCTGTTCGGTGTCGGCACCGACTACGCGATGCTGCTGCTGGCCCGCTACCGCGAGGAACTGCGGGTCCACGAGGACCGGCACGAGGCCATGCAGACCGCGGTCCGCAGGGCCGTCCCCGCGATCGCGGCGTCCGCGGCGACCGTCAGCATCGGACTGCTCTGCCTGACGCAGGCCGACGTCGGCTTCAACTACACGCTCGGACCTGCCGGGGCCATCGCCATCATCTGCGGTCTCGCCGCGATGACCACGCTCTTCCCGGCCGTTCTGGTGATCCTCGGACGTTGGGTGTTCTGGCCCAATGTGCCGCGCGCCGGAGTAGCCGTGAAGAACGCCAACCACCGCCTGTGGGACCGGGTCGGCGGCAGGATCTCCCGTCGTCCGCGCCTGGTGTGGATCGGCTCCGCCCTCGTCCTCACCGTGCTGGCCCTCGGCTCGCTCGGCCTGAAGACCGGTCTCGACGACGAGCACCTCATCGTCGGCAAGCCCGGCTCGATCGCCGGCCAGGAACTCCTCGCCGACCACTACCCGGCCGGCCAGAGCAGGCCCGCCGAGGTGATCAGCAAGGCCGAGGCCGCACCCGCGGTCGCTGCCGCGCTGAAGGGCATCGACGGGGTTGCCGAGGTCGCCGCGCCGGAGAAGTCCACGGACGGCACTCTCGCCAGCACCCGGGCCGTACTGAAGGACAGCCCGGACAGCGCGGCGGCGGCCCGTACGGTCGACCGCATCCGCGCCGCCGTGCACGCCGTCCCCGGTGCCGACGCCCAGGTCGGCGGCCCCACCGCGATGGCACAGGAGAAGACCGAGGCACAGGCCCACGACCGCAAGGTGGTGATCCCGCTGGTGCTCGCCGTGGTCTTCCTCATCCTGGTCGTCCTGCTCCGGGCCCTGGTTGCGCCGCTGCTGCTGATGGCGACCGTGGTGCTGTCCTACTTCGCCGCCCTCGGCATCAGCTGGCAGCTGTTCCAGCACGTCCTGGGATTCCCGGCGGTGGACATCCAGGTCATGCTGATCGGCTTCCTGTTCCTGGTGGCACTCGGCGTCGACTACAACATCTTCCTCATCCACCGCATCCGTGAGGAGGTCGGTCACCGCGGCCACCGGGCCGGCGTACTGAGCGGACTCACCTCCACCGGCGGCGTCATCACCAGCGCCGGCGCGGTGCTGGCGGCGACGTTCGCCGCGCTCACCACGGCCCCGCAAGTGGCGTTCATCGAGATCGGAATCGTCGTGGCCGTCGGTGTCCTGATCGACACCTTCCTCGTGCGGTCCGTCCTCGTCCCGGCCCTGGCCCTGGACGTCGGCCGCCCCTTCTGGTGGCCGGGCCGCCCCGTCGGCACGGACACCGCACCGCCCGCGGCGGGCGAGCAGACCACGCCGGCCGCGGTACCCGCGGGCAGCCGAGGCGGTGGCGTATAGCCCGGATATAGCCAAGGGCCGGAAGGTAGTGGCCTGTTCAGCCGGACAACTCCGGCGGGCAGCTCCGCTCAGCCTTCCGGCCCTTCGCGCTCTCCCGTCCGACCCGCGCGGCGGCCGCCCTACCCACCGGGAGCCGCAGCATGCCACCGACCGATCGGACCCTGCCCCTCTCGGCGAGCCAGCAGGCGCTCTGGCTGGCCCACCGGCTGGCGCCCGAGAGCGCCGCCTACACCATCGTGCTGCCGGTACGGCTGCGCGGACCGCTGGACACCGATGCGCTGTCCGCGGCCGTTCGCGCCGTCGCGGCCAGGCATCCCCTGCTGCGTTCGGTATTCGCGGAAGGGGACGGCGAGGGTGCGGGCGGGGAGCCGTACCGCACCGTGCTCGACAGTCCGGGGCAGGACGCCCTCACCGTCCGGGAGCTGCCGGACGCCACCGACGGGCAGCTGCACGCGTTGGTACGGGAGTGCGCCCAGGAGGCCTTCCGGATCGATGTGGAGCCGCCGTTCCGCGTCACGCTGCTGCGGCGGGACGCGCAGGACGCGGTGCTGGTCATCGCCACCCACCACATCGTCAGCGACTACGCCTCGCACCATCTGATCCTGCGTGAGCTCCTCACCCTGCACCGGGAGTTCGCCGACGGCTCCGCCCCTGACCCCGTATCGGCGGGGGTGGGCCCGGACATCCATGCCGAGCAGGTGGCGGCCGAACGGCGGCTCCTCTCCTCGGCCCGGGGCGCCCGGGGAGCGGCGTACTGGCGTCAGGTGCGCGCCGGCGCGCTCCCCGCCGAGCTGCCGACCGACCGGCCGCGTCCCGCCACCCAGGGTTTCCGCGGGGCCACCCATGAACTCCCGTTGCCCGCGAGCACGGTAGAGCGGCTGACGAAGACCGCAGGCTCACTCGGCATCACCCCGTTCGCCTTTCTCCTCGGCGTCTTCCAGGCCACGCTCTACCGCCACTCAGGACAGCCGGACTCCCTGGTCGGCTGCCCGATGTCCACCCGCAGCGCGCTCGGCACGGGCCGCCGGACGGACGCTGCAGTGGGGTACTTCGTCAACACCGTGCCGGTACGGGGGAGTTTCCGGCCCGGCGACCGCATGCGCGACGCGGTCCTGGCCGCCCAGCGGCAGCTCGTCCAGGGCCTGGCGCACGCCGGACATCCGGGCGCGCTGCTGGCCGCCGCGCCGGACGGGCGGACCCCGCCGTTCCGTACCGCCGTCACCCTGATCGCCACGGACCGCACGGAGCCGCGGCTCGGCCCCGTCCGCGCCGACGGCGAAGGGGACGCCCGGCCGTACGAAGGGCTGACCGTCGCCCGGATCGGAGTCCCGCAGCAGGAGGGGCAGTTCGACCTCATGCTGCGGATCGAGCAGAGCGGAGACACGCTCGACGCGGTCTTCAGTTATGACACCGACCTTTTCGACGCCGGCACTGTCGAGCGGTTCGCCCAGCGTTACGCGCGGCTGCTCGACCGGGCCACGGACGATCCCGGAGCGGAAATAGAAGCCATTGCGCTGGTGGACCGTGCCGACCTCGCGGAGCTGCTGGCCATGGGGTCAGGAACTGTATAGGGCGGCTATAGAGCACGCCTTCATCATTTGTTTGCCGGACGATCCGCGGTGGCGAAGGGTAAATCGTGGCAGAAGAACGTCTCAAGGGAATACTCTCGACGATAGGTAATACGCCGCTGGTGGAACTGGAAAGGCTCGTCCCCGGATTCGGCGGCAGGGTATTCGCCAAAATGGAGCGGTTCAACCCGGGTGGCAGTATCAAGGACCGCTCGGCGATCAGCATGCTCCTGGAGGAGATCCGCAACGGCGTGCTCCAGCCCGGCCGTTCGGTCGTGGTCGAGTCCAGCTCCGGGAATCTGGCCATCGGGCTGGCCCAGATCTGCGGCTACTTCGACCTGCGCTTCGTCTGTGTCGTGGACGCCAAGACCACCGACCAGAACCTCGCCGTGCTGAAGGCGCTGCACGCGGAGGTCGAGGTGGTCACCGAGGCCGACCCGGTCACCGGCGAGTTCCTGCCGATGCGGCTGCGCCGGGTACGGGAACTCGTGGCCGCGCTGCCGAACTCCTTCTGGCCCAACCAGTACGCCAACCCGCTCAACCCCCGTGCCCACCGCTCGACGATGCGCGAGATCGCGCAGGCGCTCGACGGCCGGGTCGACTACCTGTTCTGCGCGGCGAGCACCACCGGGACGCTCCGCGGCTGCGGGGAGTACATCCGTGAGCACGGCCTCGGCACCAAGGTCGTCGCGGTCGACGCGGCCGGCAGTGTGCTGTTCGGGCCGCCGACCACCACCGAGCCCCGGCTGATCCCGGGCCACGGCGCGTCCGTGCGCCCCGCCCTGCTGGACACCAGCACACCGGACCAGGTCGTCCACATCACGGACCTGGAGTGCGTGACGGGTTGCCGGCGGCTGTCCCGACGCGAATCGATCCTGGCCGGCGGCTCCTCCGGGGCGACCGTCGCCGCGCTGGAGAAGCTCAGCCCCTCCATCGAGGACGGCGCCACCTGTGTGCTGATCTTCCCCGACGGCGGCGACCGCTATCTCGACACGATTTATTCCGACGACTGGGTGCGCGAGAACTTCGGTGACGTCACCCATCTCTGGAAGGAAAAGGAAGGCCAGGTGGCACAGGAATGCTGATTGTCCGCAAGAGTGAGGTGAGTGGCATTCTCGAAAGCCGCTCAGCCGATCTGATCGACCTGGTGGCGAACGCGTACCGGCTCCATGACGAGGGACGTACCTCGCTGCCGCACTCCACTTTTCTCCGCTTTCCCGATGCGCCGGCCAACCGGATCATCGGACTGCCCGCATTCATCGGCGGCGACAGCCCTTCCGCCGGAATGAAATGGATCGCTTCCTTTCCCGGGAACATCCGGACGGGCGTCGACCGCGCCAGCGCGGTGATCGTGCTCAGCTCGCTGCTCAACGGGCACCCGCAGGCGGTGATCGAGGCCTCGCTGATCTCGGCGAAGCGCACCGCGGCCGGCGCGGCGCTCGCCGCCGGTCTGCTGCTGCCCGACGAGGGCGCGGGCACCACCGGCGTCACGCTCATCGGCTGTGGCGTCATCAACGCGGAGATCCTGCACTTCCTCAAGACCCGGCTGCCCTCGCTGACCGAGGCGACGGTGTACGACCAGGACCCGGTACGGGCCGCCGCCTTCGTCCGTACGGCTGAGGAGAAGGCCCCGGGCGTCACCGTGACCGTGGCCCGCGAGCAGGCGCAGGCGCTGGCCGCGCATTCGCTCGTCTCGCTGGCCACCACCTCCGCAGAACCGTATCTGCCGGTGGACGCCTTCCTGCCGGGCTCGACGGTCCTCAACGTCTCGCTGCGGGACATCCGCCCGGAGACGCTCCTCGACGCGCAGAACGTCGTCGACGACGCCGACCACGTCTGCCGCGAGCGGACCTCCCCGGATCTGGCCCAACAGCTCTCCGGGAACCGCGACTTCATCGACGCGTCGATCGGGGAACTGGTCGGCGGTACCACGTCGTTCCGCCGCGACCCGGAACGCACCGTCATCGTCTCGCCGTTCGGCCTCGGTGTGCTCGACCTCGCCGTGGCCCAGCTGGTGTACGAGGAGGCGCAGAAGCAGCAGCTCGGCGTCGCCGTCGACGACTTCCTCACGGCAGCAGCCGTACCCGAGGCCTCGGGCCGCTGACCCCGATTCCGCAGACGAGAAGGAGGCCACCGATGGCCGAAGAGCAGAGCGACGACCGGACCTACCTCGTCGTCCACAACGACGAACTCCAGTACTCGATCTGGCTCGCCGACCGGGAACTTCCGGCCGGCTGGCACCAGGAGGGGACCCGAGGCACCCGTGCCGAGTGCCTCGCCCGGATCGAGGAGGTCTGGACCGACATGCGCCCGCTGAGCCTGCGCCGGCGCATGGAACAGCAGCACAGCGCCGTCTGACACCGGCGCACGCAGGCAGCAGGAGCGGGAGCGGGAGCGACGGCGAGGGGCCGCGGCAGGTATGCGGCGGCCCCTCGCCCGCTGCGCCGGCCCAGAGGTGAAGAGGAGCAAGGGTGGAATCCCAGGTGTGGCCGCGGACGTCAGAGACCGACCGTTCCGGTACGGAGCTGTTGCCCGCGCGATTCGAACTGCAGGCGGCCAGGACCCCCGACGCCCTCGCCGTGCTCTGCGGTCGGGACCGGCTCGGTTACGCCGAGCTCGACCGGAGGTCCAACCGTCTCGCACATGTCCTGCGCGACCGCGGCATCGGCCCCGAGGACCTCGTCGCGGTCTGCCTGCCGCGCGGCATCGGCCTCGTGGTGGCGCTCCTCGCCGTCTGGAAGGCCGGCGCGGCGTACGTACCGCTGGATCCCGGGCATCCGCGCGCCCGCCTGGAATGGGTCCTGGAGGACACGGCAGCGCGTGTCGTTCTCACCGACGGGCCCACCGCCCGGGGCGCCCTGCGCGACCTGCCCGTCACCGCCCTGTGCCTGGACGAGGAGCGGGACCGCATCGCCGCGCAGCCCGCGACCGCTCTGCCGGGACCGGTGTCCCCGGCGTCAGCCGCGTATGTCATCTACACCTCGGGATCCACCGGCCGCCCCAAGGGCGTCCTCGTCGACCACGCGGGCATCGCGAACCGCGTCGGCTGGACCGTCCGCAGACACGGCATCGGCCCGGACGACCGGATCCTCCAGAAGACCACGATGAGCTTCGACGCCGCGGGCTGGGAGATCTTCGCCCCGCTCACGGCGGGCGGCACCGTCGTCATGGCCCCCGAGGGAGCCGAGCGCGACCCCGCGCTGCTGCTGCGGGAGGTGGCCGAACAGCGCATCACCGTCCTCCAGGTGGTGCCCTCCGTGCTGCGGCTGCTCGCCGACGAGGACGGCTGGGCCGACTGCACGGACCTGCGGCTGCTGTTCTGCGCGGGAGAGCCCCTGCACGCGGACCTCTGCCGACGGCTGCCCGACCGCATCCGCGCCGGAATCTGGAACACCTACGGCCCCACCGAGTGCTCCATCGACGTCACCGCCCACCCCGTCCACCCGGACAGGGAGCAGGGCCCCGTACCCATCGGCCGCCCGATCGACTCCATGCGCGTCCTGGTGCTCGACGCGGCCGGGACACCGGTGCCCGTCGGAGTGCCGGGCGAGCTGTACGCGGGAGGCCCCGGAGTGGCCCGCGGCTACCTGGGGCGCCCGGGCGCGACCGCCGCGAGCTTCGTCCCCGACCCCTACGGAGCAGCGGGCGAACGGCTGTACCGCACGGGCGACCGGGCCCGCTGGCGCTCGGACGGCGTGCTGGAGTACGTCGGCCGGGTGGACCACCAGGTCAAGATCAACGGCACCCGTGTCGAACCCGGCGAGGCCGAAGCGGCGCTCGCCGCGCACCCCGGGCTCAGCGGTGCGGTCGTCACCCCGTTCAAGGCCCCCGACGGGACCGCGCGACTGGCCGCGCACGTCGTCCCCCGTGCCGAACCCGTGCCCGCCGCCGAACTCCGGGCCTTCCTCCGGGGCAGCCTCACCGAGGCACTCATCCCGTCCGTCTATGTGACGGTCGACGCCTTCCCGCTCAACGCCAGCGGCAAGGTCGACCGAAGCGCCCTGCCCGACCCCAGCACGGCCGACGACGGGCCGGCGGCGGTCGAGCCCCGCACCGACGACGAGCGGCTCGTCGCCCGCGTCTGGGCCGACCTGCTCGGCACCGGCACGGACACCGTCGGCGCACACGACGACTTCTTCCGCCTCGGCGGCACCTCGCTCCACATGACCCGGCTGCTCGGCGGTCTCACCGCCGCCACCGGCCGCCGCATCGAACTCCGTGACCTCTTCACCGCCACCACCGTCGCCGAACAGGCCCAGCTGCTAGGCCGCGGCGACCCGGCCGACGACACGGCCACGGTCACGGCGGCCGGCCGGGGCGCGCCGCTCCCGTTGTCCTTCGCGCAGGAACGCATCTGGTTCCTGGACCGGATGAACCCGGCGAGCGCCGAATGGGTCACGCCCGTTCTGCTGCGCCTGCCCGCCGGCACCCGCCCGGAGACTGTCCGCACGGCGCTGCGCACCCTGGCGGACCGGCACGAGATCCTCCGTACGCGGTACGTCACCGAGCTCGGTGAACCCCGCCAACTGGCCGACAACCACAGCACGGTGGACTTCCAGGTGCTGGACGCGGGCCCCGATGGTCCGGCCCCGCACCTGAGGGCGCAGCTCGCCCAGGGCTTCGACCTGGAGCAGGGCCCGGTCTGGCGGGCCCGGCTGATCCGCACTCCCGGAGAAGAACACCTGTTGGTCCTGACCATCCATCACATCGCTTCGGACGGCTGGTCATCGGTCCTGCTGGAGAACGACCTCCGCGGCCTCTGCCTCACACCCGAGGCGGACCGGCTGCCGGAGCTTCCGCTGCAGTACGCCGACTTCGCCGTCAGGCAGCGGGAGCAGTCCGGTGACGAGGAGAGCGCACGACAGCTCGCCCACTGGCGCGAGGTCCTCGACGGACTCGTCCCCCTCGATCTCCCCACGGCCCGCCCCCGGCCGGCCGAACGCGACATCAGCGGCTCGGTGGTCGGCTTCCATGTCCCGCACAGCGTGACGAAGCAGGCGCTCGCCCTCGGCCAGCACCACGGGGCCACCCCCTTCACAACCCTGCTCACCGCCTTCTCCGCCCTCCTCTCCCGGTACACGGGCAGCGAGGACATCGCGGTCGGCACACCGGTCTCGGGCCGCACCAGGCCCGAGAGCGCCGGCGTCGCGGGCTGCTTCCTCAACAACCTCGTGCTCCGCTGCGATCTCGGCGGCGACCCGACGTTCATGGCGGCGCTGGAGCGGATACGGGACATGGTCCTGACCGCCTTCGCCCACCAGGACCTTCCCTTCGAACGCCTCGTGGACGCCTTCGGCGACCGGGACCGCTCGCGGACCCCGCTCTACCAGGCCGCCTTCGACCTGCTCGACGAAGGCCAGACCGGATCGGCGCTCAGCGACAGCGATCTGGCGCTCCTCGGCGACAACTGGCGGACCGCCAAGACGGACCTCACGCTCTTCGTCCACCTGGAGCCGGGCGGCGGAGCGCGCTGCCAGATCGAGTACGCCACTGCGCTCTTCGAGCGCGGCTGGGTGGAGAATCTCGCGGCGGGCTTCGTACGGCTGCTCGACGCCCTCGCGAGCGCCCCGTCCGGCCGCATCTCACAGGCTCCGCTGCTCGGGGCCGCCGAGCAGGCCCTCGTCGAACCCGCCGCCGTGGACGACGCCGGGCAGGCCAGGACGATGCACGAGGTCTTCGAGGAGCAGGCCGCGGCGACCCCCGGTGCGGTGGCCGTCGTCGCGGGTGACACCGAGCTGACGTACGGCGAACTGAACGCACGGGCGAACCGGCTGGCCCACCGCCTGAGGGGGCTGGGTGCCGGACCCGAAGTGCTGGTCGGCGTGTGCCTGGAGCGCGGGCCCGAGCTGGTGCCCGCCCTGCTCGGCGTACTGAAGTCGGGCGCCGCGTACGTTCCGCTGGATCCGGCGCATCCTCTGGACCGCTGGGAGTTCATCCTCGGTGACACGGCGGCCTCCCTCGTGGTCACCACCTCGGAGTTCGCCGAACGGCTGGGGCGGATCCACTCCGGGACCCTGATCGTCCTCGACGAGGACGCGCCGCAGGAACCGGGCGAGGCGGAGTTGCCGAACCCGGCACCGCTGCCGGCAGGACCGGCCTCGACGGCGTACGTCATCTACACCTCGGGCTCCACCGGGCGCCCGAAGGGTGTGTGCGTGAGCCACACCCAGGTGTGGCGGCTGCACGCCATCGCCCGGAGGCACTACGCGTTCGGCGCGGAGGATGTGTGGCCGCTGTTCCACTCCTATGCCTTCGATGTGTCGGTGTGGGAGCTGTGGGGTGCGCTCGCGCACGGTGGGCGGCTGGTGGTGGTGCCGTTCGACGTCGCCCGGTCGCCGGACGACTTCCTCGATCTGCTGGTGCGGCACCGGGTGACGGTGCTCAACCAGACACCCTCGGCGTTCAGGTCGCTCGTCGGTGCCGCGGGGTCGGGCGATCCGAGGATCGACCAACTCGATCTGAGGGCCGTGGTGTTCGCGGGGGAGCGGCTGGAGTTCGCCGAGCTGGCTCCGTGGGTGGAGCGGCTGGGTCTCGACCGACCGCAGCTGCTCAACATGTACGGCATCACCGAGACCACGGTCCACTCGACGTACCACCGCGTCACCCACGACGACCTGACCGCCGGCGGCAACCCGGTCGGGCGCCCACTCGCCGATCTGCGGATCCATCTGCTCGACCGCCACGGACAGACGGTGCCCGTCGGCGTCACCGGCGAGATTCATGTCGGCGGCCCCGGCGTCGCCCGTGGCTACCTGGGGCGGCCGGGACTCACCGCGGAGCGTTTTCTGCCCGACCCGTTCGGCCCGCCCGGCGCGCGCTTCTACCGCAGCGGCGACCTCGCCCGGCGCAACCCGGACGGCACCCTGGACTTCCTGGGCCGTATCGACGACCAGGTGAAGATCCGCGGCTACCGTATCGAACTCGGCGAGATCCAGGCCGCGCTGGCCGATCGGCCGGCCGTCCGCGACGCGGCGGTGGTGGTACGGGAGGACCGGCCCGGCGACCGCCGGCTGGTCGCCTACGTGGTCATGGCACCCGACGCCCGGGCCGACGGCGGTGAGCTGCGGGCGGCCCTGGCCGACCGGCTGCCGTCGTACATGGTGCCCGCGGCCTTCGTCGTGCTGGACGCCCTGCCGCTGACCGCCAACGGCAAGCTGGACCGGCGGGCCCTGCCCGCACCGGAGGAGCAGAGCCTCCACACGGGCGGGGACTACGTGCCCCCGCGCAACCAGGCCGAAGAGGCCGTCACCGACATCTGGGCCCAGATCCTGCACACCGAGCGGATCGGCGTCCACGACAACTTCTTCGAACTCGGCGGTAATTCCCTGCTCGCGCTGCGGCTGGTGGCCGCGGTCCAGGAACAGTTCGACATCGACCTGCCGGTGCGCAAGGTCTTCGACATGCCCTCGGTGGCCCAACTGGCCGCCGAGGTTGAGACACAGCTCAGAGCGGATATCGCGCGGCTCGACGACGCCGCACTGCTGACGGACCCGATGCTGGCGGAGGAACGAGAGATATGAGCGCCGGAGAGACCGAGAAGTCCGCCACCGCCGTGGCGGCGGCCCGCGAGGAATTGCTGCGGCAGCGGCTCGCCGGGCGCCGCTCGGCCCCCCGCGCGGGCATTCCGCGCGCCGACCGCGCAGGCACCCTGCCGCTCTCCTTCGGGCAGCAGCAGCTCTGGTTCCTGAGCAGTCTCGACCCGGAGAGCCCCGAGTACCTGGTGCCGGTCCTGCGCCGCCTGCGCGGACCGCTCGACCTCGACGTCCTGCACGCCGCGTACACCGAGATCGTCGCCCGGCACGAGATCCTGCGCACCCGCTACCGCCTGGAGAGCGGCGAACCCGTCCAGGTCGTCGACCCGGCGGGCACCCCGGACCTCCCGGTCACGGACCTCGGCGCACTGCCCGCCGCCGCACGCGAGCAGAAGGCCGCCGACCTGGCGGCCGAAGCCGCCGCCGCGCCCTTCGATCTGGCGGGCCAGTGGCCGGTCCGCGCCCGGCTGATCCGGCTCGCAGAGGACGATCATCTGCTGGCCGTGGTCTTCCACCACATCGCCTGCGACGCCTGGTCCATCCAGGTGTTCGAGCGGGAACTCGGCGCGCTCTACGGTGCGTTCGCAGCGGGCCGCCCTTCCCCGCTACCCGCACTTCCCGTGCAGTACGCCGACTTCGCCGCATGGCAGCGGAGCCGTATCGCCGGTCCCGAGCTCGACCGCCGGCTCGGCTACTGGCGCGGCCTCCTCGCCGACAGCACACCGGCCGAACTCCCCACTGCCCGGCCCAGGCCGCCGGTGCGGGACTGGCGGGGCGCCGCCGTACCGCTGGAGCTGCCGGAACCGCTGGCGGCCGGGCTGCATGCCCTGTCCAAGGAGCACGGTGTCACCCTCTACACGACGCTGCTCGCCGCGTTCCAGGCGCTGCTGTCCCGCTACACCGGACGCGACGACATCGCGGTCGGAACCGTTGTCTCCGAGCGCACCCGCCCCGAACTCCAGAACGTCATCGGATACGGGATCAACTCCCTCGTGATGCGCGGAACCTGGCAGGGCGAACCGGCGTTCACCGAGCTGCTCGCCGCCGCGCGGAGCACCGTACTCGGCGCCTTCGATCACCAGGAGGTGCCCTTCGCGCGCCTGGTCGACGAGCTGGCCCCGGTCCGCGACACCTCCCGTACTCCGCTGTTCCAGATCGCCTTCACCCTGCACGAGGCGGCGGAAGGAGCACTCGAGCTGCCCGGCATCGCCACCTCGGTCGTCGAACTCCCGTGGCTTACCGCGAAGTTCGACCTCGCGCTGCAGATCGAGGAGACACCGGGCGGCGGTTTGCGAGGCCAGTTGGAGTACGCCACCGCGCTCTTCGACCAGCCGTGGATGGACGGCTTCGCCGCATCCTTCCTGCGCCTGCTCGACGGCCTGGTCGCCTCCCCGGACAGCCCCGTCACCCGGCTGCCGCTCCACGGCGAGCGGGTGAGCGCCGTCCTGGCGCCGCCCGCGGTGCGGCCGGCCGGCGAAGCGCGGCCGATGCACGAGGTCTTCCAGGACCGGGCGGCCGAGAACCCCACCGCAGTTGCCGTCGTCGCCGGCGACGAGGCGCTGTCGTACGGGGAACTCAACGCCCGCGCCAACCGGCTGGCCCACCACCTCACGGCGCTCGGTGTGGGCACCGAGGATCTGGTCGGCGTCTGCCTCGGACGCGGCAGCCACCTCGTCCCCGCCCTGCTGGGCGTGCTGAAGTCCGGCGCCGCCTACGTGCCGTTGGATCCCTCGCACCCGGTCGACCGGTGGGGATTCGTCCTCGGCGACACCGGGGCGCCGGTCGTCGTCACCACCTCGGAGTACGCAGAGCGGCTCGCGGGCGTGTACACCGGGCGGATCGTCGTCCTCGACCGCGACGCGGTCACGATCGCGGCCGAGTCCGAGGCGAACCCCGCCCCCAGCACGGCGGGACCGGACGCGCTGGCGTACGTCATCTACACCTCGGGCTCCACCGGGCGCCCGAAGGGTGTGTGCGTGAGCCACACCCAGGTGTGGCGGCTGTTGGCCGTCGGGGACCGGCATTACGGCTTCCGCGCAGAGGATGTGTGGCCGCTGTTCCACTCCTATGCCTTCGATGTGTCGGTGTGGGAGCTGTGGGGTGCGCTCGCGCACGGTGGGCGGCTGGTGGTGGTGCCGTTCGACGTCGCCCGGTCGCCGGACGACTTCCTCGATCTGCTGGTGCGGCACCGGGTGACGGTGCTCAACCAGACACCCTCCGCGTTCAGGTCGCTCGTCGGTGCCGCGGGGTCGGACGATCCGAGGATCGACCAACTCGATCTGAGGGCTGTGGTGTTCGCAGGGGAGCGGCTGGAGTTCGCCGAGCTGGCTCCGTGGGTGGAGCGGCTGGGTCTCGACCGACCGCAGCTGCTCAACATGTACGGCATCACCGAGACGACCGTGCACTCCACCTACCACCGCATCACCGAGCACGACCTGACGGCCGGTGGCAACCCGGTCGGCCGCCCGCTGGAGGACTTGACCATCTACCTCCTGGACCGCCACGGGCAGGTCGTGCCGTCCGGAGTGCCGGGCGAGATTCATGTCGGCGGCCCCGGCGTGACCCGGGGCTATCTCGGCCGCCCGGCGCTCACCGCCGAGCGTTTCGTACCCGATCCGTTCGGCCCGGCGGGCGCGCGGCTCTACCGCAGCGGCGACCTCGCCCGGCGCAACCCGGACGGCACCCTGGACTTCCTGGGCCGTATCGACGACCAGGTGAAGATCCGCGGCTACCGCATCGAACTCGGCGAGATCCAGGCCGCCCTGGCCGGCCGGCCAGGCGTCCGCGACGCCGCCGTGGTGGTGCGCGATGACGACGCCGTGGGCCGACGGCTGGTCGCGTACGTCGTACCGGAGGCCGGACGCGCCCCCGACGGCGTTGCGCTCCGGGCCGCCCTGGGAGAACGCCTGCCCTCCTACATGGTCCCCGCCGCATTCGTCGTACTGGACGCCCTGCCGCTCACCGCGAACGGCAAGCTGGACCGGCGCGCCCTGCCCGCACCCGAGCAGCACAGCCTCCACACCGGCGGCCAGTACCTCGCGCCCCGCAACCCCCTCGAAGAGCAGATCGCCACGGCCTGGTCGCAGGTCCTCGACGGCGACCGGATCGGTGTTCACGACAACTTCTTCGAGCTCGGCGGGGACTCGATCCGCGCGGTGGTGCTGGTGGGTGCGCTGCGGTCGGCGGGTGTGGATGTGTCGGTGCGGGATGTGTTCGAGTTCCGTACGGTTGCCGAGCTGGCGGCGTCGGTGGGTGGTCGTGGGGTGGTGGAGCGGGAGCGGCCGGTGGAGCGGTTCGCGCTGCTGTCGGCGGCGGACCGGGAGCTTGTGCCTGCCGGGGTGTCGGATGCGTATCCGATGTCGCAGGTGCAGCTCGGGATGCTGGTGGAGATGCTGGCCGACGAGGAGCAGCACAGCTATCACAACATCACGCTGTTCCGGATCCGTGACGAGCAGCCCTTCGATGCCCGGGCTCTTCGTGACGCGGCGGCGCTGGTCACGAGCCGGCACGAGATGCTGCGTACTTCCTTCGCGGTCTCCGGCTACTCCGTGCCGATGCAGCTCGTCCACGAGCGGGCCGATGTCCCTGTCGAGGTAAGGGATCTGCGGGACCTGGACGCCGCAAGGCAGCAGGCAGAGCTGGAGGCGTACACCGCGAGCGAGCGTGCCGCCGTCTTCGACACCACTCAGGCCCCCATGATCCGGATCTCGGCCCATGTGATCGACGACGGCAGCTGGTGGTTCGGACTCACCGAATGCCACTCCATCCTCGAGGGCTGGAGCTTCCACTCCCTGCTCATGGAGGTGCTGGCGGCCTACCGAACCCTGCGCGACGGCGATCTGCCGGCGCCCGTCGAACAGCCCGCCGTCCGGTACGCCGATTTCATCGCCGCCGAGCAGCGCTCGCTGGCCTCCGCGGAGGACCGTGCCTACTGGCACGACGTCGTCGACCGCCATGCGACGTTCTCCCTCCCGGCCGCCTGGGCGGGTGACCAGGACGAACCGCGGGACAACTACCGAGTGCGCATTCCCTACCAGGACCTCGACGCCGGTCTGCGCTCGCTGGCCGCCGAGGTCGGTGTCTCGTTGAAGAGCGTGCTGCACGCCGCCCATCTCAAGGTGATGAGCATGCTCACCGACGAGCCCGCCTTCTTCACCGGCCTGGTCTGCAACGCCCGGCCCGAGGCGGAAGGCGCCGACCGGGTCTACGGCATGTACCTCAACAGCCTGCCGTTCGGCTACGACCGGACCGCCGTCACCACCTGGCGCGACCTGGTGCGCCGCACCTTCGACCGGGAGGTCGAGCTCTGGCCGCACCGGCGGTTCCCGATGCCCGCCATCCAGCGCGAGAAGGGCGACGGCGCCCGGCTGCTCGATGTCCGCTTCAGCTACCTGGACTTCCACCAGGTGGACACCGAACTCGTCGACTTCGGCGCCAGCATCGACGACTCACTCACCGAATTCGCCCTCGCCACCCTGGCGGTGGGCGGCTATGTGGTGCTGATGTCACACACCCACGTCATGACGCGGGAGCATGCCGACCGCCTCGCCGGGATGTACCGGGCGGTGCTCGAAGCGATGGTCGCGGACACCGACGGGGACGCACGCGCCACCTTCCTCCCCGACGGCGAACGGGAGTTGCTCGTCGAGAAGTGGAGTGCCACCGCCGCCCCGGTGAGCGTCTCCGCGACGGTCCCCGAGCTCTTCGAGTCCTGGGCGGTCCGCACCCCCGACGAGACTGCCGTCACCTACGGCGAGGACCGGCTGACCTACGCCGAGACCGACGCCAGGGCCAACCGGCTCGCCCATGAGCTGCGCGCGCTCGGAGCCGGCCCCGAGTCCGTGATCGGGGTCCTCCTCGACCGCGGCCCGGAGCTGATCGTCTCCCTCCTCGCCGTATGGAAGGCGGGCGCCGCCTATCTGCCGCTGGACCCGGGCCAGCCCGCGGCCCGTACCGCCAGGATGCTGGGCGCCGCGGGCGCCCGCCTCCTGGTGACCGCGACGGCCCACTCCGACCGGCTCGCCGACGCCTTCGAGGGCCACCAGGTCGTCGTGGACCGGCCCGAGGCAGCGGCCTCCATCGACCGCCGCCCCGCCACCAGGCCGGAGGCCTCCGCAGACTTCGACCGGCTGGCCTACGTCATCTACACCTCGGGCTCCACCGGCGTGCCCAAGGGCGTGCAGATCACCCATCGGGGCCTTTCGAACCACATCGGCTGGGCCGCCGGCACGCTGGCCGCGCGCGGCCCCGGAGGCGCCGCCCTCTTCTCCTCCGTCGCCTTCGACCTGGTCGTGCCCAACCTCTGGGCGCCCCTCGTCACCGGCCGCCGGGTGCACATCCTGGCGCAGGACTTCCCGGTCGAGGACCTCGGTCCGCTGCTGCACGAAGCCGGCCCGTTCAGCTTCCTCAAGCTGACCCCCGGCCATCTGGAAATCATCGCGCACCGGCTCGACGACGCCCGGGCCAAGGAGCTCGCCTCGGTCGTCGTCGTGGCGGGCGAGGCATTCCCGGGGCGCAGCGCCGACCACTGGCTGCGCCTCCTCGGTCCCGGCCGGCTCATCAACGAGTACGGGCCCACCGAGGCCTCCGTCGGCAGCACCGTCTTCCCCGTCGACGTGGAGCGCCTGGGCGGCGCCGAGACCGTGCCGATCGGCAGCGCCCTCCCCGGCGCGACGCTCTACGTCCTCGACTCCACGCTGTGCCCCGTCCCCGTCGGCGTGCCGGGCGAGCTCTATGTGGGGGGTGCGGGAGTGGCGCGCGGGTACGCGGCCCAGCCGGGCCTCACCGCCGAGCGCTTCGTACCCGACCCGTTCGGACCGCCCGGCGCCCGGCTCTACCGCACGGGCGATCTGACCCGGATGACCGAGGGCGGCGTCGTCGAGTTCCTCGGCCGGATCGACGAGCAGGTGAAGATCCGCGGCTACCGTGTGGAGCTCGGCGAGATCCAGGTCGTCCTGGCCGAGCACCCGGCCGTCCAGGAGTGCGTCGTCGTCGCCCACCGTTCGGCGACCGGCGATCCGCGGCTCGTTGCCCACTACGTTCCGGCCGACGGCCGGGCCCCGGTCACCGCGGAACTGGCCGCCCACTGCGCCGCACGGCTGCCCGCCTATATGACGCCCAGCGCGTTCCTCGTGCTGGACGCCCTGCCGCTCAACCGCAACGGCAAGGTCGACCGGCGGGCCCTGCCCGCACCCGACGAAGCCTCGTTCGGCAACGGCGAGCGGGCGTACGTCGCACCCCGCAACCCCCTCGAAGAGCTGCTGGCGACCGCCTGGTCGCAGGTCCTGGAAGCCGACCGGATCGGTGTTCACGACAACTTCTTCGAGCTCGGCGGCCACTCGATCCGTGCGGTGGTGCTGGTGGGTGCGCTGCGGTCGGCGGGTGTGGATGTGTCGGTGCGGGATGTGTTCGAGTTCCGTACGGTTGCCGAGCTGGCGGCGTCGGTGGGTGGTCGTGGGGTGGTGGAGCGGGAGCGGCCGGTGGAGCGGTTCGCGCTGCTGTCGGCGGCGGACCGGGAGCTTGTGCCTGCCGGGGTGTCGGATGCGTATCCGATGTCGCAGGTGCAGCTCGGGATGCTGGTGGAGATGCTGGCCGACGAGGAGCAGCACAGCTATCACAACATCACGCTGTTCCGGATCCGTGACGAGCAGCCCTTCGATGCCGGTGCTCTTCGTGACGCGGCGGCGCTGGTCACGAGCCGGCACGAGATGCTGCGTACTTCCTTCGCGGTCTCCGGCTACTCCGTGCCGATGCAGCTCGTCCACGAGCGGGCCGATGTCCCCGTCGAGGTAAGGGATCTGCGGGACCTGGACGCCGCAAGGCAGCAGGCAGAGCTGGAGGCGTACACCGCGAGCGAACGCGCCGCCGTCTTCGACACCACTCGCGCACCCCTCATGCGTATCGGCGCCCTGCTCGAGAACGACCGGAGCTGGCGGCTCACCTTCACCCAGTGCCACGCCATCACCGAGGGGTGGACCTTCCACTCCCTCGTGATGGAGATCCTCGACACCTACCGCACCCTGCGGGACGGCAACCGGCCCGCGACCGTCGAGCCCCCCGCCGTCCGGTACGCCGACTTCATCGCCGCCGAACAGCGCGCCCTCCAGTCCGCCGACGACCGTGCCTACTGGCACGACCTCGTGGCCCGCCACCCCAAGTTCACCCTCCCCGCCGCCTGGGCGGACACCACCGCGCCCCGCGCGGACTACCAGATCCATGTGCCGCACCGGGACCTGGAGCCGGGGCTGCGCGCACTGGCCGCCGAGGCCGGCGTGTCACTGAAGAGCGTGCTGCACGCCGCCCATCTCAAGGTGATGAGCATGCTCACCGACGAGCCCACCTTCTTCACCGGACTCGTCTACAGCGCCCGGCCCGAACTCGAAGGCGCCGACCGGGTCTACGGCATGCAGCTCAACAGCCTGCCCTTCCCCTTCGAGCGCACCGCCGCCACCTGGCGTGAACTGGTGCGGCAGACCTTCGACCGCGAGGTCGAGCAGTGGCAGTACCGGCGCTACCCGATGCCCGCCATCCAGCGCGAAGCGGGAGACGGACAACGGCTCATCGATGTGCTGTTCACCTTCCAGGACTTCGACCAGATGGACACCGACCTCATCGACACCGACGCCGGTGAGGGCGACGACTCCACCGAATTCGCGCTCGGAGTGCCCACCACCCCCGGCTACTTCACCCTGCGCACCCACACCCACGCACTCTCCCGGCACCACGCCGACCGACTGGCGGGGATGTACCGGGCCGTGCTGGAGGCGATGGTCGCCGACTCCGACGGAGACGCACGGGCGACCTGTCTGCCGCCGGGGGAGGAGGAGTTGCTGCTCGACACCTGGAACGGCGCACCGCTCACGCTCCCCGCGGGCGACGGCTGTGTGCACGAGGTCTTCGAGTCATGGGCAGCCCGCACGCCCGACGCGACCGCCGTCTCCCACGGCGACGAGCGGCTCAGCTACGCCGAGGTGAACACCCGGGCCAACCGGCTCGCCCACCAGCTGCGCGCCCTCGGTGCAGGCCCCGAGTCCGTCGTCGGGGTGCTCCTGGAGCCGGACATCGACCTGCTGCCCGCCCTGCTCGGCGTCATGAAGTCCGGCGCGGCCTACCTGCCACTCGACCCGACCCAGCCGACGGGCCGCCTCGCCTACATGCTGAGCGACGCGGGCGGGCCCCTCGTCGTGACCCGCAGCGCACACACCCAGGCGGCGGCAGGGGCGCGCGGACTCGTCATCATCGACACGGACGCCGACACCCTGGCAGGCCGGCCGGCCACCGACCCGGAGCCGCTCGCCGGGCCCGACAACGCCCTGTACGTCATCTACACCTCGGGCAGTTCGGGACGGCCCAAGGGCGTCACTCTCACCCACCGCAATCTGTTGCGGCTCTACGCGGCCACGGCCGACCGCATCGACCTGGACTCCTCGCAGGTCTGGGCGCTGCTGCACTCGTACGCCTTCGATGTCTCCGTCTGGGAGATCTGGGGCGCGCTGCTGCACGGCGGCCGGGTGTCCGTGGTGCCGCCCGCGGTCGCCCGCGACCCCGAGGCACTGCTCTCCCTGCTCGCCGAGCAGCGGGTGACGACGCTCTCGCTGTCACCGGTGGCCTTCCGTGCGCTGATCGCCGCGGCGGGCGGCGACAAGGCACGCCTGGACGCCCTCGCCCTGCGCACCGTCGTCTTCGGCGGGGACGGCCTCGACGTGTCCGACCTCGCCGAATGGCTGGCCCATCAGGGGCTGGAACGCACCGTGCCGATCCAGGCGTACGGACCCACCGAGACGACCGTCCACGTCACCTTCCGCCGGGTCACGGCCGACGATGTCGCGGCCGGCGGCGCCGTGCCGCTCGGGCGGGCCGTGGACGACACCCGGGTCTATGTCCTGGACGCCGAGGGGCGGCTCGCCCCCGTCGGGGTCCCCGGCGAGCTGTACGTCAGCGGCGCGGGTCTCGCCCGCGGCTACGCGAACCGCCCGGCGCTGACCGCCGAACGATTCCTGCCCGACCCGTACGGTCCGCCCGGCGCCCGGATGTACCGGACCGGTGACCTGGCGCGCGTACGGCAGGACGGGGACCTGGAGTTCCTGGGCCGCGCCGACGAGCAGCTGAAGATCCGCGGCTATCGCATCGAGCCCGGCGAGATCCAGACGGTGCTGACCGAACACCCGCAGGTCCGCGAGGCCGTCGTGGTGGCCCGGCAGTCCGAGCAGGGCGACCGCCGCCTGGCCGGCTACGTGGTCCCGGTCGGGGCGGACGCCCCGTCCGCCGCCGAGCTGGCCGCGCACTGCTCCGAGCGGCTGCCCGCCTATATGGTCCCGTCGTCGTTCGTGCCGATGACCAGGATCCCGCTCACCGTCAACGGCAAGCTCGACCACGCCGCACTGCCCGCCCCCGACCGCTCCTCCGGCTGGTCGGACCGCGCATACGTGGCGCCGCGCACCGACGTCGAACGGCAGCTCACCGAGATCTGGTCCCGGGTCCTCGATGTGGAGAAGGTCGGCATCCGCGACAGCTTCTTCGACCTGGGCGGCGACTCCATCAGCGTGCTCCGGGTGATGGCCGAGGTCCGCGAGGCCGGGTTGCCCGTCACGCTCCGCGCCCTCTACCGGGCCGGGACGATCGAACAGCTCGCCGCGTCACTGGCCACGTCCGCGCCCCGCACCCGGCCTGCTCCGAAGGGGGCTGTCGCGGAGGCCATGGAGCTGCACGGAGTACCGGGTGCCAGCCTCGCGGTGCTGAGGGACGGCGAGCTGGTCGCGCTGGAGGCGTACGGGGTGGTGGGCACCGGTTCCACGGACCGGATCACCCCCGACACCCCGTTCAAGGTGGCGTCGGTGAGCAAGCACATCACCGCACTCGGCGCGCTGACGCTGGCCGCCCAGGGGGTCATCGACCTGGACGCCGACATCAATACCTATCTCACCGGATGGCGCGTGCCCACCCCCGGCGAGAAGGGCTATCAGGGCGGCGCCGTGACGGTGCGTCATCTGCTGGCGAATGTGTCCGGGCTCGCCCTGGAACCTGCCCACGACCCCTATCTCCCGGGCGACGCCGTGCCCGGCGTCCTGGACGCGCTGCACGGCCGGCCGCCGGCCCGCACACCCGCCGTCCGCTTCGAGCACGCACCGGGAGGCGTGTTCCGAAAGAACCGGCTCAACTACCTGATCCTGGAACAGCTGATGACCGAGGTCACCGGCGACCCCTTCCCCGAACTGATGCGCACCCTGGTCCTTCAGCCGCTCGGCATGGTCCGCAGCGCCTACGACTGGGCCCATCACGCGCGCTCCCGCCGCCCCGTGGCCCTCGGCCATGACGCGTCCGGGCAGCCGGTGCCGCCCGGGCTGCCGATCCACCCCTCGGTCGCGGGCGGCGGCCTGTGGACCACGGCCGGCGATCTCGCCCGGGCCGCCGCCGAGATCCGCCGCGCCCACCTCGGGCAGGACGCCGACCTCCTCACCCAGCCACTCGCCCAGCAGATGCTGACACCCCATCAGGATGCCCTGTACGGGCTGTCCACCGTCGTCGACGCCACAGGCGACGACATCGAGTACGGCGCCTTCGGCGAGTTCGAGGGCTACTGGGCGATGAGCCTCACCCGGATCAAGGACGGCGACGGACTGATCGTGCTCACCAACGGCGACTCCGGCCGCGAGGTCGGCCGCGCGGCCATCGAATCCCACCGGAGCGACTCCTCGTCCTTCGGCGGCCAGTGGTGACCGATCCCCTCGGAGCCGACCGTTCACCCGGACATGCCACAACCGACAGAAGGGACCACCCCATGCCCGACACACGCCATCTCATCTCCATCGACGATCTGACCGATGAGGACCTGACGTCGATCGTCGCCCGGGGCGCGGACTTCTCCGCGGGCCGCGCCACCGGGGACCGCCCGCTGGCCGGGCTCGTGGCCGGCATCTACTTCGCCAAGACCTCGACCCGCACCCGTACCGCGTTCTCCAGCGGCGCCCTGCGCCTGGGCGCGCAGATCGTCTCGTACGGCCCCAACGACCTCCAGACCAACACCGGGGAGACCACCGAGGACACCGGGCGCGTCCTCGCCGGCATGCTCGACCTGCTGGTCGCCCGCACCGCCGCCGACCCCGCCGAGATGCGCAGCTGGGCTTCACAGGGCGGAATGTCCGTCGTCAACGCGATGAGCGCCGACGAGCACCCCACCCAGGCGCTGACCGATCTGACCACGCTCCTCGGCCGGTTCGGGCGGATCGAGGGACTGCGTGTGCTGTACGTCGGCGAGGGGAACAACTCCGCGGCGGCCCTGGCGCTCGCCCTGCCGAGGTTCAGGAACATCACCCTGGAGCTGCGCACCCCGCCCGGGTACGGACTCGCCCCCGCGACCCTCGCCCGCGCCCTCGCCACCGCGGAACGTACCGGATCCACCGTCGTCGAACGGCACGACATGGAGGCGCTCCCCGAGGGTTTCGACGCCATCTACACCACCCGGTGGCAGACCACCGGGACCAGCAAGCCCGACCCCGACTGGCGGGACATCTTCGCGCCCTTCCAGGTGAACTCCACTCTGTGGAAGGGGAGTCCGGACGCGGTGTTCCTCCATGACCTGCCCGCCCACCGGGGCGAGGAGGTCACCGCCGAGATACTCGACGGACCGGCGTCGATCGCCTTCCAGCAGGCCGAGAACAAGATGCACAGCGCCATGGCCGTCCTCGAATGGTGCCGCACCGGCCCCGTCGGCGGCCCGGCGAACGGTCTCACGGTGGAGGGTGGCGCGGGAGCCAGGGCCCTGGCCGCAGCCGGATGACGGCTCCGGCCGGTCAGCAGGACACCGGCGGGGCCGACTCCGCCCCCCTCCAGCCCCTGCGCCGCAACCGCGACTTCGTCCTCCTGTGGGGAGGCGTCGGGGCCACGCTGCTCGGCGCCCGCGCCTGCTCTGTCGCGTACCCCTTCCTGGTCCTCTGGTACACCGGATCGGCGAGCGACGCCGGACTGGTCGGCTTCGCCGCGCTCCTGCCCAATCTGCTCGTGCAGCTGCCAGCAGGGGCGCTCGTGGACCGCTGGGACCGCAGGCGACTGATGATCCTCTGCGATCTGGGCTCCCTGCTGGCCACCGCATCGGTTGCGGTCGCGGTGGCCACCGGCCGGATCAACCTCGGCCATCTGGCTGCCGCCGCCTTCGTCAGCGGCAGCCTGGCCGTCTTCCACCAGCTCGCCGAACGGGCCGCAGTGCGTCACCTCGTACAGCCCGGACAACTGCCCCTCGCCCTCACCCAGAACGAGGCGCGCTGGCGGGCCGCCGGACTGCTGGGGCAGCCCGTCGGCGGGGCGCTGTACACCGTGGCGCGCTGGTCACCCTTCCTCTTCGCGGCCATGGCCCATCTGCTGTCGCTGATCTCGCTCCTGCTGATCAGAAAGCCGTTCCAGGGCCCGCGCGACACCGCCCCGCGCCGTCGGCTCGCCGTCGAAGTCGCCGAAGGGTTCACCTGGACCTGGCGGCGTCGGTTCCTCACCACCCTGGTCGGGCTGATCGCCGCGACCAATCTGCTGTTCCAGGGCATCAGCATGGCCGTGATCCTCATCGTGCGCGACGGCGGAGGCTCGGCCGCGCTGCTGGGAACCATCACCGCCGTCGGCGGGGTCGGCGGGATGCTCGGCGCACTCGGCGCGACCTGGTGGACCCGGCGGGCACCTCTGCGCACCGTGGTCATCGGGAGCATCACCGTCTGGGCCGCCGTCGTCCCCCTGCTGATCGTGGTCCGCGCACCGGTCGTGATCGGTGCCCTCCTCGCCGTCATGGCGTACGCGGGCGGACTCGTCAATGTGGTGGGCGGCGTCTACCAGGTGTCCGTCACCCCCGACGAGATGCAGGGGCGCGTCAGCAGCGTCCTCACCCTGATCGCCCCCGGTGCCGGCGCGCTCGGCGCGCTCGGCAGCGGCTTCCTGCTCGACGGGCTCGGAGTGACCGGCGCCCTCGCCGGGATCGCGGGCTGCATGGTGCTTCTCGCCGTAACAGCGCTGGTCACTCCGGCACTTCGGCGCCCCGACCCGGTACCGGGCGAGGACCGCTCGGCGGTATAGGCCCGGTATAGCGCCTCTTTCTAGTTTCTGAACCATCAACCTCCTCCCGGCGAAAGGGAATTTCCCATGACTCCGCCCATCGACCGCCGTCAGGCCCTCCGTACCTCCGCCGGGGCCCTCCTGGTGGCCGGCCTCGCCACCGTGGGAACGGCCACCACCGCCTCCGCCGCCCCCGCCCGGCGGAAGTACGCGGAACTTCCGGAGATCCCGAACGTCCCGGGCATGAACGGGGACCCCCGATCCAACGAGTTCTGGTACGTGTTCGACCAGGAGCTCTGGTACCACCGCACGCCCGAGGTGATCGCCGCCAACGAGAAGCTCCGCGAGGTGCTCGGCGCGGACCCCGAGGTCGCCATCGTCCAGGCATACCTCGCCCACCGCAGCGCGGGCACCTACCCGAGCGGTTTCCGCACGCTCGTCACCCCCCTCAAGCAAGCGCTGACCGTCCTCTCCGACGCCCAGTGGAGCGTCATCGACCGCTACTACCCGCGCACCGACCTGGAAGGCCTCACCAAGGCGTTCGCCGACTTCGGGCAGGGCGTTCTCTACGACCCGCGGCTGTCCGAGGGGCAGCGCAGCCACACCATGAACGGCAACCCGCCGGTCGGTTTCCACGCCTGGCACTGCTACCTGCGCGCCATGCAGCTCCTCGGCATCGACTCCCGCCGCTGGGCCGTGATCGACCCGCTGATCGGGCTGTCCTGGGAGATCCAGTCGATCGTCAAGCCGAAGCCCGACGTCATCTACCCGCCGCTCGACGCCAAGGTGCTCCGCCGGCTGACCACGAAGTGGCTCAGCCGCAGCCCCGGCGAGTGCGACACCGCCTTCGAGACGTTCCCGTACCCGCAGGGCGTCAGCTGACCCACCCGACCGCGCTCCGAGAGGCAGAATCATGCGAACGGCACAGACGGAACCGACCGCAGCACATGACGAGAGGACCGGAGTCTGGCTCATCGGCGCCCGCGGTTCGGTGGCGACGACCGCGGTCGTCGGAGCCGCGGCGATCCGGGCCGGACTGGCCCGGCAGACCGGCTGTGTCGCCGCCCTGCCCCCCTTCGCGGAGCTCGGCCTGCCCGACTTCGACCGACTGGTCTTCGGCGGTCACGACATCGACGAGACGCCGCTGGTCAAGCGGGCCGAGCAGCTGGCGGACGCGGGAGTCCTGCCGTACGCGCTCCTCGGCCCGCTGGCGGCGGACCTCGCCGAGGCCGACGCCGAGATCCGGCCGGTCGGCGGTGGTGGTGCCGCCGGGCGGCAGGACGTCCTGATCGAGACGCTCGCGGCGGACATCGACTCCTTCCGGCGCCGCGCCGGAGTCGACCGGGTCGTGGTCGTCAACGTCGCCACGACCGAACCCCTCGCGGAACCCGACCCGGCCTGCGCCTCGGCCGAGGCGCTGGACGCGGCGCTCGCGGCGGGGGAGTCGCCGCTGCCCTACAGCGCGGTGTACGCCTACGCCGCACTGAAGTCCGGCTGCGCGTATGTCGACTTCACCCCCTCGGCGGGAGCGCGGCTGCCGGCACTGCATGAGTACGCCGTCGCCGCCGGGCTGCCGTACGCGGGCAGCGACGGCAAGACGGGGGAGACCCTCGTCAAGTCCGCCCTGATGCCGATGTTCGCGCGACGGGCCCTCGCCGTGCGCTCCTGGTCCGGCACCAATCTGCTCGGCGGCGGCGACGGAGCGGCACTCGCCGAACCCTCCCGCGCCCGCAGCAAGGTCGAGTCCAAGCGGCGGGTGCTCGACGAAGGGCTCGGCCACCCGGTCGAGGGCGGGGTGCACATCCACCACATCGCCGCGCTCGGCGACTGGAAGACGGCCTGGGACCACATCGTGTTCGACGGGTTCCTCGACGTACGGATGACGATGCAGTTCACCTGGGAGGGCTGCGACTCGGCGCTCGCGGCGCCGCTCGTCCTCGACCTGGCCCGGTTCATGGCGCTGGCCCACCGCGCGGGGGAGAGCGGGCCCGTGCCCGCCCTCGGCTTCTTCTTCAAGGACCCGGTGGGCTCCACGGTCCACGGCCTGGAGGAACAGTTCACCGCGCTGGTGGACTGGGCACAGGGCGCCGCAGCGGTGCGGGTGTGAGCGGGTACCCGAGGCGGCGCCTGCCCTCCGCGGGTGCCGTCGCCCGGCTGGTACGGGCTCCCGCCGCGCTCACCGTCCCCGGCGATGTGCTGGCGGGGGCCGCGGCCGCGGGAGTGCGGCGCGGGCCCCGGACACTGGGGCTTGCCGCCTCCTCCATCTGCCTCTACTGGGCGGGTATGGCGCTCAACGACTACGCCGACCGCGACCTCGACGCCGTGGAACGCCCCGAGCGCCCGATCCCTTCCGGAGAGGTCTCGCCAGGACAGGCCCTCACCCTCGCCACCGGTCTCACCGCCGCCGGAATCGGACTCGCCGCGCTCGGCGGGGGACGCGCCGCACTGCCCACCGCCGTATCGCTCGCCGGGGTCGTCTGGGCGTACGACCTCGCCCTGAAGTCCACCCCGGCCGGGCCCGCCGCCATGGCGACGGCCCGGGGGCTCGACGTGCTGCTCGGCGGCGCGGGCAGCGGACGCACCAGGGCCGCGCTTCCGGCGGCCCTCACCGTGGCCGCGCACACGTTCGCCGTCACCGTGCTCAGCCGACGCGAAGTCAGCGGTGCGAGCAGGGCCGTTCCCGCCGCGACGCTCGCCGCGAGCGGGACGGTCACGGCGGCGGCCGTGGCGTACGGCAGCCGGGCCGCACCGGCACACCGGGCGGTCAGCCGCACACTGGCCGCCGCCTACCTCGGTACCTGCGGACTCGCCCAGTACAGGGCTGCCCGTACCCCGACCGCCGCGAGCGTACGCCGGGCCGTGGGCGCCGGGATCCACGCCATGATGCCGCTCCAGGCCGCGCTGACCGCGGCGGCCGGCTCCACGGCCGTGGCCCTGCCGGTGGCCGCCGCACTGCCGCTCGCCCGACGACTGGCCCGGAAGGTGTCGCCGACATGACGAGGACCGCGCTGCGCTTCGCTTACGGAACCAACGGCTTCGGCGACCACCGGATCGGCGACGCCCTGCGGGTCCTCGCGGACCTCGGCTACGACGGGGTCTCGCTGACCCTCGACCACCACCACCTCGACCCGTACGCACCGGACGTGGCCGCGCGGACCGCCCAGGTCAGGAAGGTGCTCGACGATACCGGTCTCGACGTGGTCGTCGAGACCGGCGCCCGCTACCTGCTCGACCCGATGCGCAAGCACCAGCCGACCCTGGTCTCCACCGAGGGCCGCGACCGCCGTGTGGATCTGCTGCGCAGGGCGACCGAGATCGCGGCCGGTCTCGGCGCCACCACCGTCCATCTGTGGAGCGGCGCCGCACCCGATGACGTCCCGGCCGACGAGGCGTGGAAGCGGCTCGCCCAAGGGTGCGCCACCGTGCTGGAGCACGCCGGACGCGCGGGAGTAGACCTGGCCTTCGAACCCGAACCGGGCATGCTGGTCGCCACGTTGCAGGACTACCGCCGACTGGCGGACCTGCTGGGCGGGCACGACCGGTTCCGGCTCACCCTCGACATCGGCCACTGCCGCTGCCTGGAACCCCAACCCGTCGTTGTGTGCGTGCACCGTTCGGCCGACCGGCTCGCCCATGTCCAGATCGAGGACATGCGGCGCGCGGTGCACGAGCATCTTCCGTTCGGGGACGGCGAGATCGACTTCCCGCCGGTCCTGGCCGCACTCGCCGATGCGGGCTACCGCGGCCTCGTGTCGGTGGAACTGCCCCGGCACAGCCATGCCGCGACCCTCCAAGCGCGCCGCAGCATCGCGTTCCTGCGCGAGGCGGCGGCCGCCGCGAGGACCGTACGCGCACCGGAGCTCGTGCCCACCCCCGAACCCCGACTCATGAAGGGCGCGGTACGCCCATGACGCTTTCGGACACCACCACACCCACCGGGGCCGTCCACGCCCCGCGCACCGTCCGGGCCCTGCTCGGTGCGCTGGACGCCGCCCTCGACCCGGACCACCGGGCGCGGCTCGCACGGGACACCGCGGCCGTCGCCGCCGACCCGGCCGCACTGGACACCCGGTTCCCCTCGGCCGGCCGTGTCTACGGGCGCCTCCCGCTGCCGGACCGGGCACTGCCCGACCGCGCCGGCTGGGCCGTCGAGGACGCGGTGCGCGCCGCACTGCTCCTTGCCGTCGCCCCCGACCGCACCGCCACCGAGACCGCCGCCCGCTATGCACAGGGCGACGCCGCCGAACGGCGCGGGGTGCTGCTGTCCCTGCCCTATCTGCCGCTCGGCGCCGCCGCGGCCCCCCTCACCGACGACGCCCTGCGCAGCAACGACACCCGGCTGATCATCGCCGCACTCGGCCCGTACGCCCGCGCACATCTGGATCAGCACCGCTGGCGCCATGCCGTACTCAAGTGCCTGTTCACCGAGATACCGCTGACCGTCGTCGCCGGGCTCCATGAGCGCAAGGACATCGAACTCGCCCGGATGGCAGAGGCGTTCGCCGACGAGCGCCGCGCCGCGGGCCGCCCCGTACCGGCCGATCTCGTCCTGCTCGTCACGGACCGCGGCCGCGACCGATAGCCACCCTCTACTCGCAGGAGCCCCCACATGCGGATTTTCGACCCGCACATCCACATGACCTCACGTACCACCGACGACTACCGGGCGATGTACGACGCAGGTGTCCGCGCCCTGGTGGAACCCGCGTTCTGGCTCGGCCAGCCCCGTACCTCCCCCGCGAGTTTCAGCGACTACTTCGACGGACTCCTCGGCTGGGAGCCCTACCGCGCCGCCCAGTACGGGATCCGGCACCACTGCACCATCGGCCTCAACCCGAAGGAGGCCAACGATCCCCGCTGCACCCCCGTGCTCGACCTGCTGCCGCGCTTCCTCGCCAAGGACGGCGTCGTCGCCGTCGGTGAGATCGGCTTCGACACTGTCACCCCCGCCGAGGAGCACGCCTTCGCCGCGCAGCTGGCCCTCGCCGTCGAGCACCGGCTGCCCGCACTCGTGCACACCCCGCACCGTGACAAGGCGGGCGGCACCGCACGCTCGCTGGCCGTCGTGGCGGAATCCGGCATCGACCCGGGCTTCGTCGTGCTGGACCACCTCAACGAACTGAGCGTCGGCCAGGTTGCCGAAAGCGGCTGCTGGATGGGCTTCTCCATCTACCCGGACACCAAGATGACCCCCTCCCGCATGGTGGAGATCCTCCAGCGGTACGGCACCGAACGGATGCTGGTGAACTCCGCGGCGGACTGGGGACACAGCGATCCGCTGCTCACCCGCGCCACCGGCGAGGCGATGATCGCCGCCGGTTTCGACGAGGCGGACGTGGACCGCGTCCTGTGGCAGAACCCGACCGCCTTCTACGCACAGAGCGGCCGTCTCGACCTCGACGCCACCGGGTCCACGGAGGGCACCGGGACCTCGACGTCCCCGGCGGCGGGCCTGTACGCGGGCAACTCCGTTGCCCGGGGCGGCAGCTGAGGACACCAGAACCGTGAGACTGCGCCACCACGACGGGACCGACGTCCATCTCGCCTACTGCACCAATGTGCACCCGGCGGAGGATCTGCCGGGCATCACCGCACAGTTCGACCTGTACGCCCTTCCGGTACGGGAACGCCTCGGTACCGACACCCTCGGACTGGGCCTCTGGCTGTCCGACACCACCGCAGCCGCACTCGACACCGACCCGGCCGCCCTCGCCCGCCTCGGCGCCGACCTGGTTGCCCGCGGCCTCGAGACGGTGACCTTCAACGGCTTCCCGTACCGCGGCTTCCACGATCCGGTCGTCAAGCACGCCGTGTACACCCCCGACTGGTCCGACCCGCGCAGACTCGACCACACCCTGCGTCTGGCCCGCATCCTCGCCGCCCTGCTCCCCGACACCGCCACCCACGGCAGCGTCTCCACGCTCCCTTTCGCCTGGCGGACCCCCTGGCCGGCGGAACGCCACGACGCCGCCCTGCGTCAACTCGACCTGCTGGCCGCAGGGCTGAAGCAGATCGAGGCCGACACCGGCCGGGTCATCCGGGTCGCCGTCGAACCCGAACCCGGCTGTGTGACCGAGACCGTGTGGCACACGGCCGCCGCCCTCGCCGCCACGGACCCCGAGCGGATCGGGGTGTGCCTCGACGCCTGCCACCTCGCCGTGGCCCACGAGGACCCCGACGAAGCCCTCCGAGCCCTGGCCGTCCACCAGGTCCCGGTGGTCAAGCTCCAGGCATCCGCCGCCCTGTGTGCCGACCGGCCTCGCGACCCCGGAGTCCGGGCCGCCCTGACCGAGTTCGCCGAACCCCGCTTCCTGCACCAGACCAGGGAACAGGCGCCCGACGGCTCCGTGCTGGGCCGCGACGATCTCGACGAGGCGCTCGCCGAGGAAGGCGGGCTGCCCGGCAACCGGCCCTGGCGGGTCCACTACCACGTCCCCCTGCACAGCGAGCCGGCGCCGCCGCTGAGCAGCACCCGGCCCGAGCTCCGCGCCACTCTCCGCGCGCTGTTCGCGGGGGAGCGGGCGCTCACCGGTCATGTCGAGGTGGAGACCTACACCTGGACCGTGCTGCCGGAAGGCCGGCGGCCGGCCGGACGGGACGGTCTGGTCGACGGAATAGCTGCCGAACTGGCTTGGACAGAAGTCGAACTGACCGAACTCGGTCTCAAGAGTACTGAGGAGCACCACTCATGACCGACCGACGCAGAAAGGTCGCCGTCCTCTGCACGGTCGGCCTCACCCCGCGGCTGCTGCCGCACATGCCCCATCTCCGGGCCATCGGTGAACAGGGCTTCGCCGCCGCGCTGGACACGGTCTTCCCGGCCGTCACCGCCACCGTTCAGGCATCGCTGACCACCGGCAGCCTGCCCAACGACCACGGCGCGGTGGCCAACGGCTGGTACCACCGTGACCAGGGCGAGGTGCTCATGTGGCGTCAGCACAACGCCCTCGTCCACGGCGAAAAGGTGTGGCACGCCGCCCGGGAGAAGGACCCGGACCACACCACCGCCTACCTCTGCTGGTGGTGGGCGATGGGCGCCGAGGTCGACACCGTCCTCACCCCGCGCCCCGTCTACCACTACGACGGCCGCAAGCAGCCCGACTGCTACACCGTCCCGGCAGGCCTGCGCGACGAACTGACCGCACTGCAGGGCGACTTCCCTCTCTTCAACTACTGGGGCCCAACCGCCGGCATCGCCTCGACCAGCTGGATCGCCCAGGCGTCCCGATATGTCCTGGACCGCCGGAGCCCCGACCTGACCTTCATCTATGTCCCGCACCTCGACTACGACCTTCAGCGCTACGGCCCCGACAGCCCGCAGGCCGTCCGTGCGGCCCGCGAGGCGGACGCCGCGCTCGGACCGCTCCTGGACGACCTGCGGGACCGCGGCACCACCGTCATCGCGCTGAGCGAGTACGGGATTGCCCCGGTGCGCCGACCCGTCGACATCAACCGGGCGCTGCGCCGCGAAGGGCTGCTCTCCGTCTACGTGCAGCGCGGCATGGAGTATCTCGACCCGCACACCTCACGGGCCTTCGCCGTCGCCGACCACCAGGCCGCCCATGTGTACGTCGCCGACCCCTCCGACCTGCCGCGGGTACGAGACACACTCAAGGCCACCGCCGGTGTCGACATGGTCCTCGACCGCGTACAGCAGGCCGACTTCGGCATCGACCACCCGAACGCGGGCGAGCTCGTGGCAGTCGCGGAACCGGACGCCTGGTTCACGTATTACTACTGGCTGGACGACGACCGCGCCCCCGACTTCGCCCGGGGCGTCGAGATCCACCGCAAGCCCGGCTACGACCCGGCCGAGCTGTTCTTCGACCCGGCCGATCCGATGATCAAGGCCAAGGCGGCGCTGACGCTGCTGCGCAAGAAGGCCGGCATGCGGGCTCCGATGACCGTCGTGCCGATCGACCCGCACTGTGTACGGGGGAGCCACGGCCGGCTTCCCGACGACGACCGGGACGCCCCGATGCTGCTGTGCTCGGAGCCCGCAGAGGCTCAGCAGCGCTTCCACGCCACCGAGGTCAAGCGGCTGATCCTGCGTCTGCACGGCTGGTCCTGACGCGCCGTCGGCACCCCTGCTGCCACAGGGGCGCCGGCGAAGTGTCCGCACCGCGCAGGCGTATGCGTGCCGGCCCCGGACAGCCCTTAGGAGGCGGCGGGCTCCGATGCGGGCTGCTCCTGGGCGAACAGCCGGACCAGCGACAGGAAGCGGTAGTGCAGCCGCTCGTCGGTGCAGATCCCGCTGACCTCGATCAGCCGCGCGTCGGCCAGCGCCTCGAGAACCCATTCGCCCCGCTCCTCGGACACCCCCAGCACCTCGGCGGCCTCCCGCGCGCTGAGCCCGGCCGCGCAGCCCCGTGCCAGCTCCCGGAAGGCCCGGCGCGCTTCGGCGTCGAGCTCGGCATACGCGAGCCGCAGGGAGGCTCGCAGATCGTGGCCGCCGAGCCGCAGCTCGCTCAACCGGTGCTGTTCGGGTCCGAGTCTGGCCACCAGCCGGGAGAGCCGCCACCGGGGGTTGGCCGTCAGCCGGGTCGCGGCGATGCGCAGCGCGAGCGGAAGCCCGTCGCAGAGCTCGACCAGCCGGGCCGCCGCCTCCGGTTCCGCCGCCACCCGGTCGGCGCCCACGAGCCGTGCGAGCAGCCCGGTCGCCTCGTCCGGCTCCGGCAGCCCGAGGTGGACCAGGCGGATGCCCTCCAGACCGCTCAGCGGACTGCGCCCGGTGATGATGGTGCGGCACAGCTCTCCGCCCGGCAGCAGGGGCCGGGTCTGCCGGTCGTCCTCCGTGTTGTCGAGGACGACGAGCACACGGCGCCCCGCCAGCCGGCTCCGGTACAGCTGACTGCGCTCGTCCAGCGAGACCGGCAGATCCCCCTGCGGGGTGCCGAGCGCGTGCAGGAACCAGCCCAGCACCTCATGCGGGTTCTTGGCCCGTCCCTGGGTGTCGCGCAGGTCGACGTAGAGCTGTCCGTCGGGGAAGTGCTCACGGCTCAGCTGGGCGGCATGCACGGCGAGCGCCGACTTCCCGATGCCCGACATACCGGTGATCACGGCCCGGTGCGGCTGCGCTGCGTGCGGCCGGAGCAGGGCGGTCACTTCGGCGAGCTGCTTCTCGCGGCCGTGGAAGTCGGTGGTGTCCGGCGGCAGCATCGCGGGCACGAGCCCGTTCCAGCTGTGGGAGGACGCCGACAGGACGGCGGGTCCCGCGGCGGGTCCGTCCAGATCCCCGGTGAGGATCGCGTCGTGCACCGTACGCAGCGCCTGCCCCGGGTCGATCCCGAGCTCCTCGCGCAGCGTGCGCCGTCCGGCGCGGTAGACGGCGAGCGCCTCCGCCTGCCGCTCGCTGCGGTAGAGGGCGGTCATCAGCTGGGCGCGCAGTCGTTCCCGCAGCGGATGGCGGGCCACCAGCGGCGTCAGCTCCGCGATCAGCGCGGCGTGCGAGCCCATGGCGAGGTCGGCCTCGATGCGGCTCTCCAGGGCGGCCATGTAGGCCTCCTCCAGCCTGGGCAGCTCGATCTCACCGAGGAAGTCGGTGGTGTTGGAGAGGGCCGGCGCGCTCCACAGACCCAGCGCGTCCCGCAGATCCCGGGCGGCCTGCTCGAACCGTCCGTCGCTCAGCGCCCGGGTCCCGATGCCGGCCAGCCGCTCGAACTCAGCCCAGTCGAAACCGGCGGGGCCGATGTCCAGCCAGTAGCCGGGACCGCGACGTTCCAGCCGGATCCCGGGGCCGAGCCGCTTGCGCAGCCGGGAGATGTACGTGTAGATCTGCGCGCTCATCGTTGCGGGTGGCTCCCAGCCCCACAGGAGGGTGCTGAGCCGGTCGTCGGTGACCATATGCCCGCGAGCCAACAACAGGGCGGCGAGGGTGGTGCGCTGCTTGGTGCCGTCGAGCGGGATGTCGGCACCGTCGACGGACGCCTCCACCGGGCCGAGGATGCTGAACTTCATGTGTTTTCCCCCGTTCCGGGCCGCGCGCGGACGCGCGACGGCTGTTGTGGGGGACGCTAGAAGGGGGTGGTGTTCACGGATTATCGTTTCGATTTCGTGGCCTGTGGCGGCGGGTGGAACGGCCTTTCTCGGCCAATGGCGGTGCCCGCTCCCGCCTCCCCGCCACGTGGGAAGAACGTCCCCCTGCCGGTTGTCCTCGAGCGCACCGCTGTGTGCCCGGACGTGCCAGGAGGGGGACGTGCGACGCGAGCCGCGGGGTGGTCACCGCTTCAGGGCGGTCTCCAGCCACTGCACGACCTCGGGCGTCACCGGGTCGGTGATGTCCGCGAACTCGTCGTGCCTCTTGAGGAACTTCGCCACGTAAGGGCAGACCGGCACGATGCGCTTTCCGGAGGCGCGTACGTCGGTCAGGGCCTGCTCCACGAGGAGCGAGGCCAGGCCCTGGCCTGCGAAGGCGTCGTCGATCTCGGTGTGAAAGAAGACACGTTGTCCGTCGCGGTCGCGGTAGGCGGTGAGGCCCGCGCGTTCGCCGTCGACCAGAACCTCGTAACGGTGCCTGGAGTCGACTCTCTGAACGGTCGGCTCGGATGCATGCTCGGTCATGACGGGCCTTTCGGTGTCGTACGTCACTCAGTGGTGTGCAGGATTCTTGCGTGGGGCGATGCGGGCGTTCGGAAGGCCGGGTGCGGGAAGGCGGTCGCCGTCGTAACCGTCGACACTGCCGAAGCGATCGGAGGCGTTCTCCCACGCGGTCCGCGCCTCGACGATGTCCTCGTGGCTGCGACCGATGAAGTTCCACCACATGACGATCTGTTCCTGGAACGGTGTGCCGCCCAGCAGCACCACGCGGGCCGGGCGTTCCGTCTCGTTCGTCAGGGTCAGGGCGTCGCCCCCGGTGCCGATGTATCCCAACTCGGCCGGGTGCAGAAGTGTTCCGTCGACGCGGACGTTCCCTTCGTCGACGAGCAGTCCGTGCTCGAATCCGGGATCCACGCGGAGGCTGGTCGTCGTGTGCGGGTCGAGAACGAGTTCGGCGCCGAGCAAGGGCGTGAAGGTCGGTACCGGAGAGGTGTCACCCGCCAATGACCCCAGGAACACCCTGATGTCGGCTCCGTCCACCCGGACCCGTCGCGGGACGTAGTGCTGGAAGTCACGTCCGGTGTGCCGGTGCTCTTCGGGCAGGGCCACCCACAACTGGACGCCGTGCAGTGCGGTGGTGCGGGCGGTGGAGACCTCCGAGTGGCTGATGCCGTACCCGCTGGTCATGAGGTTGAGCTCGCCGGGCCGGACGAGCGCGTGGCTGCCCAGGCTGTCGCGGTGCTCGATCTCTCCGCTGAACAGCCAGCTGACGGTCTGCAGGCCGATGTGCGGATGAGGAGCCACGTCCATGCCACCTGTGTCGGCGACGTCGTCGGGGCCGTAGTGGTCGATGAAGCACCAGGCCCCGATCAGCGTCCGCGCCCGCTGCGGCAGCGTGCGCCGTACCGTCATCGCACGCGGTCCGCCCAACGGGACGTCCCGGGCGGACAGCACATCGACACGCTGCACGGCAGACTCACCGTGGCCTGCCGCACCCCGGCTCCGCTCGGCCGGATCCACTTCGACATCGCTCACCGCACGCCCCTCTCACCCAAGAGTGATTTCACATTCAACAATCATGCCTGATACTAAGTCCATGTCCCCGCACGCGCACGGCAGAGGAGCGAGGGCCGGAAGCGGCCCCGGAGGAGTCCACGGTGAGTGACACGACAGCAGACCTGGCCAGCCGACGGGTCTACATCGACAAGCAGAGCCCCAAGGCCTACCGTGCACTCGTCGGGACGGCCGACGCGGTCCGCGTGGCCGCCGCCGAGGCGGGGATCGACCGAAGCCTGGTGGAGCTGATCAACCTCCGCGTGTCGCAGATCAACGGCTGCGCGTACTGCCTGAGCGTGCATACCGGGGCCGCGCTGCGCGCCGGTGAGACGACGCAGCGCCTGGGCGTGCTGGCAGCCTGGCGCGACACCGAACTCTTCACGGCCCGGGAACGCGCGGCACTCGCCCTCGCGGAGGCGACCACCGACCCCGCGAACGCCGTCGAGCAGGAGAAAGCCTACGCCGCGGCCCGCCAGGTCCTCACCGAGGACGAGATCTCCGCGGTGATCTGGGTGGCCATCACCATCAACGCCTTCAACCGGGTCTCCATCCTGAGTAAGCATCCCGTGCGGGGTATCCCCCCTCAGTGATCCGGCAGGCGCGCCGGGCCGAGGACATCGCGCAACTGGGTGCGGCCCGTGATGCCGAGCTTGGGAAAGATCTTGTGCAGATGAAAGCCGATGGTACGCGGAGACAGATAGAGCCGGGCGCCGATGTCCCGGTTGGTCAGGCCCTCCGCGGCCAGTTGGGCGATCTGCAGCTCCTGCGGCGTCAGGTCGGCCACCGCTTCGGGCGCCGCGGAATCCGCCACGGCCACGCCTGCCGCGCGGAGTTCGGCCGTGGTGCGCTCGACCCAGGGGCGCGCGTCGAGCCGTTCGAAGATCCCGAGGGCGGTACCGAGAGCGGTGCGCGCCTCCGCGGCCCGTCGGCGCCTTCGCAGCCACTCGCCGAAGTCCAGCTGCGCGAGGGCGTGCTCGAAGGGCCATCGGAGGCAGGCCGGGTCGGCGAGCGCCGCACGGAAATGGGGCTCCGCGTCCTCGGGATCGCTCAGCAGCGCCGCGGCACGATGCACGATCGCGTCCAGGCGGGCGGAGCGGGACGCGCCCAGGGCCGTCTCTGCGGCGCGGAGCACGGAGCGGGCGTCGTCCGCCTGGCCGGCGCGGACGGCTGCGGCGGCAAGATCGGCGAGGTGGTACAGGGAAGCGTGGTAGTGCACGGGCGCGGGGTGGAAGTCCTGAGTGAACATGCGCCGGAAGTGCTCGTACGCCGCCTTGTGGTCGCCCTCCGCCAGGGCGGCCATGCCGAGCGCCTGGCAGTGACGCACATACAGGCTGCGGGAATCGAGCAGGTCGATGCCGCGGACGGCATCGCCGGCCTGCGCGCGTGCGGCCTCGTGGTCCCCGCGGGCGGCGCGCAGCGTGGCCCGCAGGATCGACGATCCCACGGTGACGTTGTCCGCGCCTGACTCTGTCGCCATCCAGAAGGCGTCCTCGGCGGCGGATCGGGCCGCGGTCCAGGCTCCGCTCTCGAACAGGGCGAGGGCGAGGGCCTGCGCGACGGTGCAGTTGGCGCCGGCCGTCGCAGCTCGGCGCAGATGGTCCAGGGTCTGGCCGAGCAGGCGCACGGCCTGGTCGGTCTCGTCCAGGATCCAGGCTGTGGCGCCGAGCACGACGAAGTCGGACAGGGAACTGTCCTGCAGTGTGTCCACCGCATGGGCCAGGCCCTTCAGAGCCTCCTCCCGGTCCGTGAACGGGTGGCTGACCACCTGTGGCCAGAGGCAGTCGATCCTGTTCGGCGGCGACGTGATGAGGCCGCCGATCCGCTGGAGTTCGGTCCGGTAGAACGGAGCGCCGGAGTTGTATGCGGGGGTCGATGCCGTTGACAGCGCGCTCAGAGCCAGGGCAGGTGCGTGTGCGGCCATGGATTCGGCCACGGGCAGCAGGAAGGCCAGGGAGTCGTCGTGCCGGAGCGTCACGGCCAGGGACCACCCGCCGCGCAGGGACGCCTCGGCGAGGAGCTGGGCGTCGTCCGTCAGGGTGTCGACGCGGGCCGCGATCTCACCGACCCACTGCGGATACCCGGCGTACATGGCCGATTCGGCGGCGGCGAGCAGGCGCCTGGCACGCTGATCCGGCTCCGACGTGAGTTCCGCGGCGCGTTCCAGCGCCGTGGCCGCGGACGCGTATCCGCCGCGACGCCGCGAGCGTTCCGCGGTCTCCGCGAGAGCGTCGGCGACTTGAGCGTCCGGGCCGAATGCGGCTGCGGCGAGATGCCAGGCACGGCGATCGGGTTCCTGCGCGAGCGCGGCGGCGAGCGCCAGGTGGGCCTCGCGGCGCTCGGCGAACGAAGCGGCCTGGTAGATCGCGGAGCGGACCAGCGGATGACGCAGACGCACGTGGCTGTCCTCGATGCGCACCAGCCCCGCCTGTTCGGCGGGTCTCCACACCTCCGGCGCGTCCAGGCCGGGCACGGCGTGGAGAACGTCCGAGAGCCGGGCGCTGCCGGCTGCCGCCGCCAGGAGCAGGGCCCGGCGTGTGTCGGGTGGCAGGGCGGCCAGGTCGGCGGCGAACAGGTGCTCCAGCCGGGCGGTGAGGGGGAGCGAGTCGATCGAGTCGAATCCGCGGCTGCCCAGATCACTGGCGAAGGCTCGTGTGAGCTCGATGAGGGCCAGTGGGTTCCCGGCCGCCTGCTGGAGAATCCGGGACCGGACGCGATCCCGTGGTGGATGCGGCTGCGCGTCCAGCAGGAGCCCCGCCGAAGCCCGGTCCAGGGGCCCTGCGGCCAGATGCGGGAAGTCGCGGTCGAAGCGCGCAGGCACCGCGTCATCCCGAGCGGCGAGCAGCAGGCCGACCCGTTCGCCTTCGAGGCGCCGGGCGATGAAGGCGAGGACGTCCAGCGAGCCGACGTCCAGCCACTGTGCGTCGTCGACGGTGATCAGCAAGGGGCGTTCCGTCGCCGCGTCCGAGAGCAGCGTCAGCACGCCGACCCTGATCAACAGCGGGTCCGGCGCCTGTGACTCGTCGGTGTCGTCCGTACCGAATGCGCGGCGCAGGGCATCGCGCTGGCGCTGGGTAAGCCGGTCGACGCCGGAGAGTACCGGGCGCAGCAGTTGGTGCACCGCCGCGAAACCCAGGTCCTGCTCGCCTTCGCTGCCTCGCACCCGGAGCACGCGCCGGCCGCCGGCCACAGCGTGCGAGGCCGCCCATTCCACCAGGGCGCTCTTGCCCGCTCCCGGCTCGCCGGTCAGCACGAGCACCTTCGGGCCGTGGTCGTCCTCGGCGTCGATCAGTTGCGCGATCCGCGCCAGTTCACGATTCCTGCCCAGGACCTCCCGCGTGCGTGCCGGGTCGGTGCCGAAGTCCATGCTTTTCCTTGTCCGTCCAATCATCCGCCTGCCGAACCGGTGTGGATGCGAAATGCCTGCTCAGTGCTCTGAAGACATCCTGCCAGGCCCGATTTCGGCATGACTGGTCACATGACAGAAGCGTTCCTGCCGACGCCTTGGCAGCATCCATTCATGGGCGTGGACGTGCGAGCTGCCGACCTGTCCTCCAGCGAGATCAGTAGGCCGTGGCGATCCCGTCCATGGTTCGGGGGATCGGAGTGCGATGACGGAATTCGACGTGAAGGGCGCGGCAGCCGCCGGTGAAGGAATCGACCCCGGCGGCTCCGAGCCGATCGCCGCAGTGGTGATCGGCCGGGAGATGGAGGTCGACCGGATCCTGCGGTCCCTCGACGTACGCAATGACCTCCCCCAGGCTCTTCTCCTGCTCGGCGACGCCGGAAGCGGCAAGTCCCGGCTGCTCCGGGTTGCCGCGCAGACAGCCGAAGGACGCCGCACCCGGGTCCTGTCGGCGCAGGGCTGGGGCTCCGAGGAGCCGCATGCGTTCTCGACCCTGCACCAGCTGCTCCTGCCGGTGCTCGGCGCGATCGACGCTCTGCCGGCACACCAGCGGCGGGCGCTGCGCACCGCTTTCGGGCCGGCTCCGGAGACCGGACTTCCGGAGAGAAGAGCACTGGGCGCAGCAGTCCTGACACTCCTGGGGCACCTCGCACAGGCACGCCCGGTCCTGCTGACCGTGGACGACCTGCAGGACTGCGATCGCGTGTCCATGGATGTCCTCTTCTTCGTGACGCGACGCCTGACGGACCAGGCCGTGACCGTGCTGTTCACCGCACGCGGCGAGGCTCCCCCGGCCGGGGTCCCCGCGGATCTTCCCGTCCTGTCGCTCGGCCCGCTGTCGCACCGGGCGTCGGCCCTGCTTCTGGATGCACAGCCCGGCGCACCCGCGGGAAGGGCCAGGCTGGACCTGCTCCGGCAGGCGGAGGGGAACCCGCTGGCGGTCGTCGAGCTGAGCCGGGCGGCGTACGGCGGAAGCGGGCCGGCACCGGCAGGTGCGGACCCGCGGCAGACCGCGCGGATCCAGCAGATGTTCGCCGCACGACTGGGCGAGCTGCCGGAGGAAACTCAGCGCGCCCTGCTGTACGCGGCCGCCGCCTTGAAGGAGGACGAACTCGGCACCGTCATGTCCGCATGGGGAGCCCACGACCTCACCGTGTGGGTCCCGGCGGAGGATGCCGAGCTGATCACCATCGCCGACGGCCGTCTCTCGTTCCGCAACCCGCTGATCCGCACGGCGGCATTCCACCGGCACGCCGCGAAGCTGCGGCAGCAGGTCCACCGGGATCTCGCCGCCGCACGAGGCCAGGTCCCCGCACGTCGGGCCTGGCACCTGGCCGCAGCAGCCATCGGCCCGGACGAGACGGTGGCCACTGCCCTGGAGGAAGCCGCCGCCCAGTCCGCGCAGACCGGAGACTGCTTCGCCTCGGCGAAGGCACTGGAACAAGCCGCACGCTTCAGCCCCGGCGTCCACGACCGGGCTCGACGTCTCGCCCGAGCGCTGGCCGCCGCGAGCGACGTCGGGGACCCGGAATGGGTGCGCGAGCTGTACGAACGGTTCACCCGGGTGAACAGCGACCCGGAACTGCTGTGCGTCGCGGCCTGTGCCATGAGTGGAGCGCTGTCGCTGCTCTCTTTTCAGCGGGAGGCCTTCGACCTCCTGCTCGACGTGTGGCAGCGCACGCCGCCGAGCTGTGCAACGACCTCCTTCGCACTGGCCGCGGTCGCGACAGGGATCTCCCGCAGGTCAGGGCTGCCCGAGCACCGGCTGCCGCTGCCACGACTGCTCGACCACGCGGTCCGGGCAGCGCAGGCCGAGAAGGACCGGTGCGCACAGCAGGACGGGTTCTTCCACGAGCCCGCCGGGCCCGAGGTTCTCGCCTTCCTGGAGGCTGCCGTGTCGGTGGGAATCGATCCTGCTGTACGCGGCGGCAGCGACGCGCTGCGAAGGTTGACCGCCCCTCCCTCCGAACCCCTCGACGGTGCGCGCCGGCTGACCCGTCTGCTGGCGACCGCCTCGGTCGCCCACCACCTCGACGAGTCGGAGCTGTGCGCGGAGAGCTACCGGCAGGCAGGAGCGCTCCGTGGCACGCGGGGCACGCTGGGGCCACGCGCATGGACCCTCGCGGCCCAGGTGGACACCCTCGTGAGCATCGGACGGTGGTCCGAGGCCGAGGCGGTGATCGAGGAGGGCCGGTCCGCCGCCGCCGTCCACCGGTTGACCCGTGTCGACATGGACCTCGAAGCCCTGGAGGTGACCCTCCGCGCGCTTCGCGGCGAGACGATGCCGGACATCCCGTTCACCGGGCCCCACTGGCGCTCCGTCAGTCTGGACGAGAACCGCTCCACACACGCCAGAATGCTGCGGGCCTGCGGTCTGACCGCGATGGTCCTCGGGGACGGCGACCGGGCCTTCCGGCACTTGCGGGCGTTGTTCGGGGAGGACGGCTCGCCCCTCGACCCCTTCCTTTCGCCACGCTCCATCAGCGAACTGGCCGCCGTCGCCCGGCGAATCGGCCGGCAGCAGGAGGCGGCGCGCATCCTCGGGGAGGTACGGGAACGCCAGGGCGCGCGACCGACGACGCGGATGACGCTCCTGATGCATCATGCGGCGGCCCTCGTGGACGAGGATGCCGACCCCGAGCACCACTTCCGGCTGGCCCTGGTCAATCCGGAGGCGGACAAGTGGCCCCTGGAGCGGGCCCGGGCCCGGTTGCACTACGCGATCTGGCTGCGCAGGCGCAGAAGGCCCCTGGAGGCCCGAGCGCAGCTGACCGCGGTGGTGGAGGTCGCGGCCCGGCTCGACGCCCGGCACCTTGCCGCGTCGGCCCGCGGCGAGCTGCGCGCGACCGGGGTGGCCCAGGCTCCCGCGTCGGCCGATCGCCTGGCCGAACTGACGGCCCAGCAACAGCAGATCGCGCGTCTGGCGGCGAACGGACTCTCGAATCGCGAGATCGGTGAACGGCTCTTCCTCTCGCCGCGTACCGTGGGCTCGCACCTCTACAACGTCTATCCGAAGCTCGGCATCAGCAGCCGCCACCAACTGCGGGACCTGCTGCACGACAGGTGACGGGCGATGAACCAGAACCCCGAGGGGCCGCGCGAGAGGCGAACCGGATGCAGTCGGACCCCGAAGTGCGGGCGGGCGGCAAGGCCCCGTCGGCCGTGACGCTCGATCCGCTGGTGCAGCGGCTCGTCGACGCGTCCGCAGCACCCCCTTTCTTGCATGAGCTGGGACCGGTCGACGGCCGACAGGCGTTGCGGGAGTCTCAGATCCACCTGGTCGACGACTTCGAGGTGGACGCCACCTTCCACGTGGCGCCCGTGGGGCCCTCCGGCCTGGTCGGCTTCTGGATCTGTAGGCCGTCGGACCTCACCGGCCCGCTTCCCGCGGTGCTCTACGCCCACGGGGGCCGATGGATGCTGGGAGACGCACAGACCCACGCACGGCTCGTCAGCGAGCTCGTGCGCGGTGCGGGCGTGGCCGCTGTCGTCCCCGAGTACAGCCGTACTCCCGAGGCCCGCTACCCCGTGGCCCTCGAGGAGTGCTACGCGCTGATGACCTGGGTGGTCCGGCAGGCCGGGGCACTCGGGCTCGACGCCGACCGGCTGGCGGTCGCCGGAGACTGCGCCGGTGCCACCGTGGCCACGGCGCTCACGCTGATGGCGAAGTCGCGCGGCGGCCCGAGGGTCCGCGCCCAACTGCTGTACTACCCGCTCACCGACTCCCGCTGCGACAGCCCTTCCCAGCGGCAGTTCGCCACGGGCTATCTGCTCACCCGGAAGGCGCTGCGCTCGTACTGGCAGCAGTACGCCGACGATCCGGGGCAGCGGGACGAGCCGACGGCGTCCCCCATGCGTGCGAGCGTCGCGGAGCTCGCCGGGCTGCCGCCTGCGCTGGTGATCACGGCGGAGGCCGACGTGACACGGGATGAGGGGGAGCGGTACGCGGACCGGCTGCGTGGTGCCGGAGTCGAGGTGACCTCAGCCCGATTCCTGGGCACGGTCCACGACTTCGTGTCGCTGACCGCGTTGCGCGACAGCCCGACCACGCGGACGGCCGTGCTCCTGGGAGGATCCTTCCTTCGCAGCCACCTGAAGTGAGGGCGGCTGCCTGCTGTGCCCGGGCAGGACGGAGCAGGTGGGGCCGGACCAGTCGGCCGACCGATGCGTCCGTCACCTCGTCGGAGGCACGCTGGCCTGTATGTCAACGAGTTTCGGTGCCTTCCCGGGAGACGGTGCCCACGTCCATGACTCCGCCACGCGGCGACGCCCGCGTCAGGTGCTGTGCACAAGCACCGTTCCCCTCAGCGAGAGTCTGGACTTCTGGCACGACGCCGTCCTCGCGCAACTCGTGGGGATGGACATTTCCGCGGAAGGGGGAACGTACGCCGCCACCATGCGTACGGACCACCTCGGCGACCTTCGGATCAGCACGGTCGAGTGCGATCCCGGAGTGGTGCACCGGGCCCCGCGCTTCATCGCCCGCGGCGACGGCCAAGAGGTGTTCGTCGCCGTACTCACCAGGGGCTTCGCCCAGGTGGAGCAGGATGACCGCGTCACGGAGCTACGACCGGGCGATGTCGCTTTCTTCGAGACCATTCGCCCCTTCCGCACCCGGTTTCCCCAACGGTTCCAGTTGAAGATCTTCGCTGTGCCGCGGAACCTCCTGGGCGTGACGGAGGCGGAACTCAGGCAGATCACGGCGAGGTCCATGCGCCCGCAGGCAGGACTGGCGACCCTGCTCTCGCCGTTCATGTCGCGCCTGGCGGACACCTCCGAGCTGTACTCCGGGTCCGCCGCCGAGCAACTGGCCGGCAGCACGGTGGACCTGCTGGCCGCGGCCGCGGCGCAGCAACTCGGCGCGGAGCCGACGGGTCTGCCCGGAGCCGACCGCGTCCTGCTGGCGCGCATCCACCGGTTCATCCGCTGGCATCTGGCGGATCCTGACCTCACCCCCGAGGCCGTCGCACGGGCCCATCACATCTCGGTGCGGTATCTGCACCGGCTGTTCGAGGGGGAGGGCACGACGGTCAGCCGTCGGATCCGTGAGCTGCGCATGCAGGAGTGCCGCCGGGAGCTGACGGCCACCGCCGCGCAGGGCGCCGGCGTGGGAAGCGTCGCCCGCCGCTGGGGATTCACCAGCACGTCTCATTTCGGACGGGCGTTTCGCCGGGAGTACGGGACGTCGCCGACCGAGTGGCTGCGACACGAGCAGGGCCGACGCTCCGTCGAGGGGGACGAGACATGCCGGTCCGAGCGCCGCTGACGGCCGGTGTGCCGACGATGGACCTGTCCACGGAGACCGTCGGGCCCGCGGACCGGGTTCCGGCCTGGAAGCGGGCCCTTTCGCGAGCCTACGTCGATCTGGACCTGGTCGTCCGGGAGGACCCGCGGTCCTGGAAGGGGTCCCTCAGGGCGGACCGGCTGGGATCGCTTCAGGTCGCGACCGAGGAGTCGGACCCCGCGAAGCTCCTTCGGACCCCGGAGGGCGCGGCGGCGGACGGCCGTGCGTACATGTTCGCCCGCGTTCAGCTGGAGGGTTCGGCGCTGCTGTCCCAGGACGGCCGTGCCGCGCAGCTGCACCCGGGGGTCCTGGCCTTCTACGACGCGACCCGACCGTTCACCCTTGTCCTGCCGGAGCCGCACCGGGCCCGTGTCCTGATGGTTCCCCGCACGAAGCTGCGGCTGGACGAGGCGGAGATGCGACGGGTCACCGCGAGGGCCGTCGGCGACACGGCCGACAGACCGTCAGAACTGATTCTGCCGCTCCTGTCCGGGCTGGCGCAGGAGATCGGCTCCGCCTCGCCCCAGGTGGGCGAGCGACTCGCGCGCACCGTCACGGGTCTGCTCTCGACCCTGGCCGAAGACCTGGTGAAGACGGACGGGAGGCCCGGGGCCGAGGCGGGGCCGGTCACGGTGCTGGACCGGATCAAGGCCTCCGTCGAGTCCCGCCTCGGCGAGCCCGAGCTGTCTCCCCGGATGCTCGCCGACGAGCACCACATCTCCCTGCGTTACCTGCACAAGCTTTTTCACGCGCAGGGCACCACGGTCAGCGGCTGGGTGCGCCAACGGCGACTCGAGGCGTGCAGGGCCGAACTGGCCCGTCCCGGCGCGGCCGACCTGGTGATCTCGGCCGTGGCGGCTCGCTGGGGCTTCATCAGTCCGGCCCACTTCAGCCGTGCCTTCCGCCAGGCCTACGGGGTGTCCCCGACCCAGTGGCGCGCGAGCGCAGGCACTCAGCAGCGGCGAACGGCCGACCGGGTCCGTTCTGTCTGAGAGCCTGTCGGGTGACCTCCGACCGGGCGGCCACGCCCTGGCACGCACGCTTCCCGCGTTGTCGTCAGTCACCAACGCTCCGCGTTGACTCCCTTCTCCGCCTTGGAATCGCACGCACCAGGCCGCGTCCGCTATCCGATCAGAGGTCACCCGACAGGCTCTGAGACGTACGACCGGAAAAAAGAGCGGGCCCCGCGCCGCGATCCGGGTGCGGGGCCCGCGCCCCTTCACGACAGCGGCCTGGTCCTGGCGGCGTTCGAGGCCGAGAGGCGATGTCCGGCCACGGAGGTCGCCGTGAGCAGCGGGTGTCCCGGGAGGGCCGGTTCGTGACCGGCCCTCCCGGGAGATCAGAGCGAGAAGCAGGGGGCGAAGACCGCGCTCTCGAAATCCGGGGCCAGGCCTCGACGGGCGGGAGAGAGCCGCGGCACACCACATGGCAGCGCCCACGCTCCATCGGACTGAATGCACGGGGGGCTTGCTGCTCCATGCGCAAGCCCGGACCCCGGCCGCCCGCAACTGTTTCGCCGCCAGGCTATTTCGGGCCCAAGTACCCGTGTGTCCCGGCAGTGCACCGGACGCGTTCCGGGAGTGCACTGTCTCGTCAAGGGGCTGTTCCGTCATCCCGGGCGGGCACCGGGACAGCTCTTGGGCGTGCACTTCGCGGTCGACGCCGGTGCGTTGGTGGTCAATCCCCGCCGTCCTCAGGGTTCTAGCTTGATGATCGACGGCCCGCAGATCTCAATGTCCGGCCTGGATTTGCCTCGCCGGAGGGACCGGCGCATCACAAGAAACTCAGGAGACTCACATGTCCGACGTCGTGGAGCCGGTCCAGCCGGTGCTGGAGCCGGCGGCAGCCGCGTTCGCCGAGGCGACCGCCAATCCGCCGTACCTTTTCGACCTGCCGCCCGCCGAGGGTCGCAAGGCGGTCGACGAGGTGCAGTCCGGCGAGATCGGCAAGCCGCGGGTCGACGAGGAGTGGATCACTGTCCCGGGCGGTCCGACGGGCAGTGTCCGCGCGCGCATCGTCAGGCCCGCCGGTGTGGAGGGGACCCTCCCGGTGATTCTCTACATCCACGGCGCCGGCTGGGTGTTCGGCAATGCGCACACCCACGACCGCCTGGTGCGCGAACTCGCCGTCGGCGCCGACGCCGCCGTGGTCTTCCCCGAGTACGACCTCTCCCCCGAGGTCCGCTACCCGGTCGCCATCGAGCAGAACTACGCAGTCGCCCGATGGGTCGTCCAGCAGGGTGCGTCCAAGGACCTCGACGGCACCCGGCTGGCCGTTGCCGGCGACTCCGTCGGCGGCAACATGACCGCCGCACTGACGCTGATGGCCAAGGAGCGCGGCGACGTACCGCTGGTCCAGCAGGTTCTCTTCTACCCGGTCACCGACGCGAACTTCGACACCGGCTCCTACCACCAGTTCGCCACCGGCTACTTCCTGCGCCGCGACGGCATGCAGTGGTTCTGGGACCAGTACACCACCGACGAAGCCGAGCGCGCCCAGATCACCGCCTCCCCGCTGCGGGCCACCACCGAGCAGCTCACCGGGCTGCCGCCCGCCCTGGTCATCACCGGCGAGGCCGATGTGCTGCGCGACGAGGGCGAGGCCTACGCCAACAAGCTCCGCGAGGCCGGTGTGCCCGTCACCGCCGTCCGATTCCAGGGCATCATCCACGACTTCGTCATGCTCAACGCCCTGCGCGAGACCCACGCCGCCCAGGCCGCCATCACGTTGGCCATCGGCACTCTGCGCACCGCGCTCCACGCCGGCTGACACCGCGTACATCGCTTCCGTGGCTGCTCAGATCGACGGCCGGTAGTGCTGGTCGGCCACTCCTACGGCGGTGCGCTCATCTCCGTGGCAGGAACCGCGGAGAACGTCGTCGGACTGGTCTACATCGCGGCCTATGCCACCGAAGAGGACGAGAGCCTGGGCGAGTTGCAGGGCCGCTTCCCTCTCTCGCCGCTCGTCAGCAATCCGAAGGAGACGACGTACCCCGTGGAGGGCGCCGAGCCCGCGGTCGAGGTCACCATCAAGGCCGAGGCCTTCGGGGACATCTTCGCCGCGGACGTCCCGGACCCGGTCACCGAGGTCCTGGCGGTGGCGCAGCGCCCGTTGGCCGCCTCGGCGTTCATGGAGACCGCCTCGGCCGCCGCGTGGAAGACCAAGCCCTCCTGGGCGCTCGTCGCCGGCGCGGACCAGGCGATCAACCCCGAGGTCCAGCGCTTCGGCGCGCAGCGGGCCGGGGCGACGACCGTCGAGATCGAGGGTGCCTCGCACGCCGTGGCGGTGTCCCGGCCCGACGAGGTCGCCGCACTGATCCGGGACGCGGCACGCGGGGGCGAAAACTTGCGGGAAGATTCTGCAACATCTTGCGGCCGTGGTGACTGCCCTGTTTGACTCGCCTGCCGACAGCCACAGTTGCCGGTCGGCCGGAGAGGAACACCCATAAGCGCCGAGACCGATGTTCTCGTCCTGGGAGGCGCGGGCGTCGACACGATCGTGTACGTCCCGGAGCTGCCCCTCCCGTACGCCGACAGCTACATGATCCGCCCGGGGATCGAGACGCGGGCGGGGCAGACCGGGGACTTCGTCGCGCTGGGGGTGAGCGCCCTGGGCCTGCGCACGCATCACCTCGACATGATCGGCGACGACCACGCGGGTGACCTGATCCGGGCGCTGCACCGCGACCGCGGCATCGCACTCACCGAGGTCCCGCTGCCCGGCGGCACCAAACGCGCCGTCAACCTCGTCGGTCCGGACGGACGACGGCTGTCACTGTACGACGACAGCCGGTCGCGGGACGGGGACCGGCTGCCCGAGGCGACGGTCCGGTCCTTGGCCGCAGCGAGCCGTCATGCCCATGTCTCGATCACCCACCCGTGCGCCTTCGCTCTTCCCGTGCTGCGGGAGGCCGGAGTGACGATCTCGACCGACCTGCACAACTGGGACGGCGTCAACCCCTACCACGAGCCGTTCGCGTACGAGGCGGATCTCGTCTTCGTCTCCGCCGTCGCCCTGGCCGACCCGGAGCGGACCATGCGACGCGTCGCCGAGCGGGGACGTGCCCGAGTCGTCGTTGCCACGGCCGGAGCCGAGGGCGCCTGCCTGCTGGCCGACGGCGAGGTGACCCGGATTCCGGCCGTCACGCCCCCGGGGCCGGTGGTGGACTCCAACGGCGCCGGTGACGCCTTCGTGTCCGGCTTCCTCCTCGGCTGGCTGGCCGGCGAACCGCCGCAGCGGTGCGGCCTCTACGGTGCGGTGGCCGGAGCCCACGCCTGCACCGTCGAGTCGACGCGAACCGACCCGATCGGCCGCGACGAACTCCTCGCCCGCGTCGCGGAGTCGGAGAGTTAGAGGAGCTCATAAAATGGGAGTCCGCCGCGAGCCGGGCGCCCATTGTGTGAGCTCCTCTTAGGCCACCGTCAGTTCCAGGGTGTCTCCGGCGGTCGGGCCGGAGCCGGACCGAGTGTGGTGGTGCCCGGGCTGGAGCGGTGACCGAGACCGGTGCGGTAGGCGTCCATGGCGGCTTCGGTGCGGCCCTCGCTGCGCAGCAGGTCGCCCAGGAGCCGGCAGATATCGGCGAGGTCGCCCGCCGCCCCTGCGCGTTCGAGCAGGGAGAGAGCGGTGACGTAGTGCTCCTCGGCGGCCTCGGCGTCACCGGATTCCTCGGCGATCAGGCCCAGCAGCCGATGGGCTCCGCCCGCGTGGACCGCGCCGCGGTCGGGATGGAGACCGCCGAGCAGGTCGCGCAACAGGGCCGCGGCCTCGTCGGCCTTGCCGCGGCGGCGAAGTACATCGGCGAGCTCCACCTCGACCTGGGAGGTGTAGAGGGCGGCGCGCTTGGAGACCAGCATGGAGTGCGCGGTGCGCAGTTCGCACTCCGCTTTTTCCAGGTCGTCGTGCTGGGCGTGGACGTAGCCGCGCATCCAGTGGCAGTGGGCGAGTTCGGTGCGCATCTGCAGTTGCTGGTAGAGCTCGGCCGCCTTGGCGAGCGCGGCATCGGCGGCTGCTGCCCGGCCCTCCGCGATGAGGGTGCGCGCCACCGAGCGGTGCATGGAGGCGACCAGCGCGGGGTCGGAGACCTGCGGAGCCAGCGCCAGGGCCAGCTCGGCGGCCTGCGCGGCGCGGGCGTGCGCCCCCAGATCCATGTAGGGCGCGATGGAGGCGGTGTAGAGCTGGAGCAGGGCGCCGGGGTCCTGCAGGCCGGAGGTGTTCAGTTCGTCGAGGGCGCTTTCCAGCAGGTAGCAGGAGTAGCGGAGTTCGCCTGCGAGGAGGTGGGCGACCGCCCGGCCGCGCACCGCTCGGGCCCGCTCGGGCAGGGGCGCGTCGGCCAGTTGCTGCTCGGCGGCCTCGAAGTGGGCACGCGCCTGGTCGAGTTCACCCGTCTCCAGGGCGCATTCACCCAGCCCGGTGAGGGCAGTGGCCTGTTCGGTCCGGAGGCCATACTCCTCGGCCCGGGCGAGCAGCCGCTCGTACTCCACTGCCGCATCGGCCGCGTCACCCGTGGCCAGGATTTGCTGCGCGTCGGCCAGACGGAGCCGGATCGTGGTGGCGAGATGGCTGGGGCGCCCGGTGGCGAGCTCCTCGTACGAGACGCCGAGCCGCTCGGCGAGGTGGCGCAGCGCCGCCTCGGAGGGCCGGACCTTGCCGGCCTCCAGGGTGGAGATGTACGCGGCCGTGTAGGAAGGCTCGGCCACCTGGCGCTGGGTCAGCTCACGCTCCTTGCGGAGCCGCTTCACCCGTTCGCCGATCACGAGAGGGGCGTCCTGGTCCACCGGGCGGTCCGCCCCCTCCGGTACGCCGCGCGCAGGGGTTCCCGCTGCCTCGTCGGCCGTGGCTGCCCGGCCGGTCCCTGACATCGTGCCTGCTCCTCCGCTGTCGGCTGCTCGCTACGGGTGAACGTCCCAGGGGCAGCAAGGACGGATGTGTGCACGGAATGTTTCCCCTGGCCGGATTCTTCGGTGGGATGTGCAAGCGCAACCTTAGACCGACCGGCAATTGGGGGCGGCGTCACGGGGCTGGGGCACGCACCTCGCGGCGGTGCCGTCAATCACCTGGGTCGAGCGAGTCGCCTCCGCGCCGGTACGGACCGAACAGCACCGGTTCGGTGTCGTGAGCATGCGGTGGGTGCCGCCGCAGCCGGTCGCCGACGAGACGCTGGACTACCTCAGGGTTGTCGCGGAGGACCTGGCTGTCGAGCTGCAGGACCTCGCCCAGCAGGGCGTGTCGATGAAGGCTCCGGACCTCCCACTGTTCATTTCCGCGCTGCCGCGCGGCAACGCCCCCACGGAGAGGAACGGGGGAGCGGAGTCGCCGATCGTCCCCGTGCCGACCAGCAGCATGTTCCTCTACCAGCTGCAACGGCTCGCCGCCGAGCTCACGGCCGCGGTGCACATCCGGGACGTACTCGCCGCCGCCGAATCCCAAGTGGTGCGGCCCTTCGGCGGCCGGGCGGTGATGCTGTGCCTCGCCAAGCAGGGGCGGCTGCATGTGATCGGCGCCTCGGGGTTCTCACGCGAGGCGGTGCAGCGGGTGGAGGGGACGCTGCTGTCCCGCAGCACCCCGGAGACGGACACGATCCGCTCGCTCGAGATCCGGTCGTTCCGGTCCGCCGAGGCACTGCGGGACGCCTATCCGGATGGCGATCCCGACCCGGAGGTCCAGGCCCGCTCTTATCTCCCCCTCGTCTCCAACGGTCGCGCCATGGGCTGCTGCGTCCTGGAATTCCCGGAACCCGCGCGCCCCATCGCGCCTGAGGAGCTCGCCGTCCTGGCGATCATGCTGGAGCAGGTGGGCCAGTCCCTGGAGCGGGCCCGCTCGTACGAGATCGAGCACGCGCTCACCCAGACCCTGCAGCGCAGTCTGCTGCCCCGCAGCCTCCCGCATCTGATCGAGGCGGTCGCCACGGCCCGCTACCTCCCGGCTACCGAGGGGGCGGAGGTGGGCGGCGACTGGTACGACATCGTCCCGCTGCCCAGCGGCGGAATCGGCCTGGTCATCGGTGACGTGGAGGGCCACAGCCTGGAGGCGGTGGCGGTGATGGGGCAGCTCCGCAGCGGCGTCCGGGCGTACGCCACCGAGGGCCATGACCCGGCCACCGTGCTCGAGCGGAGCAACCGGCTCCTGTCCGGGCTGGACACGGATCTGTACGCCACCTACTGCTGCGTCTGGCTCGATCTGTCGACCGGGACCGCCGCCACGGCGACCGCGGGCCACCCGAGTCCGCTCCTTGTCGGCGCGGGAGGACGGAGCTTCACCGGACCGCTGCCCGTCGGACCTCCGCTGGGCGTCGACCCACTGGCCCTGTACGAGCAGAGCGAGGCACTGCTGGAGCCGGGCTCGGTACTGGCACTGTTCACCGACGGCCTGCTGGACGCGCGGCTTCTCGGATCGGACGCGGCGATGGAGAGGCTCGGCCGGGTGCTCGCCGACCACTGCGGAGACGACCTGGAGGTGCTCGCCGACCGCATCGTCGCGGACCGGCGCGAGTGGCGGGTGCTCGCCGACGACGCGGCTCTGCTGCTGGTGCGGTACGAGGGAGCGCATCTGCAGGGCCACCGGCGGACGGCGCGGATGTCCGTACAGCGACACCACCTGCAGGGAGTCGCCCAGGTCAGGCTGTTCCTGCGGGACCTGCTGAGCCAGTGGGGAAGGGTGCGGCTGCAGGACACCCTCGAACTGGTGACGACCGAGGTGGTCACCAACGCACTGATCCACGCCGACAGCGAAGTGGAACTGAGGCTGCGGGAGTACCCGGACCGCATCCGCGTCGAGGTCCGCGACAGCGACCCGCATCCGCCTGTCCCCACGGCGATCGTCGCGGACGAGGAGACCAACCAGGGGGCCGAGTCCGGGCGCGGACTGCTGATCGTCGACGCGCTCGCCGGCGACTGGGGAAGCTCGCCCGCGGGGCGCGGCAAGACCATCTGGTTCGAGATCGCCATTCCGGCTGAATGACGAGGTGCTGCCGTGCCGTCCGGCGGCGTGGCGGCCTGACGGCGTCGCGTCGAGGTCTCGGCGTCCGCGGCCGCGACGCCACCCCCCAATTGCAGGTCGGTCTTACTGGTCTCGTACAGGTTCGTCGGCCATACTGCCCGCCGTGGAGCAGCGCATAGATCCGAACACTCAGCCCGCGTACGCCGCAGGGACAGACCCGGCGTACATACCTGGTCTCACGGCCCCCCGCACCGTCGGGACGTCCGAGTTGGACCAGGAGAAGCCCGAGGAGCCGGCGCCCGAGGGTGCCGCCCCTGACGACGCCCTTGCGGAGGGTGCCCCCGGGGGCACCGACGCCGATTCCGGCTCGGAGGACGCAAAGGACGGGAAGCAGGAGGAACAGGAGAAGGGCGAGAAGGACGAGAACGGGCCCGTATTCGAGGTCAGCGACCGGCGGGGTTCGATCACCGCGGACCGTGACGGCATCCGGTTCCGGCTGGATGACCAGGAGGCCGAGTTCCACTGGGACGAGGTCGGTGCGGTCGAGGTGAAGGTCCCCAGGTTCGGGCGCCGGTTCACCGTCACCGTCCACATGTCGTCCCGGCGCTGGTTCAACGCCGAGGTCGAGGCGGCCGCCAGAAGCAGTCTCAAGGCGTGGGCGGAAGAACTCGACGTGGTGCTCGACGCCTACTTCGAGGAGTAGCCCGAGGCGCCGGCGAAGGGCCGGCCGAAGACGCCACCGGGTCGTCCCCGGCGCGGCCTGGGGCGACGCACCCGGCCGGCGGGGCGGATTGTCCCGAGATCCGGTGCGACGTCACCGGGACGCGGAACTGGGCCGTCCCGTCGTCACGGGCGACACGCCCCGAGCGCTGCGACAGGGGTGAGGGGCCGGCCTCCACGGCCGGCCCCTCACCCGCCCGTCCACTGGTCAGGCTTCGGAGAGAACCACCGAGCGGGTCAGGTGACGGGGGCTGTCCGGGTCGATGCCGGCGGCCTCGGCGCGGGCGATCGCCAGACGCTGTACGCGAACCAGCTCGGCCAGCGGGTCCAGGCCGCTCGTCACCCAGCGGGCGCCGGTCGACGCGACCTGCTCTTCAAGACCCTCGGGTGCGGTACCGAACACCCAGGTGGCGGTGCCGGTGGTGGCGATGCTGATCGGACCGTGGCGGTACTCCATCGCAGGGTAGGACTCGGTCCAGGAGAGCGACGCCTCCTTCATCTTGAGCGCGGCCTCGTTGGCGAGACCGACCGTCCAGCCCCGGCCGAGGAAGGTGAACTGGGTGCACTCCAGCAGCCCTTCGGGCAGCGGCTCGGCCAGTGCGGTCTCCGCGTCGCGGACCACGGCGTCGGTGTGCAGGCCGAGGTGGGCACGGAGCAGCGTGAGCAGCGTGGTGGCGAACCGGGTCTGCACCACGGACTGCTCGTCGGCGAAGTCGAGGACGACGACATCGTCGGCGGACGTCATCACCGGGGTGTTCGGGTCGGCCGTGATCGCGACGGTACGGGTGACGCCACGGAGCCGGTCGAGCAGCTCCAGCACCTCGGTCGTCGTGCCCGAGCGGGTGAGCGCCACGACCCGGTCGTAGCTGCGGCCGAAGGGGAACTCCGATGCGGCGAACGCGTCGGACTCGCCCTGCCCGGATTCCTCGCGGAGCGCGGCGTACGCCTGGGCCATGTAGAACGAGGTGCCGCAGCCGACGACGGCGATGCGCTCGCCCGTGGCGGGCAGGGCGGCCGACTGGCTCTCTGCCAGATCCGCGGCGCGACGCCAGCACTCCGGCTGGCTGGCTGTCTCAATCTCGACAAACGACACTTTTACACTCCGTATGGGTGTTGGGATGCTCGTTCACGCACGTTATACGCGTTCTGCAAGCATTATCAAGCATCCTGCTTGCATGGGACTTGACTGATCGGCGCCTTGTGCGACCCTTGCGCATGTCCGGTGACACTGCCCAAGGGGATGGGCGCTCGAATCCCGGGCCCGTAAGGAGAGTTCACTTGTCCAGGGATGCCCGCTGGGACGCGCTGCTTGAGCTGGTCGGTAAACACGGCCGGGTGGAGGTCGAGGAAGCGGCGACGACGCTTGACGTGTCGGCCGCGACCATCCGCCGCGACCTGGACCAGCTTGCCGAGCAGCAGCTGCTCACCCGAACCCGCGGCGGCGCCGTCGCGCACGGAGTCTCCTACGAACTGGCGTTGCGATACAAGACGGGACGCAACGCCCCGGAGAAGCAGGCCATCGGCCGCGCCGTGTCCGAACTCGTGGCGGTGGGCGAGGTGGTGGGGCTGACCGGTGGCACCACGATCACCGAGGTTGCCCGCTCGCTGGCCGTGCGCCCCGACCTCGTCGGTGACACCGGCCCCGGGGGGCAGCCGACCCTGACGGTGGTGACCAATGCCCTCAACATCGCCAACGAGCTGGTGATACGGCCGCAGATCAAGATCGTGGTGACCGGTGGAGTGGCCCGGCCGCAGTCGTACGAGCTCACGGGGCCGCTGGCCAGTGGCGTGCTCGGCGAGATAACGCTGGATGTCGCCGTGCTGGGTGTCAACGCGATCGACACCGAGCGCGGGGCGTACGTCCACCACGAGGGCGAGGCCAGCATCAACCGGCTGCTCGCCCAGCAGGCGCAGCGGGTGGTCGTGGCCGCCGATTCCTCGAAGATCGGCAAGCGGGCCTTCGCCCGGGTCTGTGATCTCAGCCAGGTCGATTTCCTGGTCACCGACACCGGAATCACCCGCGACGCGAAGGCCCGTTTCACCGAGGCCGGCGTCACCGTCATCGCTGTGTGAGGGTGACGCCGGCCGGTCCGGCGGTGACGCCGCGCCGCGGGATCAGGCGCGGGGTGCGTTCCACCGCTGGTCGGCCCTGCCGGTGCAGTCGCGCAGTTCCACGCGGTGCCCGGTCTCGTTGCCGCCGGGGGCGTACAGGCACTGGCCGGTCGCGTCGTTCACGATCGAGCCGTGTGCGCCGTATGTCCAGGTCGTCAGCGGTCCGGGCGTGCCCGCGCAGGTCGTGATCGTGACCGGGACCTTCTTGTCGTTCCCGGCCGTCCCGGGCGCGGCGGTCAGGCAGAAGTTGTTCACCAGGCGCAGCGTCCGGTCGGCGCCGTGCACCCAGCCCTGATCGGTGCGCCGGTGGCACGTCTCGACGACGGCGGCCCGGTTCTCGGCGGCGGCCAGATCGGCGTCCTCGGCCCATTCGAGCTGGGCGTAGTCCACGCCGTCCACGTCCAGGCAGTTGCCCGCCCGGTCGGTCACGGCGTCCCGGGTGGAGTTGCCGATGCCCAGGACCTGCTCGCCGCCCTCGGGGCCGATCGTGCTGGTGACGTTGGCGCAGTCACCGTTGTTATCGGGCCGGGTGGCGGTGCCGGTGACCTGGGTGTTGTTCAGGGTCGTGGCCTTGGGCAGACCGAACGTGGCCGCGCTGTAGGGCTGCTGCACACAGGTGGAGCGCGTCATGCTCCACTCGTAGTACTCGACCCAGTCGACCATGCCGGCCGTCTTGATCCCGGTCGCCGGGGTCAGGATGCTGCCCAGCTTGAACGAGGTGTGGGCGGTGGTGTCCTCGACGGTGGCGCCGAACCAGCCGCCGCCCTCCGACGCCACGTTGAACGTGTAGGTGTGACCGGCCTTCCACGGCACATTCATCCGGCAGCTGTAACCGGTGCCCTCGCCGCCGAAGTCCTGGCACCAGCTGCCCTTGCTTCCGGGCTTCGCCTGGTTCACGTCCCAGACGGAGAAGAGGAACAACTGGTCTTCGCCCCCGTTGTCCTGCATGCCGATGTAGCCGCCGTTCCCCTGGTTGAAGCCGAACTGATGCGACCAGAAGGTGTGCGAGGTGAAGCCGGGGTCGGTTGTGACTGTGGTGCTCCATGTCACGGACGACAGGTCCGGGGTCCCGGCGGGGAACGTGTAGTGCGTGTACGTGCCGGGGGTGTCTCCCCAGCCGTCCTCATTGGCGTTCGCCGTGCCTGCCGTGGACATCGCGATGCCTGCTGCAAGTGCCAGTGCCGCGACGGCACTTCCGGCGATGCGGCCGAGCCGGCGGAAGCCGGACTTGGACGTGCGAGAGCTCATACAGGCTTACCCGTCTCTGCTTGGGAATGTTGGAAGATGTGCTCTTCGGTGCAAGATCGAGCACGATGTTGCATCCTGGACCCGCAATGAACCCACTGGCAAGTGGTTCGGCGATCTCATCGAGATGCTTCCGCGCTCCTTCCGTGCCTGACCTGGGGTCTCAACGGACTTGAGCCGGACCTCCTGCAGAGTTTTTCTATGTCTATAGATGTTCGTTACCAGCGCGAAATGAACAACTCTTGCCATCAAGGTGCGCTGTCGTGAACTATGTGGCTGTCGCCGCGAGGGAGCAGCGGCCGCACCGTCACCGGAGCGTGCCGCAGCCGTGATCGCGGGACACTCCCCCTTGCTCCATCAGCCCTGGAGGTGCCTGTGACGATGGCAGATGCGCCGGTCTCATCCGTGCGGTCGCCTGTGCCGCAGCCCCGTGACCCCGATGACGCGGACTCACCCGCCGGGAAGAAGCGAGGCACAGGCCGAATACGGCAGCCGCTGCGGTACCGACTGAAGCGGGACAAGGCGCTCCTGCTGTTCTGCCTGCCGGGCGTCCTGTACTTCGCGCTCTTCTTCTACCTGCCGCTCGCAGGCAACGTCATCGCCTTCCAGGACTATCAACCGTTCCTGGGCTTCAGAGAGAGCCCGTTCGTCGGCCTCACGAACTTCACCGCGCTGCTCGCCGAACCGGACTTCTGGAGCGCGGTCTCCAACACCCTGCAGATCACAGCGATCCAGCTGCTGCTCTACTTCCCCGCCCCGATCGCCCTGGCGCTGCTGCTCAACTCGCTCATCAGCGAGAAGATCAAGCGGTTCATCCAGACCATCGTGTACCTCCCGCACTTCCTGTCCTGGGTCGTCGTGGTGGCGATGTTCAAGCAGGTGCTCGGCGGCGCGGGCTCGGTCACCACGCTCCTGATGGAGCACGGGGTCAACATCGGCAATGTGATGACGGACCCCGGTACCTTCAAGCTGCTGATCACCGCCCAGGCCATCTGGAAGGACTGCGGCTGGGGGACGATCATCTTCCTGGCGTCCATCGCCTCGATCGACATGGCCCAGTACGAGTCCGCGGCCATGGACGGAGCCGGCTGGCTCCGCAGGATCTGGCACATCACTCTGCCGGGCATCCGGCCGGTGATCCTCATGCTGCTGATCCTCCGGCTCGGCGACATCCTCTCGGTCGGCTTCGAGCAGATCATCCTGCAGCGCGACGCCGTCGGCGCGGACGCCTCCGAAGTCATGGACACCTACGTCTACTTCCACGGCGTCATCGACGGCGACTGGGGGATGAGCACGGCCGCGGGTCTCATGAAGGGCGTCATCGGATTCGCCCTCATCCTCGCCGCAAACAAGCTGGCCCACCGCTTCGGTGAGCAGGGAGTGTACCGATGAGTCAGCAGACCTCTGCGAGCCGACCGCGAACGGCGCGCTTCAGTCCCCGGCGCACCACCCGCAGCCGCACGGCGTCCGGACGCCCGCCGTGGATGGAGCGACCGCACTGGTACGGGCAGGGGGCGAAGGCAGCGGCCCTTGTCGTCCTGACCGTGATCGTGCTCTACCCGTTCCTCCTGGCCATCGGCACCAGCCTCGCCGGACGCGAGGAGCTCAACGCCAACGGCGGCTACGTCCTGCTGCCGAAGCACCCGACACTGGAGGCCTACCGGGTCATCCTCTCGGGCGGGGTCGTCACCCAGGCCGCCGTGGTCTCCATCTTCATCACGCTGATCGGCACGGCGCTCAGCCTCGCGTGCACGGTGATGATCGCGTACGGCACCTCGCGGCCAGGAACTGTTCTCGGCAAGCCGATCCTGCTGCTGGTACTGGGCACGTTCCTCTTCGCCCCGGGCATCATCCCCACGTACCTGGCCGTCCAGCAGTTCAAGCTCCTCGACACCTATGCCTCGCTGATCCTTCCCGTACTGCTCAACGCGTTCAACATCGTCGTCGTCCGCTCCTTCTTCCAGAGCATTCCGGAGGAGCTGTACGACGCCGCGCGGATCGACGGCGCGGGTGAGGTGACCGTCCTCTTCCGGATCGTCCTCCCGCTCTCCAAGGCGGTCCTCGCCGTGGTCGGTCTCTTCTACGCGGTCGGCTACTGGAACAGCTTCTTCAACGCCGTGCTGTACCTGAACGACTCGGGCAAGTTCCCCATCCAGGTGATCCTGCGTTCCTACGTCCTCAACGGCCAGAGCATCAATGCGCAGGCCATGGGCGTTCACGCGATCCCGCCGGCGACCTCGTTGCAGATGGCCGTGCTGATCATCGCGATCGTGCCCATCTTCTGCGTCTATCCCTTCCTGCAGAAGTTCTTCGTCAAGGGCGTCCTCACCGGGGCGATCAAGGGCTGATCCGTTCTCGCGGACATCGCCCGACGCACTTCACACACTTCAAGGAGCACCACCCATGTCCACAAACCTGTCCCGGCGCGGCTTCATGGGCGCGGCGGGGATAGCCGGCCTCACCGTCGCGGGCCTGTCGTCCCTGACCGCGTGCGGCAGTGGCGCCACCGTCAGCAAGGGCGGCGCGAAGGCCTCCGCCAAGCTGAAGCTCCCGACGTACGTCCCCGCGCAGACCGCCCCCGCGGACCTCGCCGGCAACGCCTCGGGTCTGGACGCCGCGTACCTGCGGTACCCGAAGGAACTCACCAAGTCGGTGGCCAAGGCTCCCGGTGACGGCAGCCGCATCACCGCGCTGACCGAGACGTTCACGACGCCCGCCCCGGCCCAGGGCAAGAACGCCTACTGGCAGGAGCTGAACAAGCGCCTCGGTTCGCAGTTCGACATGACCATCGTGGTCGAGGAGGGCGCCGGCTACCCCGGCAAGTTCAACGCGATCGTCGCCAGCGGGGACATTCCCGACCTGGTGTGGTTCCCGCCGAACCAGGGTCTCCAGCACGTCCCCGAGCTGCTGGACGCCAAGTTCCACGACCTCACGCCGCACCTGTCCGGTGACGCGGTCAAGAAGTACCCGAACCTGGCCAACCTCCCCACCAGCGCGTGGAAGACCGCCGTGATCAACGGCAAGATCCGTGGTGTGGCCGTCGCGTACGGTTCCATGGGCCAGGTCTACGTCGTCAACCAGGACTTCTGGAAGCCGGTCGGCGGCGCCGAGTTCACCAGCGCCGAGGACTTCCTCGCCAAGGGCAAGGAACTCCTCGACGCCAAGCGGAACAAGTACGTCCTGGAGCCGGCGTATGTGAACCACGTCGGCCAGTTCGCCCAGTGGTTCGGCGCGCCCGCCGGCTGGCGGCTGGAGGGCGGCAAGCTCACCCACCTGTACGAGACCGAGGAATACCTGGAGGCTGTGGCCTTCGGGGTCAAGGTCCGCAAGGCCGGTCTGTTCTGGCCGGACCCGAACCTCAGCACCACCATGGAGAAGGTGGCGCAGGGCTCGCTCGGCGCCTATGTGCAGTCCTTCCCGAGCTTCCTGACCGACGTCAAGACGTACGACTTCCCGTTCGGCGTCATCGTGCCGTTCGCCGGCAAGGCCGGAGCCACCCCGTCGTACACCCTGGGCTACGGCTCGGTCGGTTACACCGCCATCTCCAAGAAGGCGGACGCCAAGCGCGTCGAGATGCTGCTGCGTGTGCTCGACTACCTCGCCGCCCCGTTCGGCACCGAGGAGCGGCTCTTCCTCGACAACGGCATCGAGGGCACGCACTACACCCGTACCTCCAGCGGCGACATCAAGCTCACCGCCAAGGGCAACGCCGAGGCCGTGACCACTGCCATGCCGCTGGCCTTCCTCGCCAACACCCCGGAGTACATCTACCTGCCCGGCAAGGCCGAGATGGCCTCGAAGATCCACGGCTGGCAGGAAGAACTCCTCAAGATGGGCAAGGCCAACCCCACCAGCGGTCACTTCTCGGACGCTTCGACGAAGAAGAGCGCCTCCATCGGCACCGCGGTGAGCGACACCGTCCTCGACGTCGTCGCGGGCCGCAAGCCGATCTCCGCCTTCCAGGACCAGGTGAAGAAGTGGCGCTCGGGCGGCGGCGACGAGATCCGGGCCGAGTTCGAGGCCTCGATCGCCGGTAAGTAGTCTCCGCCCGCACCACCCGTACAGACAGAAGGGACCCCCGTGTCAGACCTGCGACTCGGCGTCATCGGGCTCGGCCTCCGCCGCTCCATCGCGATGTCCGCCCACCATCCCGGACAGGGTTCGGCGATCACCGCCGTCTGCGACCTCGACCCCGAGGTGCGCCGGCGCGAGGCCGAGCGCTTCGGCACCGATGTCGCGGTCGAGGACTACAAACTGCTCCTCGACCGGGACGACCTGGACGCGATCATCGTCGCCACCCCGGACGACACCCACGAGGTCATCGCCATCGATGCCCTGCGGGCCGGCAAGGCGGTCTTCGTCGAGAAGCCGCTCGGTATCACCGTGGAGAGCTGCGACAACGTCCTGCGCGCCGCGTACGAGACGGGGACCCGGCTGTACGTCGGCCACAACATGCGCCACATGGGTGTCGTGCGGCTGATGCGCGACATCATCGCCCGCGGTGACATCGGCGAACCGAAGGCCGTGTGGGTGCGGCACTTCGTCGGCTACGGCGGTGACTACTACTTCAAGGACTGGCACGCCGACCGGACCCGCACCACCGGACTGCTGCTCCAGAAGGCCGCACACGACATCGACGTGCTGCACTGGCTGGCCGGCGGCTACACCCGCCGCGTCAACGCCCTCGGCGACCTCCTCGTCTACGGGGACCTGCCGCGCCGCGAGGCGGACACCCCGCGCCCGGACAACTGGCTGCGGGAGTTCGACTGGCCGCCGACGGCCCGCAAGGATCTGCACCACATCGTGGACGTCGAGGACGTCTCGGTGATGAACATGCAGCTCGACAACGGCGTTGTGGCCGCCTACCAGCAGTGCCACTTCACCCCGGACTACTGGCGGAACTACACCGTCATCGGCACCGAGGGGCGGCTGGAGAACTTCGGCGACAGTCCCGGTGACGAGGTCAAGGTCTGGAACACCGGACCCAGCGGATACCGCGCGGAGGCCGACATCACCTACCGGGTGCCGGAGGCCGATGGCTCGCACGGCGGCGGTGACACCCGGATCATGGAGGAGTTCTGCCGGTTCGTCCGCGACGGCGGTGTCACCGACACCTCTCCGGTCGCCGCCCGGATGAGCGTCGCCGCCGGGGTCCTCGCGACCCGCTCGCTGCGTGAGGGCGGGGCACCGTACGACGTGCCCGCCCTCGACCCCGAGCTGATCGCGTACTTCGAACGCGGTCAGGTCCGCTAGTGCCGTGACCGGCAAGGCTTGCCGGGAGGGGCACCAGAACGTCCCGGCCTGAAACCGACCGGGAAGCGTCGGACAGGGCTTCGGCCCTGTCCGACGGGTTTCTGCCGCACGCACTGGACGACGCTCCTCATGGGGCGAACACTGCTGGTCACGGCAGTGGGCCAGGGTGCTTCGGGGTCTTCGGTGACAGCACGCCTGGCGCCGTCGCCGGAGGCCTCTCTGTGTCTGTTTTCAGCCATGCTCGGTGGGTGATCGGCGCATTCCTGTTGGGCGGCCGCGCGATCGGCCACGGCCGCGAAGCGTGACACCGTCGGGGGAAATAAAACCAAGTGTCCGAAAGGTGTCGTACGAGGATGCGGGCGCCTGGTCTCGTACCGTCACCGTCGCACCGCAATCGGTGCGAGCGGACAGTGGCTTTGCGCCAAACAGATCTCTCGGTGGCCGAGTTCGAACGCGATGCCGGATCGCGGTCGGCATAATCGCGTCCATGTCGATCACGGGCGGAGACTTCGTCGAGCTGGGCCGGGACCTCTACGCGTGGCTCCCGCCGAAACGGGGCTGGGGCCTCGCAAACTGCGGTCTCCTGACCTCATCGCGTGGCGCGATCTGGATCGACACCCCGTACGATCCCGTGCTCGCCGGCCAGTTCCTGGCGGAGTCCACGAAGCGGCTGCCCGACGGCACCGCCATCGACCGGGTGATCGTCACCCACGCCAACGGGGACCACTTCTGGGGCGCGGGCGTACTGCCGGACGCGGAGATCATCGCGACCCGCGAGGCCCAGGAACACATTCACTACGAACCCACCCCGAAGCAGCAGCACGCCCTCGTCCAGGGCAGCGATCCGGCCACCGCGCTCGGTGAGTACCTCAAGCGCCACTTCGGCCCGTTCGACTGGTCACGGACCGAACCCGTGCAGCCGACCACCTACTTCACCGGCGAGCTCGAACTGACGCTGGGGGAGTACCCGGTCCAGGTGACGGCCCTGCCCCCCGCCCACACCACGGGCGACCTGATCGTGCACCTGCCCGCCCAGCGCACCGTGTTCAGCGGCGACGTCATCTTCGCCGCCACCCCGGAGCAGCCGGGCGACCACCCGGTGCACTGGGCGGGCCCCCTCTCCCAGGTGATCGCCGCCTGCGAACAGGTGCTCGCCACCGGTGCCGAGACCATCGTCCCGGGCCACGGTCCGGTCCTCGACCCGGCCGGCGTGCGCGCACACATCGGCTATCTCGAGTACGTACGGGAACGTGCCCACGCCCTCCACGCGGCCGGAGTGCCCGCCCTGGAGGCGGCCCGCCGGGTGATCGCCGAGGGACGCCACCCCGAACTCGGCCTGGCCGAACGCCTCGTGGTGACGATCGGCAGCGAGTACCGGCACCTCGACGGCTCCGAACTGCCCAGTGTGCTTCAGGTGATGACCGATGTCGCCGTCGTCGCGCGAGAGGTGGAGCAGTCCCGTGGGGCGGCAGACCTCGAGGGATGACACCCGGATCCCCTCCCCCCCGCCCGGGCGGGTCCGGCCCGACCACAGGCATACGGTGACGGCCTGGCATGGATCGTGGCGCTGATCGCCGTCGTCACCGCCGTGGTGGCCGTGCTCCGCTCCCAGAACGCTGCCCGGGCGAACTGACGTGGCGGCCCGGTCCGTTCCACCGCGCGCTGGTGCATCTCCCGATCCGTTTCACCCCGCTCGACGTGACCGGCGACGCGGCGCTTTCGGCACCGAAGAAGGTGTTGATCAGCCGCTGACCCGTGTCGGTGGTACGCCGAACGGGTGAGGGGCGCGAGAATTGCACGATGAACAGCGAGTGCAACCGGCGCAACGCCGACCGAAGCACAGACGGGGTGGTCCGGTGAGCAGGTACGACAGGTACGACGTCACGGACGAGCAGTGGGAGGGTCTGGCGCAGGTCGTACCGCTGCGCAGCCGCAACGAATGGCCGTCACGGGTCGACCACCGCGCGGTCCCCGACGACCACGAGACCGCCGAACAGCGCCGCATGGTCGTGCTGCGTGTGCAGGTCTTCGCGGACGCGCGCGAGGTGGCCGAGTATCTGGTCGCACAGATTCCCGTGCTGCTCGATCTGACCAGTGCCGAGACCGATGTGGCCAAGCGGATCCTGGACTTCACCAGCGGTGTGGTCTTCGGGCTCGGCAGCGGAATGCACCGCGTCGACCGGAACGTGTTTCTTCTGTCGCCGGTCGGCATCGAGGTCGAGGGGGTCACGGCGGCGGGCATCCCCCGATCGTAGGAAGGTCGTGCGGGCGGAACGGTTCGCCGGCCGACGGCGTGCGTACGGTCCGCTCATGACTGCACGCTGTCCGGAAAACCCGTGGGCGACCCCAGGGGCATCAGCCGCCCGAGAAGTCCGAACCGAGGCTGTCCGAACCGAGCCTCCCCGAACCGGGGCGGCCCGTTCCGCCGGCCCCGTCGTCACCGAACTGCGGCTCTCCGCCTTCGCCTCGCACCGTGGCGCCGTCCTTCCGGTGGGCCCGCTCACGCTGTTCACCGGGGCCGGTGGCAGCGGCAAGTCCAGCGCGCTGCGGGCGTACGAGGCGCTGGCCCGGCTGGGCGCGGGGGACCCGCTCGACGAGGTGTTCCCGGATCCGGCGGCGTACGTGCCCGAACGGACCGGTCCCGACGCCCAGGGCCGCCGAGGCTTCCGGATCGGCTGCACGGCGACCGGACCGGCGGGACCGGTCCGGCTCGACGTCGCCGTGCAGGCCGAGCCCTCCCTGCGGATCGTCGGTGAACGGCTTACCGGCGGCGGCGAGAAGCTGCTGACCACCGCGCTGCGCGACCCCCGGGGCTCGACGGTCCAGGCGGCCTGGCACACGGCCGGCGCCGTCCCGGTGACCCGGGCGCCGCTGCCGGACGACGTGCTCGGCACGGCGCTGCTGCCGCTGCGGGTCGCGGGCACGACCGAGGGACAGTTACGGGTCCTCGCCGCCGCCGAACAGATGGTCGTGGCCCTGCGGTCCGTCTTCGTGTGCGAACCGCAGCCGCAGCGGATGCGGGCGCCGGTGCCCGGCGGCGAGGGCCGGCTGCGCCGGGACTGCGACAACCTCGCGGCGGTACTGGAACGGACCCACACCCAGTGTGGACAGCGGCATGCCCGGCTGGTTGCGGCGGCCGCTGCCGGATGCGCGGGGACGGTGAGGGGGCTGGGCGTCGAGCGGCTCCCGGACGGATTGCTGCGCGCAGTGATGGAGCGCGACGGCGGGCACCTCACCCCGGTCGGGCGGCTCGGCGACAGCGAGTTGAGGTATCTGGCGCTCGCCCTGGTCCTGCTCACCGGCCCCGGCGTGCTGGCCATGGACGCCGCGGCGGAGGTGCCGTCGGCCATGCAGACGCTCACCGTTCTGGTCGACGGGCTCGACCGGGACCTGGACGGACGACAGGTGGCGGAACTGCTGGCCCTGGCCGCGTCGGTCGGCTCGACCGGGCACCTCAGGCTGGTGGGGACGGCCGCGGAGGCGGCCGCCGCACGGGCCCGTGGGACGGCGGGTGCGACGGTGGTACACCTGGGACCGTGAACGGACTCGATGTACAGACACTGCAGCGACGGCTCGCCGCGTTCGCGGCCGCCCGTGACTGGGAGCAGTACCACACCCCGAAGAACCTCGCGGCGGCGCTCAGCGTCGAGGCGTCCGAACTGGTCGAGATCTTCCAGTGGCTGACGCCGGAGCAGTCCGCGCGGGTGATGGAGAAGCCCGAGACGGCGCATCGGGTGGCGGACGAAGTCGCGGATGTGCTCGCGTATCTGCTGCAGTTCTGCGAGGTGCTGGGCATCGATGCGCTGGCGGCGCTGGCGGAGAAGATCGACAGGAACGAAGCGCGCTTCCCGGTTCCGAAGCCCCCGGATTCTCAAAGTCGTCACTCTTCGGAGTGATCGACTTCTTCACAGTCGACTTCGTATCCACAGATTTCCGAAATCCCCTGGCCTTTCGGTACCTCTCCCCTCACTGTGGGTAATGGATGAGGTGAGCGGGTTTTCGTTCGGACGGGGGCGACGCATGGAAGCGGAGCGGCTCATAGAGGTAAGCCGGCGGGCTCTGGCGCAGAGCCGGGGCGCGCCGTCCATCATGGCGGAGGCCTGGCAGGTCCAGGCGCTGGCCCAGGCGATCGGCGAGCGGCTGGCGGCCCAGGGGCCGAAGGTGCTGCGGGGCGAGGCGCGGCGGCTCGGCGAGATCGGGGGAAGTGGCGGCGTGGCGCCGGACCATCCGGTGGTGCGGACCGGCGCGGCGCGGGCCGCGCAGCTGGCCGAGATCGCCGATCCGCGGGCGGCCCTGACCGGTCTTGGCGCGCTGCTGGGGGAGATGGGGATGGCTCTCGTCGCGGTGGCCTGTGACACCGGCGAGGAGAGCCTCTACTGGCAGTGCATCGAGGCGATCGACGCGGCCGACGAGGCGCTGGACCGGGTGCACGGGATGCTCCGACTCCTCGCCGAGCAGGACCGCGAGCAGGACCGGCAGCGGGAGCGGGACGGTGCGTACGGTGCCGTGCGCGGACCGGCGGGCTCGGCGGCGGGCCCGCCGTGACAGCGCGGATCTGAACCCGGACTCCGGGTTGCACCAGCACAGGGACCTTCGAACGGCACAACGCTACGGGTGGTCACGGCACATGCTGCGCCCACCCAGTGAGCCGGACTGCCAACTCGGCACCCTGGTGTTCAGCGCGTCAGGGTCGTTCCCAGGCGGACGCCGGTCGCGGCGCCGAGTTGGGTCTTGCCGTAGTTGACTGATGTCGACACGCCCAGGCCGGTGCTGTTGCTCGGGATGTGGAGGAGCGCGCCGTTGCCCGCGTCCTCGCCCTCGGTGCCGATGACCGGGTCGGTGCGGCCGTAGCCGGACAGGTTGGTCAGGGAGACCGCGGAGCCGAGCTTGTCGGCGGTCTCGGTGGATCCGGGGATGCCCGAGGTGTCCTGCGAGACGGCGACGACGCCGGTGTCGAAGAGGCCGAAGGAGGTGCCCTTGAGGATCAGGGCCGTACCCGCGTCGGAGCGGTTGATGTCGCTGCGGGTCCAGGCCGATCTCGTCACCGTGCGTCGAACTCCGGGGGTCCTCGGTCGACTCCCCGGTAGTTCGGTCGACAGGTCCCCGTAAATTGTTGGGTGGCCCGGGAGGGTCAGATGTGGCTGAACAGGGCTTGCCTTCAGTGGCGCGCCAGGAGTGACCGTCCGGCTCTCAGCGGCGCCCTGGCGGCAGGCCCGCACCGTCCTCCGTGTCACCACCCGCGCGAATCAGCCATCCGCTACACCGGCCTGGGCGCGCTGGTCCTGCTGGCCGAGATACCTCAGGACGCCTCACGCGACAACGCCGACATCGCCCGAATCGCAGGCAACCCAGAAGATATTGAGGTTCTGGGTTGCCTATTGCGCCACCGGCTCCCTTAGCCGAGCCGCCGACCTTCTCCACCTGCACCACAGCAGCGTGGTTCGCCGACTCGGACCGATCGCAAAGATCCTGGGCGTCGAACTGACCGGGTGCACCGGGCTGATGCGGGCCGGGCCCGCCCTCACCGCGTGGCGACTGTTCAACGACTGAGGCAGATGAGTCCGGGCTCTGGCTCCACGAGTGTCCGGAAGTCGCTCTTCTCAGAAGACCTTACGTTCTCTTTACTGTCGTGGACGCGTCACCCGGGATCGACCCGAACGACGACTGCGCACGCCCAAACCCCCCACGTGGTCTGAGACATCCCTAGTTTGCCTCGGCAAGGAGGTTATGTCCCATGCAACGTACACGACGACGAAGAACGCTACGAGCGGGACTGGTGGCAGTACTCGCCCTGTTGGCCCTGCTCGTCGGTGGCCTGCCGGCCATGGCGAAGCCCACCGACACGGTGCCCGCCGCACCCGAAGCGCAGCCCGCCGCGAAGGCGAAGGTACGCGACGCGGTGCAGCACGACCTCTCCCCAAAGCTGCGTGACATCTCCGCGAAGCCTGGTGGCACCAAGCGCAGCAGCGGCAAGCCCACCGTGCAGCTGTCCCAATCGCTGGAGCGCGCCGCCGTCAATCCCTCCGCGAAGGAGGGCAGCAGCCAGGTCCAGCGTGGCTTCACCGCCAGCCAAGTACCTGAGTTCAAGGCAAACTTCGAGGGCGTCGGCAACGTCGACGGGGTGCTTCCGCCGGACACCAACGGCGATGTCGGCCCCAACCACTACGTCCAGATGGTCAACCTCCACTACGCCGTGTTCGACAAGAGCGGCAACAAGCTGCTCGGGCCGCTGCCGGGCAATGCGGTCTTCGCAGGCTTCGGCGGACCGTGCGAGACCAGGAACGACGGCGACCCGGTGGTCCTCTACGACGAGGCCGCCGATCGTTGGATGATCACCCAGTTCGCCCTGCCGGGCGGATCCGCCGGCAACCACCAGTGCATGGCGATCTCGCAGACCCCGGACCCGACCGGGGCCTTCTACCGGTACGACTTCCTCTACCACCAGACCCGGATGAACGACTACCCGAAGTACGGGATCTGGCCGGACGCCTACTACATGACCACCAACGAGTTCGCGCCGTCCTTCGTCGGCGCCGGAGCGGTGGCCTTCGAGCGGGAGAAGATGCTCGCCGGCGAGCCGGCCCGGATGGTGTACTTCCACCTCGGTCCGGACTTCGGCGGCCTGCTGCCCGCCGACGCAGAGGGTCAGGCGCCGCCGGCCGGGGCACCCAACCCGTTCTCCATGTTCGACGACGATGCGTGGGGCACCTCGCCCACCGACCGGCTGCTGATGTGGGACTTCCACGTCGACTGGACCAACCCGGCGAACTCCACCTTCGGTAACAACCTGGCGCCGAACCGGTCCCTGGAGACCGCACCGTTCGACTCGAACATGTGTAACGGTGCCCGGTCCTGCATCCCGCAGCAGGGCACCTCGGCGCGACTGGACGCGATCGCCGACCGGTTGATGTACCGGGCGGCCTACCGCAACTTCGGCGACCACGCCTCCATGGTGCTCAACCACACCGTGGATGTCGGTGGCGACCACGCCGGCGTACGGTGGTACGAACTGCGCAGCAACTCGCCCACCGACTGGGCCATCCATCAGCAGGGCACCTATGCGCCGGACGGTGAGAGCCGGTGGATGGCCAGCGCGGCCATGGACGTCAGCGGCAACTTGGCCATCGGCTACACGTCATCGGGCAGCACGTCCTTCCCGTCGATCCGGATGGCCGGGCGGCTCTCCGGTGACCCGCTGGGCGAACTGGGGCAGAGCGAGCGGACCCTGATCGCCGGGACCGGCGCACAGACCCACTCGGCGTCCCGCTGGGGTGACTACAGCTCGATGTCGGTGGACCCGACGGACGGCTGCACGTTCTGGTTCACCTCCGAGTACCTGTCGCAGACCGGCTCCGCCAACTGGCAGACCCGTATCGGGTCGATGAAGTTTCCCAACTGCGTGAACGGCCCCCGGGGTGAGGTGACCGGCAAGGTCACCAAGTCCGGCGGCGGAGCGATCGCCGGTGCGACGGTGCGCGTCGGCGGTAGTGGCGCCGTCACCGACGACCAGGGCGGGTACAAGCTGACCCTGCCGGCCGGCCAGCACGAGGTGACCGCTTCGGCATTCGGCTACTCGTCGAAGTCCCAGACAGTGACCGTGCCCGAAAACGGCACGGTGACGGCGAGCTTCGCGCTCGACTCGGTTCCGCTGCGCAAGGTCAGCGGCGTGGTGAAGGACGGCTCCGGACACGGCTGGCCGCTCTATGCGCGCATCGACGTGGCCGGCAAGCCGGGCGGCCCGGTCTTCACCGACCCGGCGACCGGCGCGTACAGCGTCGATCTGCCGCAAGGGGCCGAGTACGGCCTGACGGTCAAGGCGATGTACCCGTCCTACCGGCAAGGCAACGCACAGGTCACCGTCAGTGGCAGCGACCTGGTGCGGAACTTCGACCTGGCGGTCGAGGCCGCCTGCGACGCCACCGGGTACAAGATCGGCTACGGCGAACCGGTCGTCACCGAGCAGTTCGAGTCCGGGGACACGCCGGCCGGCTGGAGCGTGGAGAACACCACCCCCAACGGCGGCTGGAACTTCGCGGACCCGAAGAGCCGGGGCAACCTCACCGGCGGCAGCGGCAAGTACGCCATCGCGGACAGTGACAGCGCCGGTTCCGGCAAGCCGATGGACACCGCGCTGATCACCCCGGCGATGGACCTGTCCGCCGTATCGGCACCGGTGCTGCGGTTCAACAGCGACTACCGGGCGCTCGGCGGGTTCGCCGACGTCGACGTGAGCGTTGACGACGGCACGACCTGGAAGAACGTGACGCACTGGACCAGCACCAGCCGGCGTGGTCCGGTGCTGGAGGAGATCCCGGTGCCGCAGGCGGCCGGGAAGTCCGACGTGCGGATCCGGTTCCACTACCAGGCCACCTACGCATGGTGGTGGGAGCTGGACAACCTGTCGATCGTCAACCGGACCTGCGACCCGATCCCGGGTGGTCTGGTGGTCGGCCGGGTGCTGGACGGCAACACCGGCGCCGGGCTCAACGATGCGACAGTGATCAGTGAGGACAAGCCGGCGGAGAAGGCGGTGACCGGACCGACTCCGGACGACGCCAAACTCGGCGACGGCTTCTACTGGATGTTCTCGACCCTGACCGGAAAGCACCCGTTCACCGGGGCGAAGAACCAGTACAAATCGGTTACATCCACGGTAGATGTGGCGGCTGACCGGGCCACGCGGGAGGACTTCGCGCTCAAGTCGGGCCGGCTGACCGTCACCCCGCCGTCGGTGGAGGGGACCCTGACGCTGGGCCAGTCCAAGACGGCGACGACCACCATCCGCAACGACGGCACCGCACCTGCCACGTTCGAGCTGTCCGAGCGGGCCGGCAGCTTCGACAAGCTCGGTACGCGTGGCGCGCGTCTGCAGAACCTCCGGGTCAAGGGGGGCGGCGTATCGCCCGCCTGGCGGGGCGACAGCAAGCCCGGCGACGTCCTGGAGCCGACCCCGTACGCGCCGCCGTGGGTCAATACGGCCAACTACCCGATCAAGGTCATGGACAACGCCGTGGCCGCGTACGACGGAAAGGTGTACTCGGTCGGCGGCACCGACGGCGCCGCCAACCTCGCCAACAGCTACGTGTACGATCCGGCGGCGAACACCTGGACGAAGATCGCCGACATGCCGGCGGGCCTGGAGAAGCCGGCAGCGACGTTCGTCGACGGCAAGCTCTACGTCTTCGGTGGCTGGAACGACGCGGGCAATACGTCGGCCAAGGTCTATGCCTACGATCCCGGTACCAACGCGTGGGCGACCCGGGCCAGCACCAACCCGGCCCCGCGGGCCGCGCCCGGCATCGGGGTGGTCGACGGCCAGATCTACCTGGTCGGCGGGTGCGTGGACGGAAACTGCAGCAAGTCCAATGTGACCGTCCGGTACAACCCGGGAGCCGACACGTTCACCACGGTCGCCGCGTACCCGGTCGCGGTGGCGTGGCAGGGCTGCAGCGGGATCGACGGCACGCTCTACTGCGCCGGCGGCAACGGGCCGACGACGCTGAAGAGCACGTACGCCTACAACCCGGGCGCGAACACCTGGACCCAGGTGGCCGACCTGCCGGTCGACGTCTGGGGGGCGACCGCGGACACCGCGAACGGCCTGCTGTTGGTCTCCACCGGTGTCATCAACAACTCCACCACGGTCACCAACCAGGGCTGGGCGTACGACCCGGCGGCCAACTCCTGGTCGGCGCTGCCCAACGCCAACTTCGCCCGCTACCGGGCGGGTGCGGCGTGCGGGTTCGTCAAGGTCGGTGGCTCGACCGGCGGCTTCACCCCGACGCCGGACAGCGAACTGCTGCCCGGTTTCGACCAGTGCGCCACTGTCACCGACGTACCGTGGATGTCCGCGTCCCCGACCTCGGCGACGCTGCAGCCCGGGCAGAGCATCACGGTGAACGTGAAGCTTGAGGCCACCACGGCGGCGGGCGTGCAGCAGCCTGGTAAGTACACCGCCCAGCTCGGCATCAAGTCGGACACCCCGCCCGTGGCACCGATCGACGTGACGATGACCGTGCAGCCGCCCAAGGACTGGGGCAAGTCGACGGGCGTCGTCACCGGCGTCGACTGCCGTGGCAACAGCACCGCGCTGCGCGGGGCGATCGTCCAGATCAACGGCAAGAAGGGCTGGAGCCACACCCTGAAGACCGATGCGGATGGCCGGTACGTCATCTGGGCTCCGAGGGACAACCCCGTCGAGATCATCGCGGCTCAGGATGGCTGGAAGCCGCAGTCCAGGCTGGTGAACCTCAAGGCGGGTGAGGCGGTGACCACCGACTTCGCCCTCCGCCCCACCACTTGCTGAGAGGAGTCTGATCCATCGGGCCCGCGCCGTTCACCGGCGCGGGCCCTTCCCGTCTCTCCCGGGGCGGGCAGACCGGCAAGGTCCACCCGGCCGCCGACGTTGCGCGCCGGATGAGACGGCCGGGCTCACCGGGTCAGTGGCCATGACTGTCTCACCTGGTGCGCCAGGAGCCCGGCGCGCCGCTCCGGGGCTACCGGGTCGGCTTGTTCCGAGGAAAGGAGACCGTCACTTGACGTCGACGTAGTCGCCGGCCGCGGTCGCGCCGCCGGTTGTGTTCGTCTCACCGAAGGTCCATCGCCAGTAGCCGTCGGCGGAGGCGGTGACCGTGGTCTTCAGGGCGCCGGTCGAGTTCGCCTGCACGATCTTGACCGTGTTGTACGTGCTGGTACCGGCTTTGCGGAACTGGAGCTTGGCCGCCTTGCCGCCGAAGCCGGTGTACTTGTGCTGCACCCAGTCCGCGCGGGTGATCTTGCCGGTGACGGTGAGCTTGCCGCCCTTGGCGACGGGCTCGGGCGAGGCGTCGACGGTGACCTTCGCCGCACGCTTGACCCGCACGGTGGGGGAGAGAGGCAGATACTCCTCGCTCTTGAGCCCGCCGTTCGCGTTCCAGATACGTACCCAGACGGCGCTCTTCCAGGTTGTGGCGTCGTTGTTCGAGTCGAGGGTGTTTCGCGGGTCGATGTGCAGCTCGCCCTCGCAGTTGGCGGCCACGGAGCCGGTCTCACAGGTGGTGAGCCCCATGTAGATGCCCCCGCGTTCTGAGGCCTTGGCGGGGGTGGTGTCGTGGTACAGGTACAGGTAGGTGTTCACGTTGGACTGCTTGAGGCCGGACGGCCACGACATGTGATACGTGAATGTGGGGGAGACCTCCGCGGAGGTACCCACGATGATGGACTTGCCCTTGTTCAGGACCAGGTTCGACACCTTGACGCCGGTGTCCGCCGCCTGCGCGGACGGCGCGGTGAATGCCCCCAGGGCGAGCGTTCCCGCGACCACGACCGCGAAGCCGGATCTGCCTGCGCGCATGCGCAACCTCCTTTTGGTCAGGGACCGGTATGAGTCCGGTGAGGGAAGAATGGATCGCCGCAGGTTAACAGCCCCCGAACGGGGGCCGATTCGAGAGGGGCGGGCTCGAATCGCCGGCCCGGCATCCTCATGATCGTGGCGGAGCGGTGGCGGTGGCGCAGGGCGAAATCGTCCCCGCCGATCACCCGCGGGACCGCCTGCTACGGCAGCGGTGGGCGCCACAGATGACGCAGCGCGGTGCTGCGGGAAACGGGCACGGCCAGCAGGCCGGCGAGGCGTGTGGCCGCCCGGCCGCAGCACTCCCGCGCCACCTGGGACATCTGCCGCTGGTGTGTCTACGGCTGGGAAAGTAGGCCAAAGGTTCCCTGGTTCCTGAGGCGGGTGCAGGGAGACGAATCAGCGGTGATTGATCTTCACCGGTTGGCTGCCTTCTGCGCGATGTCCCTGCTGCTGTCCGCCATCCCCGGGCCGAGCGTGCTGTTCCGGCCGCGCGGATCAGGCCCAAACCGGAAGGCACCACCGCATGCCCGCGCCGGTCCTGACCATGAAAGTCACGAGCGGCGGCCCGATGCCGCGCGACGCACCTGTCATCGCGGAGCGGGTCGCAGCGTCGTCCGCGACCCACCGTCCCCGCCCGCTTGGCGCTGCCGGCCATCGAGGCGGTCACCTCAGCCTGCGCCGGCCCCGACCACGTGGAGCAGCCAAGGCCGGCCACAAGCTGTGCCGGGCCCGAGACCGTACCCGGCAGGCTCCCGGACGGGTCAGCCCTGAGCCGTGCGCAGGTTTTCGGCGGCCTTGGCCAGGCCCTTCTTGAAGGCCTCGATGCCGCGGTCGTCAACCCAGTTGTTCTGTACGTTGGTGATGTTGGCCCCGTCGCGGACCACGCCGTACTCCGCGTCCACCACCATGTCGCCGTATGCCACCTTGAGGCTGAGGCCGAGCGTCTCGTCGCCGGTCTTGTCCACCTTGAGGGTCTTGGTGGTGACCTTGGCCTTCCCGCCCCCGTACCGGGAGTTGAACGTGCCGCACTCATCGATGGCCTTACCCAGGGCGGTCATCGCGCGCTCCGCCTGGTCGGGTGAGTAGGCACTGACATCCTGGGTGAGCATGCTCTTGCCCTTGAGGAAGACCGCCTGGGCGTTCGCCTTGTAGTCGGCGTCGATCCGGCCCGTGTTGAAGAGGTCCACCAGTGGCCGGCAGGTCGCGTCGGCCGTCTTGGCGAGCAGATCTTCTGGCGCGGCCTCCTCGGAACCGTCGATGACCAGCTCGGGGTCCCGCTTCCAGCCCTTCGGGAGATCGCTGTCGGTCAGCAGCGCCTTCTCCGCCTCACGGGTGCTCAGCGGTTCGGATGCCGGCTCGGAGGCAGCCGAAGTCTCGTCGCGCGGCTTGGCGTCCTTGGCGTCCGCGGCACCGTCTCCACAGGCGGCGACCAGGGCAAGGGCGGAGGCGGCGAAGGCGACCGCGGCGGCGCGGCGTATCCGGTTGTGCACGTACTTCTCCCGGTAGATAGAGCAGGGGACGCACTGTACGACACACAGACCGACACAAGGGTTGTACGGAATCTGTGATTCCTTGTGGTTTCGCGCGTACCGGGGGACGCATCCGGAGCGGGCCGGCTTCGTCCTGGACGCCGGTGGGCCGGGGTGCCGGGGCTACGGGCCTCCGGGGTCGCCCGCGCTGCCGGAGTTCACCGCGGCCTGATCCGTCGTCACGGCGACCTGCACACGCTCACGCGTCGCACCATCGAGCTGGAACAGCAGATCCTCGATCGGGTGACGTGCACGCACGGGGTTGGTGGGCCGGGATGCTTAGACCGACCGGCAAATGGGAGGCGGCGTCGCGGGGCTGGGTGCGCACATCTGCCGCGTTGTCGTCAATCACCATGGCTCCGCCATGCCTCAATCC